>JBKPDW010000636.1:0-18948 GCA_046728115.1 Acidobacteriota bacterium | reverse complement strand
CGGTTGCGCGGCAGGGGCGGCCGGCTGTGCCGGTGTTTCGGGCGGCGGCACCGGAACCACCGCCGGTGGAGCCTGCGGCGGTTGCGGCGGCACGAGCACCGTTCCAGGTACTGGCGAGGTCCCCGGCGGCGCCGCGACGGTCGTTCCGCCGGGACCGCGCTGGGGGTTCGGCGCGGACACGATCTCTCCGGGCGGCGTGACGGTCGCGAACCCGGGCTGCGGGCCCGGTGCCGCAACCGGCGGCGCGGCGGGGGCGGCCTCGCCGAGCGGCGGCGCTATCAGCGGCGGAGGTCCTCCACCGACGCCGAGATTCTGCTGCGACCCGATGTACAGCGGTTTCAGGTCGTCCTCGGTGATCTCGTGCGTCCGCACGATGTGCGGCGTCAGCAGCATCACGATGTCGGTCTGATCGCTCGACTTGTTGTTGCCGGAAAACAGCTGCTTGAGCACGGGCACGTGAATCGCGCCGGGAAAGCCCCTGATCGAATCGAAGGTGTTTTCCTGGAACAGACCCGCCAGCAGGTTCGATTCACCGTCCCGCAGGCGAAGGCGCGTCGTCACCGTGCGCTGGCCGAACGACGGAATGTTCACGCCGGCGATGATGACGTCGGCCTTGCGCGACGTGTCTTCGACGGTGAGATCCATGAGGATGTCGCCTTCGAGCGTCACGCGCGGCGTCAGATCCAGATTCACGCCGACGTCCTGATACTGGTACGAGCTCAACGGATTCACGCCCGCGCCGCCGGTCGCGATCGGCGTATAGCTCGTCGAGATGACCGGCACCTTGTCGCCGAGTTTCAGCGTGAACTTCGCGCCTTCCGCGCCACGAATCTGCGGCTTCGCGATGATGCGCGTGTGAGCGTCGGTCTCGAGGAAGTTGACGATCGCTGTCGGAACGGCCAGGTAGAAGTCCGCCGCGCTGACGCCGCGCGAGATCGTGTTCACATTGAACGGCGGCGGCGGCTTGACGCCCGTCGGCGGAGTGGACACCCCGGCGGTCGTCGAGGTCTGGGTGCCTCCGGCCACAGTGCCCGTGCCTCCACCGCCGGTCGCTCCGCCGGCTGTCGTGGTGGTCGTGGCGTTGGGAGAGACTTCCGGCGAAAAGATGGTGCCGAGCGCGTAGTCCGACAGGTTGATCCCGTAGACTTTCGTGCGCGAACGGTCGACTTCGAGGATCTCGACGTCTACGACGATCTCGGCCCTCGGCTTGTCGTTCTGCTGGATGATCTTTTCGATGATCTGCACGACAGGCGCCGTGGCGCGCACGGTGATGGTGTTGGCCGTCTTGTTGGCGACGATGGCCGGGACGACCGCGACGCCGGGAAGCCGGATGATCGTGCTCAGCGTCTGCGTGAGCTCGGTGGCATCGGCGTGCGAGACATAGAACGTCCGGACGACCTGTTCGTCGTAGACCGCATGCTTCGGCTGCGTGTCGGGGAAGACGAAGATCGATCGCTCGCTGACGATCTTGTACGCAACCTGATTCATCGCCATGATCTGGTTGAGTGCCTGTTCCAGCGTCACGCCGTTGAGGTTGATCTGCACCAGGCGGTCCTGCACGTCGCGGTCGTACGTGACGTTGATGCCAGTGGCGTTCGCGATGAAATTCAGGACGTCGCGCAGGCTCGTATTCGGAAAACTCAGATTCAACGGCTCGCGCGACGCGGGGTTCAGCACCGGCTCCTGCGAGGCCGCCCGCACGCGCTCGCGCATCTCCGTAATCGGCGGTTTGGGGCGCGACGCCTCCACCCGATCGCGAATCGTGCGTTTGAGTTCGGCGATCTTCGAGACCGCCAGGCGGTTGCTCGGGTCGTACTCGGCGGCTTGCTTGTACTCGCCCAGCGCCGCCTCGAGCTGATCGTTCTGCTCGAATTCGCGGGCTTTATCGAGGTGCGATCGCGAGGCCGCCAGCGTCGCCCGTTCAAGAGCGATCTTGTAGTTCGGATTGTCCGGCGATGCGAGCGCCGCCTTGCGGTACTGCGCTACCGCTTCGTCGAGATTGCCGGCGCGCATGGCGGTGTCGCCGTCGCGAAACGCGCGAGTGGCGGCGCAGCCGCCGGCAACGAGCGCCACGAGGAGGATCATGACAACTGGCTCGAGCCGTCTGGTCATAGTCAGCAATCTGCAGTCGGCGCCTGGCGCTCTCAGGAGCCGCTCCCAGTCAACCGAATAGTCTGGCGGCCGCGTCCGTCGAGATATTCCATCTCGACCGACTCAACGCCAATGCGCACTATTCGAAATCGGCCATCGATGATATCCCCTTCGCGCCCGTGCACGGGCATGCCGCGGCCATCGCTCAGAACGGCGATTTTCTTCGCGGACCGTCCTTCGACGAGACCGATGAACTTATAGGGGATCGCCGGCAGCGGCGGAGGACCAGGTGGCCCGGTCGGCGGAGCGGCCCCACCGCCGGGTCCCAGCGGCGAGGGCCCCGGCCGCTGCACCGCCGCCGGCGCCTTCGCCTTGAAACGAAACAGATCGCGATGCGTCGAGACCGGACCGGGCCGCTCCGAATCGAGCGCGTCGAGGTGCACGTCGGGTGCGGATGCCACGGCCGTCGACGGTCGTCGAGATGCTGCCACCGTGTCGTTGGACGACGAGAGCTCGCCCGCAGGTGGTGGGTTGTAGGCGCGGTACACGACAATCGCCAGCACGCCGAACAGCACGCCGAGCAGGATCTGCTGACGGCGCTTACGATCCATTGCCGTCCAGCCGATAGTAGGTCGACAGCTCGATCGTCAACGTGAGCGGCTTCTCCGGATCGTTCTGGCTGAGCGTCACATCGTCGATGATGACGAATTCCGGCGAGCTCTCGAGCTCGTAGATGAACTGCCGCAGGTCCTCGTAGTCGCCCTGCAACTCCGTGCGGATCTTCAGCCGCGCCACCTTGTCGTCGCGTTTGGGTGGATCGACGTCGGTCCGCCGCTCGAGGAACTTGACGTTCATCTTCTTGGCAAGCGCCGGCAACGCGGTGTACGTCAGCCGCCGCGCGGACGGCTGGTCCCCTGGCAGCACACCGCCGTAGAACGTCGACAGCTCCTGGTCGGCGCGCGAGGTGCCGTTGACGAGCGCGGTTGCGGCGGTGTTGTCGCGCTCGGCCGCTTGCAGCGTGAGACGCGCCTTGGCCGCGCGGCCGGTCACACCTGCCGACTTGAGCTCCAGCGGCCGCACCCAGAACACGTACGCGGCAATATTGGCCACCACACCCAACGCGATCGGCAGGATCAGCAGACGCTTCTCGTGCAGAATCCGGCGGAAGAGCGTCATGGCCGCTCCGCTCCCGCTTCCGCCGTGGGCTTGCCGCTCGCGGGGAGATAGTCCGTTTCGAGCTGCGCTTCGAACAGTCCCTGGTCGTTGAACCGCTCGTTGGTGGGCCTCGGGTTTCTGAAGGCGCCGGTTTTCTCCAGCCGCTCCATGAATTGATCCACATCGTCCACTTCGTGCGCGACGATGTTGATCGTCAGCACGATGCCCTTCGTTCGATCGACCTTGGGTCGAATCGCGACGATGTGGGCGTCGTCAGGCAGCGTGCTCTCGAGGCGATTGAGCAGTTCGGTCCACGAGAACATGCGCCGATCGATCAGCTCGTTCGCCTGGCGCGCGGCGGCCGCCGCGACATCGATGCGGCGCGGATCCACGCTCGCGCGCAGCCGCGCCGACCGCCGCTCGAGCTCCAGGGCGCGGGCCTCCTCCTGGTCGGCCCGTGTGGCCAGGGCGGTGTCGGTGCGTCGATAGCGCCTGGCCTGCGACACGTTGAACACGGTGGCAGCCACGACGACGAGCGCAGCGACGAGCAGGTAGAAATGGACCGCCCGTTCGTTGTAGAAGGGCCGCGTGGACAGATTCGTGCGGATCACGCGCTCACCTTTGCTGTGTGACGGTCTCGGAGGAGAAGACCGACGAGCGGCGTCAGGGTATTGAGCAGCCCCTGCGACGCAACGATCCGATCGGCGATCGTGGCAGCCCCACGCGGATCCACCGGATCGACGGGCGTCGTCAGCCGCTCGGCCAGAGTGTCTCGGACCTGTTCGAGATCGGCGGCAGCGCGTGCCTCCGCCCCGCCGGCGAGCAGCACCCGGGCAAAACCGCCGCCCTGCAGACGATCCTCGTAGTACATCGCGGTCTGGTGAACGAGATCGGCCAGGGTTCCGTCCGTCTCGGCCGCACGGTTGCGGAAGAAGATCAGATGGGGACCGCGCAGGAGCGCGATCGACGCCGAATCGGCCGCCACGTTGACCAGCAGCCAGTCCGCCGCCGGAATCTCGCCGGAGGCAAGCACAGCGTTGATCACGCTGAATGTCGCGAGATCGACGAGGCCCGCGTGCGCGCCCGCTTGCGCGCAGAGCGCTTCGTACTCCTCGATGATACTGCGCCGCGCGATCGACACGATCAGTTCCTGCCCGTCGGTCGCGCGCTGTCCGAACACATAGCTGACCTGGGCCTCCTCGATGGGAAATGGCGCGGCCTTGCGCATCTGCCAGCGAACCAGTTGATCCAGGTCCTGCGTGCTGGCGGGAATCTTTTCAAAGCGGACCAGCGACACTTTCGCCACGACATCTGGAATGACGAGCCCGAGGCGGCGCGGACGGCCCAGCCGCTCGAGCACACGGTTCAGGGCGGTGACGACCGAGGCGCGGTCGTGCGTGTTGGCGGCATTCAACGCCGGGACGAGCGCGCCGTCCGGCAGCGGCTCCACCGTGTGCGACGCAACGACGGCGCGGCCGCCGCGCCAATCGAGGGTCGCCCCGGACACGCGCCCGGCGGCGATCTCCACTGCCACGCCCGGCGCCGAGGAATCCCGCAGCGAGGTGAAGATACTCATTCGACGAAGGTCACCTTGTTGATTTCGCGCAGCGTGGTGGTCCCTTCCATCACACGTTCCACCGCCGACTCGCGAAGGAACCGCATCCCTTCTTCGCGCGCCGCCTTTTTGATCTCGGACGTCGGCCGTTTCTCGAGAATCATCTCGCGAATGCGGTCGGTCAGATCCAGCAGCTCGCAGATCGCCATGCGACCCTTGTAGCCGGTGCCGCCGCATTCGATGCAGCCGATGCCTTCGAAAAAGCGGTGCGAGTGCTCCAGCGCGGGATCGAGCGCCGATTCCTCGAGCATCACCCGCGAAATCTTCGCCGGCCGCTTGCAATGATGGCAGATCGTCCGAACGAGACGCTGCGCCAGGACGCAGTTCAGCGCCGACACGAACTGATACGCCTCGACGCCCATGTTGAGGAACCGCCCGAGCACGTCGAGCACGTTGTTCGCGTGGACCGTCGTGAAGACCAGATGGCCGGTCAGCGCCGAGTTGATGGCGATCTGGGCCGTTTCGTTGTCGCGAATCTCGCCGACCATGATCTTGTCCGGGTCGTGCCGCAGGATCGACCGCAGCCCGCGCGCGAAGGTCAGCCCCTTTTTCTCGTTGATGGGGATCTGCGTGATGCCCTTGAGCTGGTACTCGACCGGATCCTCGATCGTGATGATCTTGTCCTCGATCGACTTGATCTCCGACAGCGCGGCGTAGAGGGTGGTCGTCTTCCCGCTTCCCGTCGGCCCCGTGACGAGCACCATCCCGTACGGCTCCGCGATGTACTTGCGGAAGCGCTTCAATTCGGTCTCCGGGAAGCCGAGGATGTCGAGCCGCAGCTCGGTGAACTGCTCGCTGATCGATTCCTTGTCCAGAATACGGATGACCGAATCCTCGCCGTGGACGCTCGGCATGATGGACACGCGGAAGTCGATCGTCTTGCCCGGCATGCGCAGCTTGAAGCGCCCGTCCTGCGGCACGCGCTTCTCGGCGATGTCGAGCTCCGCCATCACCTTGATGCGCGAGATGATCGAGCTGTGGAACTGCTTCGCGATCGGCCGCATCGCCGGCTGCAGCACGCCGTCGATCCGATACTTGACGTGCACCGCATCGTCCTGCGTCTCGATGTGGATGTCGCTCGCGCGGCGCTGGATCGCGGTGTAAATCGTCGAATCGACGAGCCGGATGACCGGGCTGATGTCGCTGGTGAGGCGCTCGACGGTGAGGCTGTCCTCGCCGCCCTCTTCCTCCTTGAGCAGCTGCAGCTGGAAGCTTTCCGTCGCGTCCTCCAGCACGCGCTGTGAGCTCTCGCTCTTCTTGAGAATCGACTCGATCGCCGAGCGCGGGCCGACGGCCACCTTGATGGGCGTCGACAGCAGCACGCCGAGCTCGTCGATCATCGGCAGATCGGTCGGATCCGAGACGACGATTTCGAGCGCCTTGCCGACCCGCCGGCACGGCACGAACCCGTAGCGCAGCATCAGGTCCGCGGGAATCGACCGGAACAGCTCCTGGTCGATATGGAAGGCGTCCATATCGACGAACTCGAGGCGGTACCGATCGGCCAGCCGCCGGGCCTGCTCGACTTCCGCCTGGCGCTCTGCGTCGCTGACCGGACCGAGGTCGACGTTCAAATCCGTGTTGGTCGTCGCCATGGTTCACCCGGACAGGACAGAGCTCAACTGGAATAGCGGCATGTACAACGCCAGCAGCAACCCGGCGATGACGATGCCCATTATGACGAGCAGGACCGGCTCGACGAGCGTCACGAATCGTTCCATGTTGGTGGCGATTTCCTCGTCGTAGAAGTCGGCCACCGTATTGAGCATGTCCTGCAGCGCACCGGTGGATTCGCCCACCTCCGCCATCTTCACGGCCACCTCGGGAAACACTTTGCGCGACTCGAGCGCCGCCGCGAACGATTCCCCTTCCCGGACTCGCGCGCTGACGACGTCGAGCTGGGTCGCCATGTACTGATTGCCGATCGATTTCGCCGCGATGTCGAGCGCGTTGACGAGCGGCAGGCCGCCGCCCAGCAGCGTTGCCAGCGTGCGCGCCATCTGCGACGTCGAGAACTTGCGCGCGATCTCGCCCAGCGCCGGAATCCCGAGGATCAGGTGATCGAACCGTGCCTTCTGCCCGGCCCGCCGAAGGGCCAGGAGGCCGATCGCGCCTGCAGCGAGGATGGCGATGAAAACCAGCAGGAACTGCGAACGGGCGATCTCCGACACTCTGAGGATCACTTTCGTCACGAACGGCAGATCGGCGCCAAACGATCCGTAAAAGTCGGCGAACGCCGGGACCACCTTGAGCACGATGATCGCGACGAGCACGATCGCGAGCGTGATCAGGATCGCCGGGTAGACCAGCGCGGAGACCGTCTTGCGCTTCACGGTCGCGATGACCTTCGTGTACTCGACGTACCGGCGCAGGACCGCGTCGAGGTTGCCGCTACGCTCGCCGGCCAGCAGTGATGCGGTATACACCCGCGGAAACAGGTCTCCGTGCACAGCGAAGGCGTCCGACAGCGCGGAACCCGACCGTACGCGTTCGTGCACATCGTCGAGGACCGTCCGGAACGTGGGCGAGGTGACGCGGCTCTTCAGCAGATCGAGCGACTGGACGAGAGGCATTCCCGCCCTGAGCAGCGTGGCCAGTTCCTGGTTGAACACCAGGAACTCCCGCGTATTGACGCCGCGCCGCTGCGGCAGACGCAGCGCCACGCCCGCGATGGCGCCCTTCGGCTGCAGTGAAAGAACGTAAAGCCCCTTCTCCTCCAGATCGTGCCGAAGCCGCGCCTCGCTGTCGGCGGCATAGACGCCTTCGACGATCTCACCGTTCGGCGAAGCCAGGCGACAGCGGAACTCCATTGGATTCTGTCGATTCTATCAACTTACGCCGCGGTTCCCGTCCTCTGAAACAGTTAGACCGCGGGGCGACGTGAAAAGCTGGGCATGTCCGCGCGTCCGCGGCGCACGCGTCAGCGAATCGTTCCCTGACCAAGCATTTTCAGGATGCGTCCGACGTACGCCTGCGTTTCCGGGTACGGCGGCACCCCGTGGAACCGCTCGACCGCTGCTTCGCCGGCGTTGTAGGCTGCCAATGCGAGTGCGAGCGGCAGGCGCTCGGTCAACGCCTTGAGATGCTTGACGCCGGCCTCGATGTTGGAGACCGGATCGTATGGATTCGACACGCCATATTGACGGGCTGTCTCCGGCATCAGCTGCATCAGCCCCATCGCGCCTTTCCGCGATCGCGCGCGCTGCTGCCCCGCCGATTCGACCTGGATGACCGCGCGAACGAGGTTGACCGGCACGCCCTGCTCGGTCGCGACTTTGCTGATGATCTCTCCGTACGGAACATTCGGCTCGATGTCAGTCGCTGGAACAACCTCGGGTTCCGGTTCGGGATATGGCACTTCGTCGGGCTCGAACCGCGCGATGACCGACGGCTCGCACACGATCTGCCCGCCGTTGCGCAGCGTGAGCACCAGCGATCCGCCGTCCATGTGATGTTCCTTGATCGACATGGATCGGCCGCCCTGAAAAAATGCCAGTTCCGCGTGCACCGGTACGGCAGTGCAGAGGATGGCCGCGAGGCAGACGAGGCGGATCAGATAACGCCCGTGTCCTGCGTGGTTGAGAGGCTCTGATCGCACGCTTTACCTACCGTGGGTCGACGTACGCGTGAAACACCCGCACACCGAGCTCGCGCGGGTCCTTGTTGTTGGGAAGGTTCAGCAGCGCCGGCACGTACGTTTTATCGACCGAAATCTGCATCTCAACGGCGTCGCCCGTGCCGAACTGTGCAGCCGCCAGCGGTACCTTTTCGAGCGTGCGCTCGCCTGCGTCCAACGTGAACTGCTTCACGGGCTGACCGTTGAGGCGCAGATCGACGTGTTGCGTCTCCGGGAAGACGCCTCCCGGGTGATCGACGTCGAGGAAGAAAACGGCGTCGCGCCTGGGGTTTTTGAAAGCCCACGTGCCAGCCTTCTTCGTCCACTGCCATTCCACCGACGCGTTGTGCTCGGCAACCTCCGCGGGGTGCCAGCCGTCCTTGTACACCACGAATACGTTTTCGGTTTGGGGTTGGAGCGTGATGGTACCGGCTTTGTACGCCCGCTGTCCCATGTCCTCACCCGTCAGCGGCTGTCGTTTCTGATCCTTCGTGGAATACAGCCCGAGTTGAATCGTGGCTTCGCCGACATACGGGTAGACAGGAACGAACTCGGTTCGCGTGTATTCCACCGTCTGTCCGGGCTTCCACTGCGATGTCGGCGTCGGTGGAATGTGATCGAAAGTAAACAGCAACTCGTTATCGGTATCTACGACGTGAACCATCACGCGATAGTCGTCCGCCAGGTGCGCGTCGTTGGCGACAACGAATTTGTACGTGAGGTCGATGGGACTGCCGAGAGGTGCCTTGGGATGGCTCAGCTGGACCGTCCCCGAGGCGACCGGAGGCGCAGGTGGATCCGTGTGACGGCAACCCGAAGCGATGACGACCGACCCGAGGACAGCAATCAACCCGAACCGACCGACACGACACGCAATCATAGTCAATAGTGAGGGCGAGCCGAGAGCGAAACAAACGAAAAAGGTGGCGAGGGCGCATTATAGCCCCGTTGCCGCATCTCACGCAATCTGTTAGAGTTGCCGCCTTCGCGCCAGCGCGCTACGGCGTGCCGGGCCGGACAACAAACGATGCCGCAAGAAGCGCTCGGCCTGGTCGAAACCCGCGGTCTCATCGGATCGATCGAAGCCGCCGATGCGATGGTCAAAGCCGCCAATGTCACCCTGGTTGGCAAGGAATACATCGGCGCTGGATACGTCACCGTGATGGTGCGTGGCGACGTCGGCGCGGTCAAGGCGGCGACCGACGCCGGCGCGGCTGCCGCGCGCCGCGTAGGCGAGTTGGTCTCGGTCCACGTCATCCCGCGGCCGCACAGCGACGTCGAGCGGATTTTGCCCAAAAGCAACGCTTAACGATTTCGGCACTGATGCCTGAGTCCCCACCGCAAACCGATCGCGACCTCGCCTCGGTCGCGGAGGCGCGTGCGCTCGCGCGGCGCGCCAAACAGGCCTGGCTCGAGTTGGCGGAATTCAGCCAGGCGAGAATCGACGCCGTCATCGACGCCATGGCTGAGGCGGCTACGGCACAGGCGGAATCGTTCGCGCGCCTTGCGGTCGATGAAACGGGCTACGGCGTCGTCGAAGACAAAATCCAGAAGAACCTCTTCAGCTCGCAGAAGGTCTACGAGTTCATTCGGCCGATGAAGACGGTCGGTGTCATTGCGCGACATGAAGATCGCCGCGTAGTCGAAATCGCCGAGCCGTTCGGAGTAGTCGCCGCCATCGTGCCGTCGACCAATCCGACGTCGACGGCTATTTACAAGATCCTCATCGCGCTCAAAGCGCGCTGCACGATCGTGATCAGCCCGCACCCGGCGGCTGTGAAGTGCATCACCCTGGTGGCCGAAGTGATGGAGGCAGCCGCCCGTCGCGCGGGGGCGCCCGCCGGAGCGATCAACTGGATGTCGACGGTCACGCTCGAAGGCACGCAGGAGCTGATGAAGCATCGCGACGTGGCCGTGATTCTTGCGACCGGCGGTATGGGCCTGGTCCGCAGCGCGTACAGCGCCGGGAAGCCGGCGTACGGCGTAGGCCCCGGCAACGCGCCGGCGTTCATCGAACGCACCGCGAATGTGAAAAAAGCGGTCCACGACATCGTCACCGGCAAGACCTTCGACAACGGCGTCCTGTGTTCAGCGGAAAACTCGGTTGTCGTGGACGAGCCGATCGCCGACGAGGTTCGCCGCGAGTTCCAGTCGCAGGGCGGTTACTTCATGAATGCTGCCGAGATGGACGCCGTTGCGCGCATGCTCGTGTCGCCGCAGCGGTTGCCGAATCCAGCCCTTGTCGGCCGCAGCGCCGTCATCATCGCCGAAAAATGCGGGGTCAAGGTACCAGCGGACACGCGCGTGCTTCTCGCGCCGCTCGAAGGCGTCGGCCGGGTCTATCCGCTGTCGATCGAAAAGCTCTGCCCAGTGCTGTCGTACTACGTCGTGAAGGACTGGCGCGAGGGATGCGAGCGCTGCAAGCAGATTCTGCGATACGGCGGGATGGGTCACACGATGGCGATCCACTCGCAAAACGAACAGGTCATCCTGGAGTTTGGCCTCCACAAACCTGCTTTCCGCGTCGTCGTCAATTCGCCGACGACCCACGGGTCGGTTGGGTTGTCGACCGGATTGGATCCGGCGATGACGCTCGGTTGCGGTGGATATGGTGGGAACATCACGTCGGACAACATCTCGCCCCGGCACCTGCTGAACATCAAGAGGCTCGCGTACGAAGTGGCGCCGGTCGTCAGCCGGTGGGATGTTCAGGCTGGCCGCGCGGGAACGGCGCCGTCGCCGCAACTTCCGTCGGCACCCGCCAGGCCGGTTCCAGCAGAGGGAATCAGCGCCGAGGCGCTCACACGACGCATCGACGAATTCCTCGGCTCCCGCGGTTTCAAAAAGCGGTCCGATGCGGATGCGACTCCGATGCGAACGACGTCGCAGCCGGATGCTAGCTCCGTCAAGCCGCTCGATTTCGTCTGCGAGGATGATGTGCGGACGGCGATCCAGACGGGACGCAAACTCGTACTGTCCGAGCGAGCGATCGTGACGCCGGCCGCACGCGATCTTGGCGAGCAGCACCGCGTTTTCAGCATCGCTCCCTGGCGAGGCTAGAGTGTGAAGCTCTGCGCCGAACTGACGAGGCGCCTCAGGTTCTGATTGACCCTGCAGTTATGGGATGGTAATGTGCCTGAACCGTAATGGTGCGGGGGCCGTCAGCCCTCCCCACGTGTGACCCGTCGGATCTGCTCAGGGTCACCCTGAGCACGGTCGAACGGGTGACGAACACGCGCCCCCGCCCTCGCAGGGGGACGACTTACGATCCGGTTGTTTCGTTACTTACACCGGATCGCGGAGCGCCCGGATGTTTCGATTTTCCAGACAGCGCTTGCTTCTGACGCTGTTGTTTCCGATCGCCGCGGCATGCGGCTCCAGCCTACGGTCACAGAACGTGGCGTCGTTGGTGCCGTCGGCGCCCGTGTCGGTCCAGGCCGCAGCGCCGGTTCAGGCGCGCGCTCAGACCGCATCGGTTGAGATTGTCCCCGTCGAAGATCCGGTGCTCGCCCTGATCTCTGCCTCGGATCGACATTTCAAGGCCGGACAGCGGGAGCTCGAACAAGGCCACGTCGAGGCCGCCAAACAGGAATTCAACCGCGCCATCGACCTGCTCCTCGAATCGCCGTACGGCGGTCGGACCGAGCCTCGCCTTCGCGGGCATTTCGATCGTCTCGTCGATCGCATCAGCACGTACGAGGTCCGAGCGTTGACCGCCGGCGACGGCTTCACTGAAAAGAAATACGAGGCGGCTTCCATCGACGAACTCCTCGCGCTCACGACGACGTTCGGCACGACCGTCACGCCAGCCGAGTTAAGAAACGCGGTGCAGGCCGATCTGCCAAACCATGACATCTCGATTCCCTTGAACCAGCGCGTTCTGTCGTACATCGATCTCTTTCAGGGCCGCCTGCACGATTTCATCGAGGACGGATTGCGCCGCGGCACCAAATACCTGCCGATGATTCAGAACGTCTTCCGCGGCGAGGGGCTTCCGCTCGATCTCGCTTACGTCCCCCTGATTGAAAGCGCTTTCAAGCCCAATGCGTTGTCGCGGGCGAATGCCAAGGGCGTGTGGCAGTTCATGACGGGCACCGCGCTCGAGAACGGCCTGCGGCGTGACTGGTTCATCGACGAGCGCTCGGACCCCGAAAAGGCCACCGTCGCAGCCGCGAAGTACCTGCGAACGTTGAGCGATCTGTTCGGCGGCGACTGGCACCTCGCGCTCGCGTCCTACAACGGCGGTCCGGGGCGGCTGCAGCGCGCCATGAAGGTGGCGCGCCTCGAAGACTTCTGGAGCCTGGCGGCGAAGCCGAAGCTGCTTCCGCGGGAAACCCGCGAGTACGTCCCGATGATCCTTGCGGCGATCGTGATCGCTCGCAACCCGGCGCAGTACGGATTCGATTTCGATCCCGAACCGCCGAAGGAGATCGAAAAAGTCACCTTGCCTCGTCCGGTCGATCTGCGTCGCATCGCGGAATGGACCGACCGATCGATCGACGAGATTCAGGCGCTGAATCCCGAATTGCGGCGTTGGACGACACCCGTGCAGGATGCCGAGTACGACTTGCGGGTGCCCGCCGGGACGGCCGGCAACGTGATGGCGAAGCTCGTTGAGTCCCCTGCCGCCGACCTCGCCTCGCTGAAGTACTACATCGTCAAGCGCGGTGAAACACTGCCCATGATTGCGCGGAAGCTTCACGTCAGCTCAGCGGATCTCGCCGACGCCAATAATCTGTCGGCCAAATCGCGCGTCACCACCGGTCAGAAGCTGATGGTCCCCTACGAAGGCACCGTGCTGATGGCGGCACAGACGGATCGTCCGGTGCCTGCCGCCGAAGCACGTCGAACGGTGACGCAGTCGGGCGAGCTCGCGCGCGCGGCGGCGACCTCGAATCGTGTGAAAGGCGTGTACGAAGTGAAGAGCGGTGACACGCTTGCCTCGATCGCGCGGCTCTTCAAGACCACAGTCGCTTCGCTGCACACGTGGAATCCACGCCTCCAGGGCGACCGTGTGGCCACGGGGCAGCGCCTGACTGTCTATCGGCTGGCGAACTGAGACCGCTTCCCTCGCGTTCTCGTTCACGTGCCGCGAGTCACGCGGCTTGACCGGAAAATTCTCCACCAATTGACCGGAAACAGGGAGCAATTCCTGCGATCTCTTCGCAAGTCATTTCTCCCAAGTTGTTGAAAGATAGGCCGAAGGCTCGCTGCGATCGCTCTTGCAGGTCACTGCGGCGTGCTCGCATGTCTTCGCACGGCAGCGGTCTTCGGTGTCGAGGCTTGCGCTGTCAATGTCGAGGTGGATGTCTCCTTCGGCCTCCCGTCGTTCACGATGGTCGGATTGCCGGATCCGAGCGTCCGGGAGAGCCGCGATCGCGTGAAGAGCGCGATTCGGAATTCCGGATTCGAATATCCGCCGCACAAGATTACGGTCAACCTGGCGCCCGCCGACGTACGCAAGGTTGGCGCGTCGTTCGACCTTCCGATTGCGCTCGGCATCCTCGCCGCTTCGGGTGTCGTCGAACGCCGGCACGTGGCGGATCTCGTGCTGCTCGGCGAGCTGTCGCTGGATGGATCGATTCACGGGACGCGCGGCGTGCTGCCGATCGCCGCGGCCGCACGGCGCGATGGGCTCGCCGGGATTCTGCTGCCTGCATCGAATGCCGGCGAGGCCGCGATTGTTTCCGGCCTCGACGTGTTCGCCGTCTCCTCGCTCGCCGATGCCGTGAGGGCGCTCAACGATCCGGCGGCGGTGAAGCCGTCGTGCGTGCCGTCGCGCCCAGGAACGCCAACGCGGACCGTACCGGATCTGGTTGACGTTCGAGGTCAGCTGCTCGCGCGCCGTGCGCTGGAAATCGCCGCGGCGGGCGGTCACAACCTCCTGCTCGTCGGACCGCCCGGCGCCGGCAAAACGATGATGGCGCGGCGGATGGCGGGGATCCTGCCGCCGCTGACGTTCGACGAAGCGCTCGAAGCGACCGGCGTCCACTCCGTTGCGGGACTCATTCCCGCTGGCGCCGGCCTCCTCGTCGACCGACCGTTTCGAGCGCCGCACCATACGATATCAAACGCTGCTCTGGTGGGCGGCGGGTCGTTGCCGCGTCCGGGCGAGGTGAGCCTTGCCCATCATGGCGTCCTGTTTCTCGACGAGATGCTCGAGTTCAGCCGCCACGTGCTCGAGGTGCTCCGCCAGCCGCTCGAGGAGGGACACGTCACGATTGCCCGCGCGGCCCGCACGGCGATCTTCCCTGCCCGCTTCATGCTCGTGGCGGCGATGAATCCGTGCGAGTGTGGCTTCCTGGGAGACACGGCTCGTGAATGTCGCTGTACGCCGCAGCAGATTGCACGGTATCGCGGGCGGCTGTCCGGCCCGCTGCGTGACCGCCTCGACCTCACGGTCGAGGTCCCGGCCGTGCCCGTCGACGTCCTTCGGTCCACCGCGCCGGGGGAATCATCGGCATCGGTGCGAACGCGAGTTGTTGCAGCGCGGGCGCGGCAGGAGGAACACTATCGAACCGACGGCGTTCGGACCAACGCTGAATTGACGCCGAAGCTGATCGCGCAGCACTGCGCGATCGATCGCGACGGAGGGTGTTTGCTGGACACCGCAATCCGTCGGCTTGCGCTCAGCGCCCGCGGCTACGATCGCGTCCGCAAGGTGGCGCGTACGATTGCCGACCTGGATGGCGCGCACACGATTGGTGCTGACCACGTCGCTGAGGCGCTGCAGTTCCGGATGCTGTGAACGAGCACTTGGCGTTTCAGCCGAATCGCCTTCATGACGGGCACGGCGACGGTGCGACCTTCGGCAGCGCCGGAATGATGAACTCCAGCAGCAGACGCTCGGGCGGATTCGTCCTGAAATCGTTGTAGCGCCCGGACAGAACGGTCACGGCGGCCTTGTGTGCCCTGAGAAGGAAGATTCGCTGCATTCCGTTCCCGACGGCGGTCGGCACCTCGAGGACTCCTGACGGCGTCGTGTAGCATGCCTGCCACCATTGATAGGCATAGCCTCGCGCTTTCTGGGCCGGGAACGTCATGCGTCGTCGGGTCGACTCGCGGACCCAGTCTTGCGGCACGATTGTCCGGCCGTTCCACTGGCCGTCGTTCAAGTACACCGACCCGAACTTCGCGAGATCGCGCGGCCGCAGCCGGAGGCCCGATGCCGCCGCCGGCACGCCGCCGAGGCTTCCCAGCCATTCGAAGTCTGTGATGCCGAGCGGATCGAACAGCATCGCCTTGGCGTAGTCTACGAGTGGCTGCTTTACCGCACGTTGCACGATCGTTCCCAGCACCTGGGTAGTCCCGCCGTTGTACCGCCACGTCGTGCCGGGAGCGGCAATGATCGGGCGGCTCAAAACGTAGCGAATTGGCTCCGGACTCCGCGTCATCACGATCTCGTCGTTCTTCGGATCGTTGTAAGGAATGTCTTCGTGCCATTCGAAACCGGCGCCCATCATCAGGGCGTGACGGATCGTGATCCGCTGCCGTTCGGGCGCTGCCAGATCCGAGTACTCCGGAAAGTAATCCAGTAACGGTGCATCGAGCGAGGGGATGGCCCCGGAACTGTTGGCCATGCCGACCAGGGCGGAGACTACGCTCTTGGTGACGGAGCGAAGGTCATGCAGGGTCTCTCGCGTGAATGTGACCCGGCCAAGCGGCCGGCCCCAGCTCTCGTCGGGGCCGGAGAAGTACTGTTCGTACACCAGGTGGCGATCGTGCTCGATCAAGACGGCGTGAACGTTGAACTCGGGATGGGAATGAATGGCGCTGGTCATCGCCTCGATGCGCGCGCGATCGATGCCGGACTGCTCGAGCGACGCGGTGGGCCAGCCGTCACCGACGGACGGAGGAATCGTGTAGCTGTCTGCGGACGTGGAGCCGGACGTCGCTGTGTGTTTACACGCAGCAGACGCCAGAACACCTGTGAGCGCGACGACCAACAGCCGCCACTGCATGCCCGTCTCGGTCGATTGAGTGTATCGTCATTAGCAGGCAGTCGCCGACTCTGTGGCCGGCCGCGGCGTCAAAAGCGAAAATGGATGGACTCGTCCAGGACCTGCGCTACGCCATCCGGAAGCTGTGGGCTGCTCCTGCCTTTACGCTGGCCGCCGTCGCGACGCTGGCAATCGGGATCGGCGCCACGACGGCTATCTTCAGCACCGTCAACGCGACGCTGCTGCGCCCACTCCCTTACGCTCACCCTGAAGAGCTGATCGCACTCCGGACGCGATATGCGGACGGCCGGGTGACGACCGGTCTGGTCGCCGCGGCCGAGCTGGCGCGGCTCAACCAGACGGCCGGGTCGATCGTACGGGCCGTCGGATACGGATCGTCGCCGCTCGACGCGACGCTGCTGCGCGAAAACGCGCCGCCGACGCACGCCACCATCACGTTTGTCGGCGAGGGCTTCTTTGACGTGTTCGGCCTACCGATGACCCTCGGCTCCGCCTTCACCCATGAGCAGCACGTTCCCGTCCAGGGCCAGGGCCAGGCGCAAGGTGTGCCGCCGGTGATGGTCCTGTCGCATCGCAGCTGGACCGAGATGTTCGGCAGCGATCCGCAGATCGTGGGCAAGACGGTTCGATTCGCCGAGCTGCCGGCAACGGTCACCGGCGTCGCGTCCCGCGATCTGGACCTGCCGAACGGCGTGGATTTCTGGATGAATGCGCGGATGAGTCCTACCGATGTGGGACATGGGCTGAATGCAATCCTGCGGGTCAAGCCGGGAACGACGCTGCCGCGGCTCAGGAGCGAGCTGGCGGTTGCGATGACCGGCCTGGCGCACGACTTCCCTGTCGCCGATGCCGGCCGCGAGTTCCTCGTGCAACCGCTGGTCTCGTCGATTGTCGGCGACCTGGGTCCGACGCTGCTCATCGTCTTCGCGGCAACGGCGCTGCTCCTTCTGCTGGCGTGCGTCAACGTGACGAACCTCCTGCTCGGTCGCGGAGCCGCGCGTGCTCGCGAGGTGGCGGTCCGCACGGCTCTCGGTGCGAGCCACCGTCGCATCGTGCGGCAACTCCTGACGGAATCGTTTGTGGTCACATTTCTGGGCGCAATCGCTGGACTGTTGTTCGCATTTGCCGGGGTCCGCGCACTGCAGACACTCGGCGCGTCGAAGCTGCCGCGGCTCCAATCCGTTCCGTTCGACGCGCACGTGCTCGCTTTTGTATCCCTCGTCCTGCTGATCAGCGGCGTCATGCTGGGGCTCGCGCCAGCGATCCGCCTGACGCAGGCCGATCTGAAAACGCTGATGAACGAGAGCGGACGTTCGACGACTGGAGGGCGTGGGACATCGCGATTGATGGGTACGATGACCGTTGCCGAGGTGGCGCTTGCCTTGATGCTGGTGGCTGGCGCCGGGTGGCTGGTCCAGAGCTTTTCGAGGCTGCGCACGACCGATCCCGGTTTTGTCGCCCCGGGCCGCCTCATCGTCGACGTCCGACCGAACCCCGACAGCGTGCGCGGACCCAATCAGACGCTCGCATGGACGCGGACCCTCTTCGATCACCTGCGCGCAATCCCCGGCGTGACGGGCGTCGGCTCGACGGTCGCCTTTCCGTTGCGCGGCAACCTCGATGGTTCCGTGCTCGTGCAGTTTCAGGGTGAAGCCTACGATCAGGCAAGGCCGATTGGCGCCAGGATGCGGCTCGTCACGCCGGGTTTCTTCGACGCGATGGGCGTGCCGCTTGTTTCCGGCCGCGACTTCTCACTGGACGATCGCCAGAACGCCGCGCCGGTTGCCATGGTCAATCGCGAGTTCGTTCGACGTTACATGACCGGCAAGGATCCGCTGCGCATGCAATTCGCCTTCGGCTATCCGACCATCGACACGCGCGTGTTTCGAACCATCGTCGGTGTCGTCGGCGACATCAGGTACCGGTCAATCGCTGAAGAGGCGGAGCCAAGCTTCTACGTCCCGCAAGGACAGTTTCCCTTTCCGCGGCAGACCGTCGTCATCGCCACGCACGCCGCAGATGCCAGCGCGATGGCTCCGACCGTTCGACGCGAGATCACACGGCTGGAGCCGCAGCTTGCCGTGGACGTCGATACCGTGTCGCATCTGCTGGCCTCGACGCTCACGCGACAGCAGCTCGGGATGGCCCTGATGCTGGTCTTCGGCGCGACGGCGCTGGTCCTGGCAGCTGTCGGCATTTACGGGGTCATCGCGTACGCGTCGGCTCAGCGGCTGGGCGAGATCGCGACGCGACTGGCTCTCGGAGCAACGCCGGGACAGGTGTTCTGGCTCCTCATGAGCCGCGGTCAATGGCTGGCGGCGGCCGGCGTGTTCATCGGCCTCGCGGCCGCGTATGCGGGAGGCCGAGCGGTGGCCAGTCAGGTGTACGGCATCCACGCCTCCGATCCGATGGTGCTCGCAACGGCCACGGGGATCGTGATCCTCATCACGTGGATCGCCACCGCCATCCCAGCGCGACGCGCGGCACACATCGATCCCATCCTGGCCTTG
>JBKPDW010000635.1:0-21730 GCA_046728115.1 Acidobacteriota bacterium | reverse complement strand
CCGGTACGCCGATGGCGGAATACACGGTGTTGGCCTTTCCCACCGACCCGTCGTTGTGGCGTCCGCAGGCGCGTCAGATCATGACCGCGCGGCCGGATCAGACCGGCAAGTACCGTATTCGCGGTCTGCCACCTGGAGAGTACTATCTGGTGCCCGTTGATCCGGCCGAACAAGGCGAATGGTTCGAGCCTGCGTACCTCGACGATCATCGCGCCGCCGCGGCTCGCGTGACTCTCTCGGACGGGGATGTGAAGACCCAGGACTTTCATGTGGTATTACGGTGAAGAGTCTCAAGTCTGAAGTCATGTCCGCAGTGGGTCCGCACTTGGTTTCAGTTTGAGACTTGCGCACGCGACACTTGCGCACGTGCGACTTGCGACTCTACAAGTCGTGCCACAAGAACTGCAGCACGGTGATCGCGGCCACGGGGACAGCGTCCGCGCGTAGTGTCCGATTGCCCAGGTTAACCAGGCGTACCCCGCGCGAGCGCGAGGCCGCGCACTCCTGCTCGGTCCATCCACCTTCCGGGCCGATCAGCACCGCCGCATCATGGGGAACCACTACAGTCTGCACGGCCGACAACGATTCTGTATCGGCCGCCGCGTCCGGCTCGACGAGCATCAGGCGTACTGCTGCCGGCGGCTCATCAAGAAACGTCTCGAGCGTCAACGGCAGGTGCACGTCCGGAAAGACGGCGCGTTTGGATTGTTTCACCGACGCCAGCGCGACACGCCGCCATCGATCGACTCGCGCGCTCTTCAGCAGCGTTGCCACGGTCGTCTCGGTCCGTTTCGTCACGATAGGCTGAATCGCGGCTACGCCCAGCATGACCGCGTCGCGCACCACCTCGTCCATCTTGTCGCCCTTCAGCACTGCCTGGACGAGCGTCAGTCGCACGGAGGGTTCGACCGCTGGATCGACGCGCGAGAGAATCTGCACGCGCACGTCGCGCCGCAACGCGGTGGCGACTCTGGCCAGGAACTCCGTCCCGCGGCCGTCGAAGATCGACACGGTGTCGCCGACGCCGAGCCGCAGCACGCGGGTCAGGTGCTCGGCCTCATCACGTGGAAGCACGACGAGCTCATCGCCGGGATCGAGGGCGGGCGCGAAAAAGCGATGCACGGATGAAATAGTACATGGTGCTACGGTGCTTGGTGCCAGAGTGCTGAGTGCCCGGTGCCGGGTGCTACGGTGCCGGGTGCTAGGTGCCGGGTGCTACGGTGCCGGGTGCCAGGTGCTAGGTGTCGAGTGCCGGAAGGATTCCGGCAATCATCGTCAGGCTCCTTCAACCTCGTTTGCTGAGCACGACTGAACCACGATGCACTGCGCATCGTGCATCGAGCACCTGGGAAATGGCGGTTGTCGCGGCGGCACGCGGCACCGTGGCACGTAGCACCGTAGCACCCTAGCATGTGGCACCTCGCAGGTGGCGCCTCGCACGTGGCACCTCGCATGTGGCACCTCGCACGTGGCCCCGTGGTCGTGGCACGCGGCACCGTAGCACGCGGCACCGTAGCACGCCGCACCGTAGCACGCGGCACCGTAGCACGCAGCACGTGGCACCGTGCCACCCGTGGCACCGTGGCACCCTAGCACGTGGCACCCTAGCACGTAGCACCGCGGCACGCAGCACCTAGCACCGCGGCACGCAGCACCGCGGCACGCAGCACCTAGCACCGCGGCCGGCCCTCGCCCGTGGCACCGTAGTGTACTAATCGGTGAGGTTATACTGGCGCGTGTTCTTTCGCGGCCAGGTCATCGGGAAGTACAAGATCCTCTCGACGATCGGCACCGGCGGCTTCGGGACGGTGTACCTCGCGGAAGATACCTGGATCGACAAGAAAGTCGCGCTGAAAGTCCCGCATAAACAGGGCCTCGACTTCGGTGAGCTGCTGCGCGAGCCGCGCCTCCTTGCCGCCTTGAATCATCCCAACATCGTCGGCGTCGTCACCGCGGAGAAGCAGGAAAACGTGTTTTTCATCGTGATGGAGTTCGTGCCCGGCGAAACACTCGAAGCCATCATCGCGCGCGAGGGCGCGCTCGATCTGGCGCGAGCCCTCGACTTCACGTGTCAGATCTGTAACGCGGTCGATCACGCGCATCGCCAGGGCGTACTGCATCGCGATTTGAGACCCTCGAACGTCCTCGTCATGGACAGCGGCATGATCAAGGTGGCCGACTTCGGAACGTCGCGATTCCTCGAGATCGCGGCGCATGGGACGACGGTCATCGGCAGTCCGCCATACATGTCGCCAGAGCAGTTCGCCGGCAAGGCGGTGTTCGCCTCCGACATATACTCGCTCGGGGTCACGATGTACCAGATGCTCACGGGCGAGCTGCCCTACGACACCCCGTCACCCGCCGATATCGACCGGCTCATGAGCGGCGAGCTGCTGACGGCGCCGCGGCTGAAGAACCAGAAGATTCCGAAGACGATCAACGACATCGTCCTCAAAGCCATGGCGCCCGAAATCCATGCACGCTATCAGCGTGCGGGCGATCTGTTGGACGACCTTTTGGCGGCCCGCGCCCCCAGGCCGCGCCGGACACTGCGGACGGCCGACGACGCCGCCGACCCCGCCGCCGGCATCACGGTCGGCGACGACATCCAGCTGCGGCTCAAAGCCCGCGAGTCGCCCTCACCGCGCTTCTGCTGGCATTGTCGAAAGCCGCTGCACGCGCGATCGGAGCGGTGTCCGTTCTGTGGCGAACAGCAGTAGCGACCTGCACTGATTTTCGTGGATTGGCGAATGCGTGATCTGGAGCCTGCACGCGCCAACTCGCTCATTCGCCAACTCACCAATTGCGATAAAATTCCTGAAGGAGCGGCGATGGCTTTTCCTGGCACGGGCAAGATTTGGATGAACGGTAAGCTGGTCGAGTGGAAGGACGCGACCATTCATGTCGCATCGCACGTGATCCACTATGGGTCGAGCGTCTTCGAGGGCGCGCGCTGCTACGAAACACCCCGCGGGTCTGCCTGTTTCCGTCTCGACGCCCACATGCGGCGTTTGCAGCATTCCATGAAGATCTATCGGATGGACTATCCGCTCGATCTCGGCGGCTGGCAGCACGCCGTTCTGGAAACGATTCGCGCCAATGCGATGAAGGCGTGCTACATCCGGCCGATTGTCTACAGAGGCTACGAGACGCTTGGGGTGAACCCGCTGACGTGCCCGGTGGACGCGGCAATCATCCTGTGGGAATGGGGCGCCTACCTGGGCAAGGAGGCCCTCGACCAAGGCTGCGACGTTCGCACCTCGTCGTGGTCGCGGATCGCACCGAATACGCTGCCGGCGCTGGCCAAAAGCTCCGCCAACTATGCCAATTCCGGTCTGATCAAGATGGAAGCGCTCGCAGACGGCTATTCCGAAGGCATCGCCCTCGACGTCTACGGAAACGTGAGCGAAGGCAGCGGCCAGAATGTCTTTGCCGTCCGCGACGGGGTTCTGTCTACGCCGCCGCTGGCCTCATCGGTGCTGGGCGGCATCACCCGTGATTCGGTGATGACGCTCGCGAAAGACCTCGGGTTCCCGGTCCACGAGACCGTGCTTCCGCGCGAGTCATTGTACGTCGCGGACGAGGTGTTCCTTGTCGGCACCGCCGCCGAGATCACACCCGTCCGATCGCTCGACAAGATCCCGATCGGAAGCGGCCGGCGCGGACCGATCACCGCAACGCTGCAGCGCGCGTTCTTCGAGATCATCAACGGCGAAGAGCCGGATACGCACGGCTGGCTGACCTACGTCTATCAGGAGGAAGCGGCCCTGCGCGTCGAGAATCCGGTAGAGGCGAGAGGATAGGCTTGCACGTCAACGATCTGCTGAAGATCGCAGTCGAAAGCGGCGCCTCCGATCTGCACCTGAAGGTCGGAACCTTCCCGGTGATGCGCCTGCGCGGCGCGCTCGTGCCGGCCACGACCGCCAAGCGCCTGGACCACGACGACCTCGTCGCGATGACAACGGCGGTGATGTCGACGGCGGTGCGGCAGAAATTCAAGGAAACGCAGGAGGTCGATCTCGCCTACAGCGTCCCCGGACTCGGACGCTTCAGGTGCAATATCTTTCAGCAGCGCAGCATGGTCGGCATGGTGATCCGGCTCATCCCCATGCAGATACGCACGTTCGAGGAACTGGGACTGCCGCCCGTCCTCAAGAAGATCGCCGACGAAGAACGCGGTCTCGTTCTGGTGACCGGCACGACCGGCAGCGGCAAGACCACGACGCTTGCCGCGATGATCGACCACATCAATCGCACCCGTCCGACGCACGTAATGACGGTCGAAGATCCAATCGAGTTCGTCCATCGCGACAACAAGGCGATCGTGAATCAGCGCGAAGTAGCGGTCGACACGAAGTCGTTCGCTCAGGCGCTGCGCAGTGCGCTTCGACAGGATCCCGACGTGATTCTGGTCGGCGAAATGCGCGATTTCGACACCATCGACACGGCGCTGCTTGCGGCCGAAACCGGCCATCTCGTCTTTTCGACCCTGCATACGCTGGACGCCACGGAAACCATCAATCGCATCGTCACCGTGTACCCGCCCCACCAGCAGAAGCAGATCCGGCTGCAGTTGGCGAGCGTGCTGAAGGCGGTCGTCTCGCAACGCCTGCTGCCGCGCGCCGACGGCGCGGGCCGTGCCCCTGCCGTCGAGGTGATGATCAGCACGCCCTACATTCGAGACTGCATCGTGGACAAGGACAAGACCCACCAGATTTCCTCGGCGATCGCGTCGGGGACATCGCAGTACGGAATGCAGACCTTCGATCAATCGATCTTCCATCTCTACGAGCAGGGACTGGTGTCCTACGAGGAGGCGCTGCGCTGGGCCAGCAACGAGGACGAGTTCAAGCTCAAGGTCCAGGGCATTGCGACCACGTCGGAAATGAGCCGCGACCAGATGGCCAGGACCGGGGTCGGCTCGCCCGATATCACACGCTTCCGCAGCTGAGTCCGTTCAGTTACCGGAGGTGCGTTGCCCGACGCCTACCTCGACGCTCTGAAGATGCTGGCGAGACGCGAGCTGTCCGAAGCTCAGGTACGGCAGCGTCTGACACGGAAGGGCCATGATCACGAGGCGATCGACGCCGCCGTTGCGCGGCTGCGCGAGGAGCGTGCGCTCGATGACACGCGCGTGGCGGACGCCATCGCCAGAACCGAAATATCAGTACGGCGTCGCGGGAAGCTGAGGGTTCGAATGCAGATTCAGCGCGCCGGCATCAGCGCGGGAGTCGCCAGGCGCGCCGTAAACGCCGCGTTCGACGGCTTGGACGATGATGCACTGATCGAGGCGGCGCTGCGCAAGCGGCTTCGCGGACGCGAAACCATCGCGGACGACCGCGAATTTGCGCGGCTGCATCGCTATCTGATGGGGCAGGGGTTCGAGCCCGACCGGATCATGAAGCTCCTCTCATCGAAGCGGTCACGAACGTGAAACGTCACGACATGTGGGTCTCCGCGCCTCGGTGTCTGTGTGGCCTGGCCTTTGCCGTGTTCTGCTGCTGGCTCTGTGTCGCTTCCGCGCAAACTAGTCCGCAGTTCGATCTCATCCTGCATCATGGCACCGTCATCGACGGGACCGGGCTCCCGCGGTTTCCGGCCGACGTCGCAGTCGACCACGGATTCATCGTGCGCGTCGGTGACCTGTCGACCGAACGTGCGCGCACCGAGCTGGACGTGACCGGGCTCTTCGTCGCGCCAGGCTTCATCAACATCCATAGCCACGCGTCAGTGTCGGCGTTGCCGACCGCCGAAAACATGCTTACGCAGGGTGTGACCACAGAAATCGTCAATCCCGATGGAAGCGGCTCGACGAACCTCGCGGAGCAGCTGGCCACATCAAGCGCCAGCGGCCTGGCCGTGAATCTCGGCGCCTACATCGGCTTCAATGCGATCTGGGCCGAAACAATCGGACCGGCAGATCGGCGCGCGACGCCAGAGGACATCCAGCGCATGCAGGAGCTCGTGCTTCGCGGTCTCCAGGGCGGCGCCTGGGGTGTTTCGGCTGGACTGGACTACAAACCCGCGTACTACGCCCAGGTCGAAGAGGTCGTTCGCACCCTGGAGCCGGCGGCCCGATGGCGCACGAACTTCCCAAACCACGATCGGCTGACGCCCGAATCGAACTTCAGCTCGCGCGTCGGGGTTGGCGAGACGATCGCGATCGGCGAGAAGGCCGGGCTCGTGCCGGTCGTCACGCACATGAAGGCGCAGGGCCTCGAGCAGGGGACGGCGGCCACGCTGTTGAACATGATGGCCCTGGCCATCGATCGTGGCAGCTACACGGCCGCCGATGCCTATCCGTATCTGGCCGGCCAGACCGGACTGGGCGCCCTGCTGATTCCAGCCTGGGCACAAGACGGCGGACGCGACGCGATGCTCGCTCGCGTCGCCGACCCACCGCAACGCGCCCGCATTGTCACCGAGACAGAAGCGGCGATGACGGCGCGCTTCGGGGGCGCCGCCGGCGTCTTTCTGCCGCAAACGAAACAGGAGCTCACCGACATCGTGCACAAATGGGGGGTGTCGCCCGGGGAGGCCGTGATCCGCCTGCTCGAGGAGGGCACTGTCCCGGCCATCCTGCGGTTTGGCAGCGAAGCCGACCTGGTGAAGATTCTGCAGAACCCCACCACATCGATTGCCTGCGATTGCGGCGCAACGACCGATACCCGGCAGCATCCGCGCGCGTTCGGCACGTTCCCGCGCGTCCTCGGTCGATACGTCCGTGAGCAGAAGGTGCTGACGTGGGAGGACGCGATCCGCAAGATGACCGCGCTGCCGGCGAACACGATCGGCATGATCGATCGCGGCTTTCTGGCGCCTGGAATGGCGGCCGACGTGACGGTGTTCGATCCCGCTACCGTAATCGACCGGGCCACCTACGAGGACGCGGGACAACTGTCAGTCGGCATCCACCACGTTCTCGTCAACGGTCGATTCGCGCTTCGCGATGGCAAACCAACGGGTGAACATGCAGGGCGTGTGATCCGGCGCACCGAACATATGCCGAGCCGTCCGCTGAGCACAGCCAGCGAACGATCCGTTTCGAGCACAGGGCTCCTGGAACATACGCGTGTTGCGCTCGACATCGTTCAGAAGGCGAACGCCCCCAAGGCGACCGGGACCTTTCGCATGACCGATTCGAGATCGGGCGAGGTGATTGAAGCTACCGATCTCGGCGTGCTGCAGATGACGAAGACGTGGGCGTCGTTCACGGCCATGATGAGAATTCAGCCTTCCGGCGAGCGTCGGGCGGCCACCGTCGTCGTCGAGCAGGCCGACCCGTTCGTGGACGGTCACCCGCAGACGATCAGCATCGAACTCGACAACGGCATCAAAACACTTTTGCGTCGCTGAGCAGGGCGATCCCACGACAGAACGAACGAAGCTCTCGAACCTACGCTTCGCCGCCGAGCATGCCACCCGGACTCGTGGGAAGACCGGTTGGACGCGTCTGTCCAACGGGCGCTGGCAAACCAGCCGAATCGCTGCACTAGAATGTACGCAATGACCTCGAACGAGATCCGGGCATCCTTCCTCGAGTATTTCAGACAGAACGGTCACCGCGTCGTCCCGAGCTCGTCGCTGGTTCCCGCGGACGATCCGACGCTTCTCTTCACGAACGCCGGCATGAACCAGTTCAAAGATCTGTTCCTCGGCCGGGAAAAACGCGACTACACGCGGGCCGCGACGTCTCAGAAGGTGATGCGGGTGAGCGGGAAGCACAACGATCTCGATAATGTCGGACCATCCTTCCGTCATCACACGTTCTTCGAGATGCTGGGAAATTTCTCGTTCGGCGACTACTTCAAGAAGGACGCCCTGCCGTTCGCGTGGCAACTGTTGACCGAAGTCTGGAAGATGCCCTCCGACCGTCTGATCGTCTCGATTTTCAAAGGCGAAGGCGGGATCCCGCGCGACGACGAAGCGTACGACGTCTGGCGGTCCCTCGGCATACCGCCTGACCGGATTCTCGAGTTCGGCGCGGACGACAACTTCTGGCAGATGGGAGACACTGGACCGTGCGGCCGATGCTCGGAGATCTATTTCGTCCGCGGCGCGGGAGCGGATCCGGAGATCGAGATCTGGAACAACGTCTTCATGGAGTTCGAGCGCAGCTCGGACGGAACATTGACGCCGCTTCCTGCGCCTTCGATCGACACGGGCATGGGTCTCGAACGGATCACCTCCGTTCTGCAGAACAAGGTTTCCAACTACGACACCGATCTGTTCACGCCGCTGCTGACCGAAATCGGCCGCTTGATCGGACGCGGTCACGGCGGATCGGTCTCGGATCCATACGACATCTCCATGCGCGTCGTCGCCGATCATATGCGGTCGACGACGTTCCTCATCGCGGACGGCGTGATTCCATCGAACGAATGGCGCGGATACGTCCTCCGCAAGATCATGCGTCGCGCAATGAGGCACGGAAAGCACCTCGGCTTCACCCAGCCATTCATGCACAGCCTGGCGGGCGTGCTCGTCCGCGACATGGGTGACGCCTATCCCGAGCTGCGCCGCAACCGCGAGATGATCGAAAAAACGATTCTTGCCGAGGAGAATCGGTTCGACGCCGTGCTTCGCGACGGCCTGCCGCGCCTCGAAGCCGAGATTGCCAGGGCGCTCGAGTTGCCCGATCATGTGCTTCCCGGCGAGGCAGCGTTTCGGCTGTACGACACGTTCGGGGTTCCGTACGATTTCATCGAGGACACTGCGGCCACGCAGGACGTCCGCGTCGATCGCGATGGGTACGACGCTGCGATGGAGATGCAGCGCGACAAAGCGCGCGCCGGCAGCACGTTCGGCGGCGGCAAAAAGGGCGGAGAGTTCGACCAGCCGGCCGACGAGGCAGCGCTGACGAAGGCCGGCGATCAGTTCGAAGGCCACTCGACGACGAGGGCGACAGGCGTCGAGGTGTTGGCCCTCTTCGATGACCAGCGTCACTCGACGAGCGCTCTATCGGAGGGTCAGACCGGCTACGTCGCGCTCAGCAAGACACCGTTTTATCTCGAGGCCGGTGGACAGGTGTCCGATACCGGACGGATAGAGGGCGAATCGCGACGCGCCTCTGCCGTCGTCGAGGCAATGGAGCGGATCCGTCCCGGCTGGCCGAGAGCGCATCGCGTGCGCGTGGCGTCCGGGGCCTTGCATGTGTCGGATCGCGTGACCGTCGAAGTCGATGCCGACCTGCGCGACGCCACGCGCCGCAACCACACGGCGACCCATCTGGTGCACGCCGCGCTGCGCGAAGTGCTCGGGGAGCACGTGAAGCAGGCAGGATCGCTGGTCGCACCGGATCGGCTGCGGTTCGACTTCGTGCATTTTCAGCCCGTCACGCGCGACGAGCTCGACCGCATCGAGCGAATCGTCAACCAGCAGATTATGCGCAACACGCCAGTTACGACCCAGATCCGCCCGACCGAGGAGGCGATCGCCGCGGGCGCGATGGCGTTGTTCGGCGAAAAGTACGGCGACCGCGTGCGCGTAGTCAGCATTCCCGGATTCAGCATGGAGCTGTGCGGCGGCACCCACGTCGGCGCCACGGGCGACATTGGATTCTTTGCGATCGTCGCGGAGAGCGGTGTCGCCGCTGGAGTGCGGCGCATCGAGGCGCTGACCGGCTCGGGCGCAGTGGCGTGGGCGCAGCATCAACGCCGGGTGCTCTCGTCCATCCTCGACACGCT
Source organism: Acidobacteriota bacterium (assembly GCA_046728115.1). Lineage (GTDB taxonomy): Bacteria > Acidobacteriota > Vicinamibacteria > Vicinamibacterales > CAVVIG01 > CAVSWN01. The sequence continues at coordinate 12,044 of JBKPDW010000635.1, read as the reverse complement.
CCATGCACCCGAACCGCAGGCCGTTGACGCGATCGAGAAGCTGCAGGCCGATCAGAAACGGCTGGCGCGCGAACTCATGCAGCTCAAAACCAGAGTCGCGATGGGCGGCGCCGCCGCCGAGCAGGAAGACACGATCGACGTCAAAGGCGTCGCGCTCGCACGCCGCAAGGTCGCCGATCTCGACAAGGACGCGCTGCGCGGCCTCGCCGACTCGCTCAAAACCAGAATCAAGAGCGGCGTCGTCGTCCTCGCATCCGCCAACGACGGCAAGGTACAAGTGATCGTTGCCGTGACACCCGATCTGACAAGTCGCGTCAAGGCCGGCCAGATCGTCAAGGAGATCGCACCGATTGTTGGGGGCGGCGGCGGCGGGCGCCCCGATTTCGCTGAAGCGGGCGGAAAGCAGCCGGAGAAGATCGACGAGATGATGAAGGCGAGCGAAGAGGTGCTGTCGAAGATGCTTGGATAGGCGCCTGCTCGCCTGAAAGACTCGCGCTACGACCCTTCTGGGCCTTGCCGCCCTTCTTGCGTTCTCACCCGCCCGTTCTCTCTGCAGGCGCAGGCCTTTCGGGCCGATAACTGATCCGGCCCATGCCAGAGAACGGTCGGTGTGTAAACAGCTGACTCGATTCACGATACCCGTTGGCGCAGCGCTGGTGCTGCTCGGTCTCTCCGTGCCGGCACAGGCGCAGATCTACTCCTGGCGCGACGCCAGCGGAACACTGGTGCTCTCCAACATACGTCCGTCGGCCGGAGTCGCCGTGCAGTCGTATGCAGTTCCAAAAACTGAGAGCGTTCGTACGACGCGCGATGCTGGAACCCGAAGTTCGCAACCCTATGACGATCTGATCGTCGAACACTCGCACCGCCACGGGGTACGGGCCGATCTGGTTCGAGCGGTGATGCAGGTGGAGTCGGCGTTTAATCCGCGCGCGCGATCGGTGAAGGGTGCGCTCGGACTGATGCAGCTGATGCCGGCGACCATTCAGCAATTCGGCGTTGCCGACCCATTCAATCCGGCCGAGAACGTCGGCGCCGGCGTCGCATATCTGCGTCAGCTGCTCGATCGGTATGAGAACGACGAAACGCTCGCGCTGGCGGCCTACAACGCCGGGCCCGCCGCCGTGGACCGACACGGTCAGACCGTGCCGCCGTATCCCGAAACGCGCAACTACGTTGCGAATATCAACCGGATGGTCGGCCAGCCGACCGAGGTCCGCGATCACCGCATCTATAAGGTGACGGAAATGATCGACGGCCACGAGGTTGTCCGGTACACCGACAAGCGGCCTGCGACCGGCAGCATCTACGAAGTCGTCGCGCGCTGACCGCCTCCCGCCCCTCGGCCTGGCCGCATATCGGACCTGGGCCGTCAGGTCGATAGCCGTCGCTTGATGCAGAACGCGGAAACGTGACGGCCGACCAATGGCCTAGCGGACCGCGAGGCGAGCGCTCAGATGGTCGAGTTGCGCTTGGAGATTGGACTGTCGCGCGGCGACAGCCTCGAGCTTGTCGGCGACCTGTTGCATCAGCAGTTCGAGTCGGGCCAAACGAATCTCGAGTTCAATGGTCTTGCCGTGAGGCAAAGCGTACTCGAAGGCGACGGCCCGTTTGTCGGGAGTGCTCCGGTGTCGGCGGCGTGACAACGGGAGAAAATCGTAACGCCTCCTCACAGGAATGTCCAGAGGTCTACAGTGGGGATGTCCATGCAACCTCAGGAGTTAATGACGTTTTGTCGGGAACTGACAAGAGCTCGTCGTGCGTTGCGGTAAGACGCCGATTGCACCCATCAGGCGTGAGCGCACGGCCGTTCAGCGTGTCGCCAACTACCAACGCAATGGCGGCGTGTTACCCGCGCGGCGACTCGCATTGGTTATTCGACCCTTTCCACTGCCGTCAGGTCCAAGCGCTCGAAGGCCGGCCCGAGCGCTTCGGACGCGAGCAGCACTTCGATCGCCATCGTGACGGTGCAGGCGAAGGCCGCAGGAATGAGTGCGACCACGCCAATGAAGTGCGAGAACGCAAACCAGACGATGAAGCCGGCGATGGCGCCGGGCAATGTCATGAGGAGCAGCAGAAACCAGGTGCCGGCAAGCATGATCAGGCGCTGTCCCATCGCATCCACCCCCCGCGCGCGCTGGTTGCCGAGTGACACCCACGCCGGAAACATCAGTGCGACGGCGTTATGGATCGTCAACTGGGCAAAGACGAGCGCGGGCGCCACGATTGCGAGAGCGACAGCCGCCGACACTCGCCCTGGCAGGGCGACCCTCGTGAACACCGCGGCCGACATTAGGAGCGCGACGACCTGCAAGAGCCAGGCGCATACGGTAATGAGCATCCCTGGCCACAGCATCTCGCCCCGTACGACGATGGCAGGCGCGATCGGCCAGGTTTTCAGTATCTCGAGATGCTGCAGATCCTGCCGGATGTCGATGCGCACGACCTGCGGGAAGAAAAGAACGGCTGCACCGGCGCCGAATGTCGCGAACGCGCCGATCACGCCCGCGTACCCGCGCGCCCGACTCATCGAGACGGCCGCGACACTCAGCGAAAACACGATCGCAACACCCCTGGCGATTGTTCGCCGATCGACGATGCGAAATGTTTGCGTTGCCGCTTTCCACGCCAGCGCCAACTCGGCCCGTCCGGTTGGCGACAGCGGCCAGCCGCTGGCACGAACACGATAGCGGACGTTGCGCGCCGCCGGCTCGATGGCTCGCCGTTCTGCCGAGGCGGCCGCGGCTTCGTGAAAGGCGCGGTCGCTCTGCAGTACCCACGCAGCGGTGACGACCAGGACCAGGCTGGCACCGGTCAGGGTCGTCAGGTACGGTTGCGGCCACGCCGCGAACACCGGCTGCACGACGGTCAAGAAGGGCAAAAGCACGAACTTCGCCGGACCGTGTGCCCCGACGTCGGCGATCGTGGTCAGCGCCTCGATGACGTTACGCGGCGGCACGCTCGAAAACGCGCCCGCCAAGGATCCGACGACGACGGCGACGGCACCTGCCAGGACGGTCGCCGGCATCCACGCCATCCGGCGCGCGCGGACGTTGGCCGACGCGAGCCGGGCGCGCGCCATCGTGATTCCGGCAAAGGCAATTCGCAGCGTGACGAGCACGACCCACATGGCGATCGACAGCCGGACTCGCGCGTATCCGGTTACTGACGGCGTGACGATCGCCACAACGACCGACGTGAAGAGCAGCCCGAGTTGCGATCGTACGATGCGGTGCACCAGGAGCTGGCGGCGCGACACGGGCGCGGGGAACAAAAACTGGATCTCGGCCTCGGAGAACTCGAGCAGACTGCTGCCGCCCGGCACGATCCAGGACAGCGTCGAGACCAGCAGCAATGTCAGTGCCGCGAACGCCGGACCCGCTGCCACCAGAGCCGTGAATGCGGGTGGGATCGCGGCGGCGCCACGCCGCCGCCGCGCGGCGCTCGCGCGTGACCGTCCCCGCGAGAAAAAACTGAAATAGATGTACGCGGCCCCCACGATCGCCCCGAGCAGATAGCGAGGCTCGCGCAGCCGGCGAAGCCGGACCCGCATGCGGTTCTTTGCGCTGCAGACGGTGATGTACAGGCTGGCCGAGACCATGCGCTTATCGCGAGGCGTCGCGACCGGTGACGCGAAGAAAGATCTGTTCCAGATTCGATCCGGCTGCGGCCAGCTCCGCATGCGCCGCCAGTTCCTCGAACGTCCCGTCGGCGACCTTATGCCCGCGATCCATGATGATCACGCGCGAACAGACTTCCTCGACGAGATGCAGCAGGTGGGATGACAACAGAATTGCGGCGCCCGCACGCGCCCGTGCGACGATGGTGTTTCGCATCCGCCTGATGCCCAGTGGATCGAGCCCCGTCAACGGTTCGTCGAACAGCAACGTCGTCGCATTCCGGACGAGCCCGCACGCGATGACGACTTTCTGCCGCATTCCGCGTGACAGCTCACCTGGCAACGATCCTTCCTTGCCGGTGAGTTCGAGCTCGTCGAGGAGCGGGCGCACGCGGCTCTCGAAGTCGCCGACTTCGTACAGCCGCGCCACCAGCCGTAGATGTTCCTCGACCGTGAGATATTCGAACAGATGTGGCTCGTCGGGCATGAAGGCCAGACGCCGCTTGGCCTCGATGGCATCGGTCTCGAGGTCGTGGCCGTCTATCCGGAGGCGTCCCGAGGTGGGCCTCAGGATTCCTGCAAGCGAGCGCAGCGTCGTGGTTTTGCCGGCACCGTTGGGTCCGATGAGACCAACGATCTCGCCCGAGGCCACATCGAACGACAGGTCGTGAACCGCCGTGAACGAGCCATACGTGCGGCCGAAATGCTCGACAGATATCGCCATGGACTGCTAAGATCAGGGGTTCTGGAGGTTATTGATTACGTGGCTACGCACGCATCGGCGCTGAAAGCGCATCGACAGAGTCTAAAGAACCGAGAGCACAATCGCCAGTTCCGTGCGCGCCTGCGAGGGGCGCTCAAGAATGTTCGAGCCGCCGTCGACGGCAACGATCTCGCCGCGGCGCGAACCGCGCTGCGCGCCACCATTTCGCTCATCGACAAGATGGCCGGCAAAGGCGTGATTCACCGCAACGCGGCGGCACGCTACAAGTCCCGGCTCTCTGCCCGGCTCGCGGCCCGCTCATAATATCGGGATCTCGGAATTACCACCTCTTCCCCGCCGCTCTCGATCTGCGCCCTCGGCACAACTCGACGACGAGCCGCTCGAGCAGGATGCGCGGCTCGCCGGCCGAGCGTTTCAGATCGACGTCGGTTCTGAAGACGGCCTCGACAGCCGGGCCGACCTCGGTCGCGGAAATCGTCGGAAATTTCGAGCGGACGAGCCATCCGAGCTGACCGAGGACCTTTTCCGGGACCTCGCCCGCATCGATCAGCAGCGCAAGCTGGCGCAGCGCCTCGCCGGCCTGGCCCGTTTCGATCGCATTGGTCAGCGCCCAATCGTCCTGCAGCGCCGCAGGTCCCGCGACCTCGCGGACATCGTCGATCGAAATCCGCTTCTGGCCGAGCGCGTACAAGAGCAACCGATCCACCTCGCCGCGCAGGCGTTTCACGTCGCCGGTCCTGCCGTCATTTCGCGGACGGTCCGGGAAACCAGCGCGAACGGCCATGGCGCGTGCGCCAGCCGGATCGATCTCCGCTCCGGACGCGCTGATGCGAGCCCGCACCCACTTTTCGGCGGCCGCAACATCCTCAGGTGCGCCGCAATCCACGATCGTAGCGCCCCTGGCCAGCGCCTTGAACACACGGGTTCGCTTGTCGAGCGGTGCCGCCACGAACACCACCGTGGTCTGCGGCTCCGGGGCCTCCACCAGCGCGAGCAGTTCCCCGAGCGCCTGGCCCGCCGCCTCGCTTTCGCGCCGGGGCGCCAGCAGGTTCTCGGCCTGGAACACGGTGACGACGCGCCGCGGCGCCATCATCGGGAGGGTGCGCGCCGCGGCGACGATTGACCGGACAGTGTCAGCGATCCTGTCGCCTGTGGAGACGTCGGCTGCGTGAACGTGCTCGACGTTGAACGCACGGAGCCCCTCGTCCACGAGATCGTCGAACTCGATGGCCAGCGCCGATTTTTCGACGTCGTCTTCGCCCTGCAGGACGTAGATGGAATCGGGTGCGCCGGCTGCGATCTGTTTACGAACGCCCGCTGGCGTCGTGGTGGGCATGCGTCAGAAGGCCTCGAGAATCGCGCTGACGATCGTGCGCGCGAACTCGCCGCTCATGCGGTCCAGCGCGTTGAGGTCCTGCTGGAAGAACGCAACCGGGTCGACAGCGCTCGTTCCGCTGGTGGCCTCGTACTCCTGTCGCAAAAAGACGCTGGGGTTTTCCCACAACACCTTGGCCTCTTTCACGTCCCGCAGCTCTATTCGCGCGCTCATCGTGATGGTGTAACGCGACGCGATCTGGGCGCCCGTAAAACTCGATGGTGCTATCGAGACGCCGGTCACCTCGCCCGTGAGCACTGCGTCGACGCCGGTGCTCTCCGGCAGAATCTGATACTTGCCGCGGCCGATGAATTCCGCCCTCACTTTGTCGGTCAACAGCGTCTCGAGGTTGAAGATCGTGGTCCGGTTCGCGAACGTCGGAACGCCGATCGTGTGGATGTACGTGGGCAGAAAGGCCCCGCGGCCTGCCAACGCGTATCCGCAGCCCGATGAGAAGATCGTCGCGATCAACAGCGCACTGGCCCAAACGGATCTTGTTGTCATGCCATCACAATGCTGACGAGCGGCCCCTTTGCCACCAGAACCTTGCGAATCGTCTTCCCCGCAGTATGCATCCGCACGGTCGCATCCGCCAGCGCCAGCTCTCGCAGCCGTTCCTCGGATGCATCGGCGGGTGCGGTCACCCGCGCACGCACCTTTCCGTTGATCTGCACCGGTACGACCACTTCGTCCGCCTTCGCCACCTCGGGATCGAACGTCGGCCACCTGGCAGCGGACAGCCCGCCGGAATGTCCGAGCATGTCCCACAATTCTTCCGCCGTATGCGGCGCGAACGGCGAGATCATCAGCACCAGTGCGTCGATCGTCTCACGTAACACGGCAAGCGTCTGCGGGCGCTCGATCCGGCCAACCGGCGATTCCGCGCGCGTCGGCGCGCCGTGGGCCGTACCTTCGCTGAACAGATAGAGCTCGTTGACGAGTTCCATCAAGGACGACACGGCCGTGTTCAGGTGCATCCGCTCCTCGATGTCCACCGTCACCCGCCGGATCGTATCGTGCGTCTTCCGGCGCAACGCACGTTCGGCGTCGGTGCAATCAGGACCGCAGGCGGGAATGCCTTCACCGCCGACGGTCTCCGCCCAGTGGTCCACGATCCGCCACACCCGCATTAGGAAGCGGAAACTGCCTTCGAGACCGGAGTCGCTCCACTCGACTTCTTTTTCAGGCGGCGCGACGAACATCACGTACAGCCGGAGCGCGTCGGCACCGTATTTCGCCAGCATATCGTCGGGATCGACGACGTTGCCCCTGGACTTCGACATGACAGCGCCGTTCTTCAGAACCATGCCTTGCGTCAACAGGCGGGTGAAGGGCTCGTCGAAGTTCACCAGACCGACATCGCGAAGCACCCGCATGAAGAACCGCGAGTACAGCAGGTGGAGGATTGCGTGTTCGATGCCACCGCTGTAGAAATCGACGCCCATCCAGTAGGCCGCCTTGACGGGATCGAACGGGAGCTCGGTGTTCGTCGGATCGCAGAATCGCAGGAAATACCACGACGAATCGACGAACGTATCCATCGTGTCGGTCTCGCGCCGGGCCGGGCCTCCGCAGCGCGGGCACGTCACGTTGAGCCACTCGGGGACCTGGGCAAGCGGCGAATCGCCGCGTCCGGTGAACGTGGAGATCTTCGGCAGCTGGACCGGCAACTCCTCGTACGGAACGGGGACGATGCCGTCGGTTGGACAATGCACGACAGGGATCGGCGTCCCCCAGTACCGTTGACGCGAGATGCCCCAGTCCTTGAGCCGGTACTGGACCTCGCCTGTGCCGATGTTGCGCCGCTCGGCGTCAGCGATCATCGCCGTGATGACTGACGGCGCCTCCTGGCCGTTCCATTCGCCCGAATTGACGAGCCGGCCGTAGTTGGTTGTGGGTGCTGTTATCTCGGCGACAGGACCCGGATTCCCCGACCTCCGCTCCCCGGACTCGACGACCACCTGGATCGGCAGGTTGTACTTGTGCGCGAACTCAAAATCGCGCTCGTCGTGCGCCGGCACGGCCATGATTGCGCCGGTTCCGTACTCGGCCAGCACGAAGTTCGCGATCCAGATTGGCACCTTCTTTCCGGTGAACGGGTTGATGGCGAACCGGCCGGTGTCGAATCCCTCCTTCTCGATGGCGCCGGTCAGACGGGCTTCGCGATCGAGCGAACGAAATTTTGCCACGCGATCCCGAAACGGTTGTGGTTCCCCGCTCTCGGCCGCAAAGCGATCGACGAGGGAATGTTCTGGTGAAAGCAGTACGAAGGTCGCGCCATAGATGGTATCGATGCGCGTAGTGAAGATCTCAATCGAATCCTGTGCGCCGGCTAGCGGGAACTTCAGGCGTGCGCCTTCCGACCGCCCGATCCAGTTCCGCTGCATGACGACGACTTTGTCGGGCCAGCTCTTCAGGGTGTCGAGGCCCGCCAGGAGTTCGTCGGCATACGCGGTGATCCGGAAGAACCATTGATCGAGGTCGCGCGCGACCACCGTCGAACCGCAGCGCCAGCACGTGCCGTCGATCACCTGCTCGTTCGCGAGAACGGTCTCGTCAACCGGACACCAATTGACCGTCGAGCGCTTGCGGTACGCGAGATCGCGCTCGAACATCTTCAGGAAGATCCACTGGTTGAACTTGTAGTACTCAGGATCGCACGTGGCGATCTCCCGCTCCCAGGCATAGCTGATGCCGAGGCGCTGCAACTGCCCTTTCATGTGGGCGATGTTGTCGAGCGTGGATGTCTCCGGGTGCGTGCCGGTTTTGATCGCGGCGTTCTCGGCCGGCAGGCCGAAAGCGTCCCATCCGAACGGATGGAGGACGTTGTAGCCGCGCATGCGCTTGGTGCGCGCCATCACGTCGCCGATGATGTAGTTGCGGACGTGCCCGACATGCGCATGCCCCGACGGGTAGGCGAACATCTCGAGGGAGTAGAACTTCTCGCGCGACGGATCGTCGACGACCTCGAAGACCCTGGAGGCCGCCCATCGCTCTTGCCATTTCTTGTCCAGCTGTTGGGGCTTGTAGTCGGTCATGAGGACGTCTCATCATTTTATCCTGCCGTTCTCTGTTCACCTCCCAGTGAAAATGGCAATTGCCGATGACTACTCGTGCCGCAGGGCAACCAGCGGCTCGACGTACGCAGCCCGTCTCGCCGGCATCCAGGCGGCGAACAGGCCGACAGCCAGCACCACTCCCCCGGCGGCCGCGTGAAACAGCCAGTCCACGGCCGACGACCCGTAGAGCAGATGGTTCAGCACGCGGGTCCCGGCCATCGCGAGACCGATGCCAGCGATCGCGCCGGCGACGAGTACCCTCAGCGCGTCGCGAACGACGAGGAATTGCACCGCTCGGCGTTGAGCGCCGAGCGCGATCCGAATGCCGATTTCCTGCGTGCGCCGAGCGACCGCAAACGCCAGGGCGCCGTACAGCCCGACGGCGGTCAGCAGAACCGCCAGGATCGCGGCATAGCCCCCAAATGCGGCGCTGATGCGCAGCGGCCGCACCCATCCCTCCAGCTGCATCGGCAAGGTGATGGTTTCCGCGATGGGCACATCTGGATCGACCCGATGCACTTCGCGCATCAGCATCGGCAGCATTGCCGACGGTTCGCCTGCGACACGAATCGCCAGGCGGGCGTCAATCGCGTTCGCGTTCTGCCAGAACGGTACATACGCGTATGGCTCGACCGCGCCAGTTCGCGTCTGCAGAGCAATGTCCTGTACGACGCCGACCACTCGACGAAGAGTGTTCCCAACCCGCAGGCTCGCATCGATCGCGCGGCCGTCTGGCCAAAGACGGTGCAGCAGGGTCTCGTTGACGACCGCGACCTGTGTCGTCGTGAGAGAGTCCTGATCGGTGAATTCCCTGCCGTTCACGATTCGTGTTTTCAGCGTCTCGAAGTAACGCGGTGCGACGTCCGCGTAGCGAACCAGCAGCGGTCGTTCGCCGACATGCTCCGGCACAAGGACCTGAGCGGATCCGCCACCGAGTACAACACCCGTGCCGATCATCGTCACCGACTCGACGCCTGGCAGCGACGCGATGTGCTGGATGACCACGCGGTGCATCCGTTGTGCGCGATCCGGCGTGTACCCCATCAATCTCGGACGCAGCCTCATCAACGCGACATGTGACGATTCGAATGTCGTGCCCTGAACGATCACATCGACGCTGTTGTGCAGGAGCGCTGCGATCGCCACGAGCGCGACCGCCACAGCCGTCTGCACGCCGAGAAGCCAGCGTATGGACGACCACCGTGTCGTCTCGGGGCGGGGCATGAGGTTGAGCGAGGTCTCGTGCCCGGCGATTCTCAACGCCGGGAGCAGGCTGAACAAACAGCCCGCGATCAGCGCCGCCGCGACGCCGATGACCACGACGCCGGGCGTGGCGCTGAAGTCGTACGCCATCGGGTGCCCTTCGTCGTCCATCGAGTAGAACAGGAGGGCGATCGCTTTGATGAAGCCGCGCGACAACAGCACGCCCGCGAGACATCCTACGAGAGCGAGCAGCATCGACTCGGTCATGAATTGCCGGATGACGCGCGCACGTCCCGCGCCGAGCGACATGCGAATCGCGAATTCTCTCGTGCGCGCGGCGCCTTGCGCCATGAGCAGTCCCGCCAGGTTTGCGCAGCACACGATCACCAGCACACACGCGACGGCGCTGAGCGTAGTCACTAATTGGGTGGAGTCGCGTTCGGATCCCACTCCCTTCACGGCCGAAACGAGAACGGCGCGGTTCTCGCCGGGCCGCGCACGATTCCACGCCGGAGGCGCCAGCGTCCGGAGTTCGGCTGCGGCGTCGCCCACGGTGCGTCCGGGCGCCAGGCGTCCGATCGTGTCGAGAATCGTGCAATCTGCTGCCAGCGCAGCATCGCACCAACGGTAGCCAACGCCGAGCATCATGGTCGGTATGAAGAGCTGCGAGGGATTCGTCGAAAGGCCCTTGAAGGACGCTGGCGCCACTCCGACGATGGAGAACACGACACCATTGATCGTCATGGTCTCGCCGATCGCACCGGGCGACCCTTCGAACCACGTGCGCCATAGGTCGTATGAAATGACCACTACGCGATCTCGATCGGGCACACGATCTTCATCGTCGAGAAAGAACCGGCCCAATGAGGGCTTGATGCCGAGCAGCGGAAAGAAATTCGCCGAGACGACAGCGCCGTTAATCTCCCGAGCGTTGTCGCGTGTCGCCACGAAGAGCGGCGCCGTCGAGTAATGAGCGGCAAGTCCTGCAAGCGTCCGCGTCCCATCGCGGAACGCGATGTAGTCGGGAAACGACATGGGTCTGGGCTCGCGAGCGCTTTCCCGCGTCGCTGCAACCGAAACAAGCCTGTCCGGCGCAGCGACCGGCAGAGGCCGGAGCAGCAGTGTATAGCCGAGCGTGAACACCGTCGGAATGGCCGCCGTCGACAACGCGAGGGTGATCAGCGCTGTGGCAGCGAATGCCGGCGCGTGCCGCAGCGCTCGTACGCCGTAACGTAGATCGAGCACGACCGTCTGGACGAACATCACGCCTCGCGCATCGCGGCATTCTTCCTTGATTTGCTCGATGCCGCCCTGCTGAACTTTCAACGCCTCCCTCGAGACCTGCTGGATGCGTTCAGCGATGGCCCAGCCATGCTGCGGGCCCAGCCCAATCGCTTTGAGGAGCAGGAGATCGAGAGTTCCCTGCGGAAGGTCCAAACGCGGCCCGGACTCCGGATCCTGGACTCGCGGACGGACCAAGAACGAGGCACACAGCTCTGATAACCCATCACTGCATCCGCATCCGAAAGAGGCTTAAACGGCCCAGCATGCCCGCAATGCCTGACGCACGACATCCACTGCGTCGCGTCCACGGGTGGATGCGATGCCGGACGTTGGCCAGTGCGGCTCCGCGTCCGCCTCGCTGAGCGTCTCGATCGTCGCATCGAGCGATGCCGCGAGCGCCTCGAGGTCGTAGCCGCCCTCAGTCAGTGCCACGATGCGTCCGCGGCAGCAGTCCTCGGCGACACGTCGCAGCTCCTGGGTCATCGCCGCGAACGCGTCGGTCGTCAGCCGCATGCCGGCCAGCGGATCGCGGCCGTGTGCGTCGAATCCGGCGGAAATCATCAAGAGATCTGGCTCGAACTGCGTCAGCACGGGCACCACGATTTCGGTGAACACCGCGTGATAGTCCTCATCCACCGCGCCCACCTCGATCGGGACATTTACGGTGAACCCTTTGCCCGCGCCGCGGCCGACCTCGTCGGCGGACCCGGTTCCCGGATAGTAGGGATACTGATGCGTCGATATATAGAGCACATGCGGATCGGATTCGAACATGTGCTG
>JBKPDW010000634.1:0-10881 GCA_046728115.1 Acidobacteriota bacterium | reverse complement strand
GATTATGGTGGCTCAGCTCGACGTATTCGATCTCGTCGGGAACGAGATCTTGCAGGTGCGTTTGCAGCCTTCTGCCGGCCTCGTGCAGCCGGAAGCTGCGCAGCAACTCGCCCGCGTCGCGTCCGCTGGCCACCCCGTATTGTCCAAAAACTCGATCGACGTTCGAATCGATCACTTTTGTTCGACGAAACTGTGGAACTCAGATCGATCAGCCCGAGGGCGCCGATCGACCCAGCCTCTGGTAGGCTGGTCGCCATGCTGTCGCTGTCGCATCCGCTGCAGTTCCTTCTCGTCGCGCTCGCTAGTTGGATCAACCAGCAACAGCGCGATGTCATCGACTATCTCCAGGAAGAGAACCGTGTCCTGCGCAAACAGCTCGGAGCCCGGCGTCTGCGCTTCACCGACGACCAGCGCCGTCGGCTCGCCGCGAAAGCCCGAACACTGGGACGACGGCTGTTGCGCGAGATAGCCACCATTGTGACGCCGGATACGTTGCTGGCGTGGCACCGGACCTTGATCGCCAAGCAATACGACGGGAGTACCCATCGTGGTCCTGGACGGCCGCCGGTCATGGCCCAGATCCGCGGGTTGATCGTGCGGATGGCCACCGAGAACCGCGGCTGGGGCTACACGCGGATCCAAGGAGCCCTCGCGAACATCAATCACCAGGTCTCCCGAGGCACGATTGCCACGGTCCTTCGCGAACACGGCCTGGAGCCCGCGCCCGATCGGCTGAAAACGACGACGTGGCGCGAGTTCCTGAAGACCCATTGGGAGGTCCTGGCCGCCGCGGATTTCTTTACGGTGGACGTCTGGACCGGTCGCGGGCTGACGCGGTTCGCCGTGCTCTTGATCATCGAATTGTCGACGCGCCGCATTCACATCGCCGGCATCGCGTCGGAGCCCGATGGCGCCTGGATGAGCCAGATAAGCCGCAACCTGACGGATGTCGGCGATGGCTTTCTGACGGGCAAACGCTTCTTAATCCATGATCGGGATCCGCGGTTCACCCTGGCCTTCCGCGAGACGCTCGCCGCCGCAGACGTGCAGGTGGTCCGTCTGCCGCCCCGGTCGCCGAATCTCAACGCGTACGCGGAGCGCTTCGTGCGAACCGTCAAGGAATCGTGTCTGGATCGGTTCGTCCTGGTCGGAGAAGCGTCGCTCCGACGAGCCCTGTGTGAGTTCGCGGCGCATTATCACCACGAACGCAACCATCAGGGCTTGGGCAATCGGTTGATCGTGCCTCTCGCGGAGCAACCGAACCACAACGGCCGTATAGCGTGCCGAGAGCGGCTCGGTGGTTTGTTGAAGTACTATCACCGCCCCGCTGCGTGACGGAGGCGGACATCGTGTGCCGTTGACGTCAGTTCGTTGGCGCTCGCACGCGGCTCCAGCGACACCGCAGATACGATCTGTTGTCTTCCGGACAATGGGGTCGGTCAGACCTACCTTGCTCCATCGCCGTGGTGATCATTCCGCTCGCCGCGGTGCTGAACGGAGCGCACGAAGCCGCTCGATCCCGGATGGTTCACGTACATTCTTGACAGCGCTTCCGGAGTGCGGACCACAGATCGATTAATGGACACCACGAGGGTCGATCCCCACTCGTGACGGCCGCGTCGGTCGGCAGACCCAGACGCTTCTTGGCGACGGCCACCATCTCAGCCAATCGATCCCACGCATCAGCTGTGAGCGTGCGCCGGTGGATACGCTGGCCCAGCTGCGTCGTAAAGCCCACCTTCCATTGCCGTCGTCCGAGTTCGATCGCCATCAGCAATCGATCGCTGATGGGTGCAGTAGACTCCTGACGTTGGGTCGTGCCTGTCATTTGTCGCTCCTTTCAGGATGCAGGTCCTCGAAAGGAGCGTAGCAGTCACGACCCAGCTGCGCCGCCCGCGGCGGCGCATGGCGACGCGCTGCATATTGTCTACACGCGGATCCAAGGCGCGCTGAAGAATGTCGGGCATCGCGTGGGCCGCTCGACCATCGCGCGGATCCTCAAGGAATCGAATGATTCCACTCGGCGAGCGGCACCTCCGACGGGCACTCACCGAATTCCTCGAGCACTATCATCGTGAACGGAATCATCAAGGGCTCGATAACCGTCTCATCGCTGGCACGCCGATGATCGACCAAGCAGGTCGCGTGCGACGCCGCCCGCGGCTGGGCGGGCTGCTCAACTTTTATGAGAGGGCAGCGTAATCGGGTCGGCCGAGCACTGGGACAATACGAGCTTATATCACAGCAGGAAGTATTTCGGCTCCCCAACAGGTCGATCGACTCGTGGGACACAACGGGGTTCGAACGGAGTTCTGAGGAATTGGTCAGACCGCCCCGAGGCGTGACGCCACATTCAGCTCATTGCGGCAAGTCAGGAATGCAGCTCTGCGGACAGCACCCTGGCGCACACGGAGTTTCGGGACAGCCGTCAGGGTCACAACACTCCGAGCAATCAGGATGACATCGGGGAGCCGGCTCCTCCGGAGCACGAGTCGAGGCATGAAGTCTGGGCAGCCAGACCACGTCAAAAATGGACCGACGGATGCTCTCGAGCGCTTTCCCTCTCACGATGTCGGACAGGGAGTCCTGATAGAGGTTCCCGACCGACCACTGCCTGGCCATCACGCACGGGTACACAACGCCGTCCGGCGCGACGGCGAGCTTGCCTTTCCAACAGTGTCCACACAGACCCTCGAGGCAGGCGCTTCGTGACAGGATCTGCTCACCGCGCCCGAACTCGCGGAGCAGGCTGACCCGCACGGACCCCACACCGAGACGTTCGAGGAAGCGTTTGGTCCGATCGATCTCGTCGGGCTCTTGATCGATGATGATGATCCCCGCGCGCGTGACCACGTCCTTCGCGATCAGCTTCTCGAGATTGGCAATTGTCTTCGCATGGCTCGATCGGACCTTGGTGACGGCGTCGTGGACGGCTGGATCGTCTGAGTACACCGACGTCGCGAAGCAGACGTGGTGATCGGCCGAATACTCGATCGTCTCATCGTCGAGAAACGTCAGGTTGGAGAAGACTTCGACAAAGTCGAAGCCGGTTTCCGTTGCGCTCCGAAGCAGCGACTTGAAATGTCGATTGAGCTGCGGCTCGCCGCCGATGAACTGAACCTTGCGGCAACCGAGCTCGTAGGCGCGGAGCATGATCGACTCATACTCCTGCTTGGTCAGCACATCTCGATCGTGTCTCGCCGGATGGGACTCCGTGTAGCAATGGACGCACTGCAGATTGCAGCGATTCGTCAGCTCCAACCAGAGAAAATCGAGGTCCCGGTCAAGCTTGAACTCGCGAAGTGTCGCAGTATCGGGCTCAACGGTTTCATGCTCGTGCATGGCGCCCCCACAAATGGCGCAACGCTGATGCGCCTTCACCCCGGCGACCGATCAACTGGTGGCTTTCTTCGGAAGTGGCGCGAGATAGAAGGACCCGTCCCAGTTGATCGGAATAGTGCGCAGCGTGACGGCATAGCCTCGTTCGCCGCGCACCCGTTCGTGGGCCCACGCATGGCCGATGGTGATCCAGAGATCGCCCTCGGGGGTCTGCTTGGCACGAGCAGCAAAATCAGGCCTGGGAGTCTTCATGGCCGGACTCGGATTCGGAAGCTCTCGTTTCTTGGTCGCCATCTGCCGGATTCCTGGACTCAATACGATTGGAGTGAAAGAACCTGGTTACGCAAACGAGGGAGCAGTCTAACGCGTACTGGCGCAGGATCCTAATGGCACAGCTGAGCGGCGCACGACACGCGATAAATGTTGCGCTGCGTCGCGACCCTCGTGAAGGTATAGATCAAAGGATTTGGGCCGGGAAACACGCTTTCCTCCGATACCAGTCGCGCTCCGGGCAGTGCGGCCACAGCGCCCGTGGATGGAAACCCCTGGGCTGGCACGGGCGGCAACATCTCGCCCGTTTGTAGTGGAATCGCAAACGTCGAGCCCGAGAACTTCACGTACGCAAACCGTCCGTCCGGCGTCCAGCTCAGACGGGGAGGCACGACTTCCGTGCCCTGGGCACGCTCTCTACACTTCGGCGAAGCCGCCACGGCCAACGCCCACCCAGCACGGCTTCGAATAGCCGTCGCGCCGACGCCTGAGGTCCTTGTCGCGGACAAGGACCTCCCTCACGTTCGTGCGAGAAGGCGAACCTTCCAGGCCTGTACTGCACGTCCTTACTGGAAGCGCCGAGAAGTTCCACTCGGCACCGGCCTGCTCAAACGCCTGAACCCCCGCACCCGCATTGTTCTGGGACGCCGATCACGCGAAATGCCCAGGCGAAGATCCCAGCGGGTCCGAACAGTCCGGTGGGTGTGGGTGCACGATGATCAACTGTGCGCTGCGGCCCGGTCTCCGAGAACGGAGCAACCATCAGGGGTCGGGTCCTGATTGTGACGAAGGACAGGGCCACCTTGCGGCACCGGCATCTTTTGGAGCAGTCTCCACATTTCGCGACGGTCTATGGGTCTCTCGTATCCGAGCTCAGGCCGGCACACATTGTTTGCGGAGGACAGGGACGACCGTGACCGTGCAGTTGCCTGCCCGCGCCGGGTGACGGTCTCCTTCCGCTTACTGCTCGCTCACAACGATCTGATTGACGACGCCCGTCACGCCGTCCGTGCTGCGGGCGATCTCCTCCGCGCGTGCCTTCGCCGCGTTCGAGGCGACCGTGCCTTTGAGCGTCACGACGTGGTCCGTCGTATCGACGTCAATCGCCGTATCCTGCAACAGCTTCTCGCCGGAGAAGCCGGCTTTGACAAGGGCGGTGACCGATGTGTCGCTCATCTTGTCGCCCACTCTGCCCATGGCGCCCGACGTCTTGTCGGCAGCTTTGCCGACGCCCTGTTCCGACTTCCCGACACCCTTCTGCACCGCTTCCGTGGTCTTCTTTGTGGCGTTCACGGTCGCGTCGACAGCCTTCGTGACGCCGGCCTTCGTCTTCTCGCCCGCGGCCTCGATCTTCGACTGATCGATCTTCGGGTCGACTTCGATTCGGTTATCCACACGGGTGACGCCGCTCACCGTGGCGAGCCGCTCGGCACGTGTCTTCTCGGTCGCGGTGCGGACCGTGCCCGTCAGCGTGACGATGCCCTGGTTCACGTCCACGTCGATGTCACGAGGCGCAAGACTCGCGCTCGTTTTGAGCCTCGCAGCGATCCGCGACTGGAGCGTGCTGTCGTCGACCTTGACAACGCCCGATGTGTGCACGTCACGGAATATCGCTGTCATCGCCGACGATGTCGACGGTGCGGCCGCCTGACACACGCGGGGTTGCCGGATGACGTGGTCGGGGAATTCGGACCGCAGCTCACCGCGGTGATCGCCTACCTGACGGTGGTGTGTCGGCTGCCGCGTCTCGTCGTCCAGCGGTTCCTCGAAGGGGCGCTGCAGATCCCGATCAGTCTGGGCAGCACGCAGAACGCGTGGGAAGAAGTGAGTGCAGCCGTCGCGGCGCCGTACGCCGAACTCGCCGCTGCGTTGCGCGATGAAGCCATCCTCAACGTTGATGAAACGGGCCACCGCACGAATGGGGACAAGCGCTGGCATTGAAAGAATGGCGTGAGTTGAATGACATATTGGCGAAGGACACCTGTTCAAAGAAGGACAGACACACGACGGCGCCGCTGCTACGCTTTCCATAGAAACAAACGCATCAGGAGAGGCCAGCCAATGAGCATCAATACCCTACTCATCATCGTTGTCGTGGTGATACTACTCGGCGGCGGAGGGTTCTATTTCGGGCGCTAGAGGATCCGGCCGCATCAGATAGTTGAGCAACGGCGCACCGGCTTCATCGAGAAGCCGATGCGCGCGATCGATCGCGTGTTCGACGGCGGCGATGAGTCTGTGCGCCTTCTCGATACGCCACGCTTCGGATGCGATGATAAGGACGCAGCCTGGGGCACGCACAGCCACCTTTGAACGGACATGCCCCACACCAAGGGGAAAGATTGTCCTCAGTTGAACGTATGAGTGACGCGAAGACGTCGAAAGGAGCAAGAGCCATGAAAATCCGAGAGATCATGACTAGCGATGTCAAGACCTGCCGGCCTGAGACGAATCTAGCCGAAGCGGTCAACATCATGTGGGAGCGGGACTGCGGCGTGTTGCCCGTCGTGAAATCCGATGGGAAAGTGTCCGGCATGATCACCGACCGCGACATCTGTATTGCCATCGCGACGAGAGGACAGACCGCCGATCGGATCACGGTCAGGGACGTCACCGCTGGAAAAGCGTACACTTGCGCACCGGAGGATGACGCAAGCGTCGCGCTGCAGACGATGAAATCGCAGCGCGTCCGGCGTCTGGCCGTCGTCGATGCCCAGGGCCGGCTGAAGGGCATTCTGTCGCTGAATGATGTGGTGACGCATGCCGGTGCCGCATCGTCGACGGAAATCGTGAGCACGATGGCGAGCATCTGCGAACATCGTCGGCCCACAGCTCTGGCTGGCACGGCGTAGGCTGCCGCGTCAAGATGACCTGACGCGATTCAGCACGGAAACTGTTCGATGTGAGCCGATCGCGCGATGCGTGTGTGCCAATGGAGCCCTGTGTTCACCAAGACTCCAATGGCCCCATGAGCGTGTTCGTTCAATGCGCAGATCTCGAACAGCCGCTACCAGTTCGTGGAGTTGCGCGCGGGACACGCGAGACTTCTACCCAAGCCCGCGCGCTCGAGCCCGGCGTCGCGGACCAGTCGAGCCCTTCATGAGCAACAAGGGTCAGTACCAATGGGGTTAGTCGCGAGGGCTACGAGGCCGGCTACGACAGCGCCTCCCGCGGTGTCGCCGATCGGTATGGCCGAATCTACGCGCGCACCGACGGAACAGAAATCAGTGGCAGCACGCGGCTGACCCTTATGCCACCCGCCGATGGGGCGCCACCAACGTCGGGTTTGACATTGGAGACCGTGATGGCGTCTACGATCGTGGCCGGAACACGCGCTTTGACTTCGAGACCACGCCGACCGGAATGCCCAACGCGCATTCTCGGGCCACACGCTGACGCTTTCGTCCGGTCCCTCGCCACGTGCTCTTGATCGGCTGGCGTGCGCTCGGCAATGAGAAGACCGTGAATCCGGCTTCCAGCCACGCGCGGCCCGCTGGTGGCACGGGGAGGCTGCGAGGCCTCCCCGCGCATGGCTGGACGGGGGTGCAGTTAGGCAGAGTGCGGAACGAAGCGGGTACGTTACCTCTCGCCAGCATGCGTATGGCGCCAATTCCAGTACGTGGTCTGTTGCCTGTGGATGAGCGCCGACAAGCGGCTGTACTTTCTGTGCTGGTCGCCGAGGTATTGGCGGTTCGCCTGAGTTTCGCGAGCGTCCCGCACGTGATAGTCCTTGTGCGCGCGATCGTAGACGCGGATCGCGACTGTGCCCCGAACCCGAGGGTCGTGCTGAGACCGACGCCAAAGGCAATACCCCACGGTACTTTCAAAGCCGACCTACGCGTGCTTGCGCACGCCGGTGATGAGCAGCACCAGCGGTCTCATCGCGGTGTGTGCCGCAGGGCTGACCGCGCGGAAGGAGACGCAAACGACGACGAAGACCAAGATCGAGATCAAGGGCGGGAAGGACCTGACCGTGATCGGGTGTCTGGAGCAACGTATTTCACGATTCAACCGGGCAGCGCCTATGTGGAGACGCCGCTCCAAGTCGCGGCGGTAGGCGACACGCATGTGGAGAACTTCGGCGCGTGGCGGGATGAGGAGGGGCGGCTGGTTTGGGCGTGAATGACTTCAACGAAGCGTGCAAACTCCCATGGACGAGCGATCTCGTCCGGCTGGGCGTCGGCGCGATGCTGGCGCTGGGCAAATTGGAGAATAGAAACTGGAGCCCGCGATGCCCGGATCCTTTTCAGGAAATCCAGGGCGAATGGGTCTTCCGCCGTCTGGCGCCGGACTCGTCGAAGATCGAACTGGAGGATCTCGGTGGCGCAGGCGCGGACGAGGACATGGAGCGGAAGGTTTTCGAGAGTATGGGCGCGGAGATCGGAAATCCGCACCATTGGCTCCATAAGGGCCGCAAAACGGCGCGGCGACCTGGACGCGCACGGCTCCGACGCCAAATGGCCGCGCAAGGCGGCGAAGCACTGGATCAAGAGGACGGAGTTTTGCAACGCAAGCCCGAGTGAAGGGCTACACGACGGATGAGTCATCCGTCGCGCGGGGCTTTTCAGTCCGGCGTTTGGCGGCTTGAAAGGGCCGTCCTCCGTGGCTTCCAGTCTCTTCACCTGATCGGCGTGCTCCGCGTACGGCAGCGCATCGGGAACGATCGGCAGCGCCTGAACGGCCCGCACGAACTCGACGCAGAGATTTTTCGGACGGTACGCCCGGTCGCGCAACCGTACGAGCGCGCATCTGTGAATGAGATCGCCTTTCTCGAAGTGCCGGTAGCGTCCCGCTCCAATCGCGAGAACGTTGCGTTTCTCCTTTTCGTGCCATTGGAACTTCCGAAAACACTCGGCCAGCCACCACGCCCCTTCGGCGACTCGTGCTAGCGATCGTCGCACCGCGACGCCGACCGTGTGCGCTGACGCCGAGCCGGCCAGAATCCAGCCGAATGGCTCTCGCCACAACCCGCCGTCGGCTTCCGGGTAGCCGCCGCCGACGTCCGAGTGCACACCCGGAAACCATTGCTGATCGAGTTGCTGTTCCGGCGTTACCCCACGTGGTGGGTCAGGGTGATCTCCAAGGTCAGGGGCGTGACGGTCTCGAGCAGCACGCGCCCGAGGCCAAGCGGTCCCTTGGCGGCGGTGATAGCGCACGGTCATCCGATCCCCACAGATCCCGCACACCGCGAGCCCTTGGAAGGTGAAGGCGAAACGCGGGTATCGAGGTGTCTGAAACGGAACATCCGCAGCCATGCCTCTGGCGTTACGGTACGAGCAGAGGCCCCGGCCTCGGACGGGACGATGATGACGCGCATGCTTGGGATCGGTGTGACGCTCCTCGTGGCGTCGGCTGCTCTTTTCGCGCGGCAGGACACGGGACCGGTCAACGGTCTGAGTCGTTCCGGCGTACCGGACGTCCGCCAGATCATCGAGTCCTCGATCGAGGCGACACAGCGACACTGGCAGGCTCGGCTCCATTACACCTACCTCGAACGCGACGCGAGTCGGCGCCAGGACATGGATGGTCGAGTGAAGTCAGAGGATGTCGAGATCTCGAGAACCATTCTGGTCAATGACGCCCCGTTCGAACAATTCATTGAACGCAATGGGCACCCTCCCTCGGCCCGGGAGGAAAGGAGACAGAACGAGGCGCTCGACAAGTTGAGGCGGGAAACGCCAGACCAGCGGACCGAGCGAGTACGCCAGCAGAAGGAGGAGACCGCGTCGCTCGTCCGGGAAGTGCCCAACGCCTTCGACTTCCAACTCGTGGGCCAAGAGGTCGTGAACGAAAGGGCGGCCTATGTGCTGCGAGCGACGCCGCACGCCGGCTATCAAGCGCAGGGCAGGTACGGCAAGTTGCTCTCCAAGGTCGAGGGCAAGCTGTGGATCGACACGCATGATCTCGTCTGGATCAAGGTGGACGGGCAGGTAGTCCAGCCGTTCTCGATTGGAGTCTTTCTCGTGCGCCTGCTGCGTGGCTCGCAGATTACGGTGGAGCAGACGCGAGTCGATGGCGGTATGTGGATGCCGATACGCGTCGAGGTACGAGCGGCCGCGAAAATCCTTCTGTTGAAGAGTCTCGTGATCGAGCGGGTCATGACTTACTCGGACTACAGGCGGGCAGGAGCCGACGCGCCTGCGACCCCTCCGATCCCGTGAATTCGAGGCAGGACCGCGAGATTTCGACTAGCAGCGCGCGTGGTGCCACATCGATCATGCCCACGACCGCCAACGCCCGACTTCTTGACGCCTCACGTGTGCATGTCGCCACCACTTACACCATCGCGAATGAGCAAGCGGAGGCGATCCACGATCCTACGCACCAGAGCATGCGGCAATCACTGACGCGTGTCTGCGCGTTTGAGCACAGGTGCACATGGCGGAGTCGCTGGCGCGGGCAGCCCAACCGCGACCCGTTGACCTTGACGTTCAGGCTCCACGATGACGAGGAGCACGATGGTTCAACCCCGTCGGTTGCGACGAACGCGGCACACGTTAGTCGTGCACGATGACGGTCAGGAGGGAATGATTGACCTTGAGGCCGCCGTTGTATTCGACGAACCCTAGCTTCTTGAACTTGTTCATGAAGAAGTTCACGCGCGAGCGCGTCGTGCCGACCATTTCCGCGAGCGTCTCTTGCGAGATCCGCGGCAAGTGGCGATGTGTCTGGTCTGGCTTGCCGTACCGTGCCAGCAGCAACAGCGTGCGGGCCAGCCGCTTCTCGCTCGAATTGAACAACTGATCGACCAGGTCTGCTTCGATGCGCATGTTCCGAGCCAGCATGTAGATGATGAACCGGTCCGAGAGGGCGTGCTGATCGTGGAGGAGGCGAATCATCTGCTGTTTCGGGATGATCAGTACGGTCGTCGCGGTCATGGCGGTCGCGGCCTCCAGGCGAACGGGATGACCCGTCAGCGCGCGCTCACCGAAGAAGTCGCCTGGCCCGAGCATACCTACGACCGCTTCTTTGCCGCCGTGCGACAGCACCGAGATCTTGACGGCGCCCTTCTGAATGTACAGGACGCTGTCGGACGCATCGCCTTGGGAGAAAATGACGTCGGTAGGTTGATAGGTCACGATGGTCTTCCCCGCCCCTGCGGAACGGAGAAACGCGTCCGCGTCGAACGCCGGCTTCTGATTGCCCTTCATGACCGTTGGGTCGCTCCTACCAAACGATGGCCGATGCCCGGCGCGAATGCATCACCGGAAGTGTCAGCGGCCAGTTATTTCCTCTGCCGCCCATCCTGTTCAGCAACAAACTCGCGAAGTA
>JBKPDW010000633.1:0-29398 GCA_046728115.1 Acidobacteriota bacterium | reverse complement strand
ACAACACATTAGTGGAGTCGTCGGCAGCGTCAGATGTGTATAAGAGACAGGAACCTACCCGAACAACGTGGGACACATGGACTTTCCAGGCTGTTTTCGCTGCCATGACGACGAGCACAAATCCAAGGAGGGCAAGTCGATCGGCCAGGACTGCGAGACCTGCCACAAGATGGAGTAGAACGAAACCGCTGGAAAAGGTCCCGCCACGCGCGAAAAATTCCCCGGTCGCTGCGCCGGGTTTTCGCCAGGATCGCTGAAATTCCCCGAAAAACCCGCAGGTTCCAGCCGGCATTGCGCTTGCGCTGTGATGGGGCACATGTCGTGTTCTATCGCTATCGAACGCGCCGCTACGCGACCGCGCCTGTTGAAACTGCGAGCACGCCCGCTCCGAATCGCGCTTGTCGGCCAGCCGAATGTCGGGAAAAGCGTGTTGTTTGGTCGTCTGACCGGCCGCTATGTGACCGTGTCGAACTATCCGGGAACGACCGTGGCGGTGACCTCGGGTCGCGCGACCGTGGGCGCCGAAGTGTGCGACATCGTCGACACCCCCGGCGTAAACGCGCTCGACGGGACGATCAGCGAAGACGAACGCCTCACGCGGAACGTGATCACGGGCGTGGGGGCCGACCTGATGATCCAGGTCGCCGACGCCCGCAACATCCGCCGCGCCCTGATGCTGACCGGACAGCTTGCGGCGTTCGGCAAGCCAATGGTGCTCGCGCTGAACATGGTCGACGAGGCATTCGCACGCGGCATCTCGGTCGACGCTGCTGGGCTGGAAGCCGAACTCAACGTTCCCGTCGTCGAAATAGTCGCGGTCGAAGGCCGCGGACTCTCTCAACTGCGCGACGCGCTGCCGCGTGCGGCCCGGCCTCAGGTGCCGGCGCATTCCGACGCGAGCGATCGGGCGGTGTGGGCCCACCAACTGACCGAGCGCGTCCGGCGCGTGTCTACGCTGTCACTGGCCTATGTCCAGGAGGCACTGGCGCGCGCAACGCGCCGGCCGGTGACGGGTCTGCCAATTCTCGTTCTCGTCTTGTACGCGTTGTATCTGTTCGTCGGCGTGTTCGGTGCCCAGACGCTCGTGAAGCTCCTCGAAGAGGGTGTCTTCGGTCAGGGCATCAATCCGGCGGCCGCCTGGCTGGTCGATCGCTTCGTTCCCATCCCGCTCGTGCACGACTTCCTGGTCGGACCGTACGGGCTGATCACCATGGGAGCCACCTACGCAATCGCGATCGTCCTGCCGGTGGTCGCCACTTTTTTCCTGATGTTCGGATTTCTCGAGGACAGCGGGTACATTCCGCGCCTCGCGATCTTCTGCGATCGCATCTTCCGTCTCATGGGGCTCAACGGCAAGGCAGTCCTGCCGATGGTCCTCGGTCTGGGCTGCGACACGATGGCCACCATGACGACGAGAATTCTCGCCACACCGAAGGAACGGCTGATTGCCATTCTGCTGCTTGCCCTGGGCATTCCGTGCTCGGCGCAGCTGGCCACGATCATGGGGATCCTCGGCGGGATTTCGTTTGCGGCGCTGGCGACGCTGTTCGCCGTCGTGGTTTCTCAGATGCTTCTCGTCGGCTGGCTCGCCGCTCGAGTGCTCACGGGCGGGCGTTCGGAATTCGTGCTCGAGCTGCCGCCGATCCGCTGGCCACGCCTGGGAAACCTGCTGACGAAAACACGACTGCGCGTGTGGTGGTATCTCGGCGAAGCGGTCCCGCTGTTCCTCGTCGGGACCGTCATGCTGTTCGTCCTCGATCGACTCGGCACTCTGACCGTGATTGCCGCCGCCGGGCGGCCCGTCGTCACCGGGCTCCTTGGGTTGCCGCCAGCGACCGCGCAAATCCTGGTCATGGGGTTCCTCCGCCGCGACTACGGCGCTGCCGGACTCTTCCAGCTGGCGCACAGCGGGCAACTGACGGGCGTGCAGTCGGTCGTCGCGTTGACCGTGATGACGCTGTTCGTACCGTGCGTCGCGAACTTCTTGATGATGGTCCGCGAGCGCGGACTCAAGACTGGGTTGGCCATGCTGGGCGTGATCACCCCTGTGGCCATTCTGACGGGAGCGGGACTGAATTATGTCCTCGGTGTCTTTGGTGTTCAGTTCTAACCGGCCGATCCCGCTGTCGGCGCTGTCGAACGGCAATCGCGGCGTCGTGGCTGCTGTCGGCGCGGATCGGTTTGGACGCGCCGATCGTCTGCTCGCGCTGGGTGTATCGCCTGGCGCCGTCGTCGTGGTGCTGCAGACGTGTCCGGGCGTGGTGTTTCTGTGCGATCAAACGGAACTGGCAGTCGAGCGGAGCGTCGCCGATGCCATCCTCGTCCGCCGCACGTAGGAGAATCCGTCATGATTCCTTCGCTTCGTCTCGTGTTCTGGGAAACGACCAAGGCCTGCAACCTGAGTTGCAAACACTGCCGGGCTGTGCCCCAGCGCCGCGTAGGGCCGACCGAACTGACCACCAGCCAAGCCTTCGACCTCATCGATCGCATCGCTGAAGTGGGGAAGCCGGTGTTCGTGCTCTCCGGCGGCGAGCCGCTGTATCGGCCTGATCTGTTCGACATCGGCGCGTACGGCGTGGAGACGGGCTTTCGCATGGCGCTCGCGACCAACGGAACACTGGTGGACGGTCTCGCGGCGGCGAGGATCGCCGACACGGGCTTCTCGCGGGTCGCCGTCAGCCTCGATGGCGTCAATCCTGACACCCACGATCGATTTCGCGGGGAGAAGGGCGCGCATCGACTCGCGCTTCGAGGGCTGCGCAATCTGCGGGAGGAAGGCGTTTCGGTCCAGATCAACTCGACGATTGCGAAGCACAACGTCGGGGAGCTGCCGGCGCTGCTGGATCTCGCCCTGGCGATAGGCGCCGACGCCTTTCACGTCTTCATGCTCGTGCCTGTCGGTTGCGGCCTCGAGCTCGCGCCGTCCACCATGCTGCCGGCTGACGAGTACGAGCGCGTGCTTCGCTGGTTCGACGAGCAGTCGAAGTCGTGCCCGATCGACCTCAAGGCCACGTGCGCGCCTCATTACTACCGCATCCGGGCGCAGCGGATCGAAGACGAGCGTCGGCGAGGCGATTTGACGAGCTCGTTCATCGCGCCCGGTACGCGCGCGAAGGCGGCGCCGACGCTGTTGAAGTCGGAGGCGCCGATGGGCGGCCCCGCCCAGCACCACCAGCATCTGTCGGCGATGACGCGCGGCTGCCTCGCGGGCACGAGCGTCTGCTTCATCTCGAACGAAGGGCAGGTCTATCCATGTGGTTACCTGCCGGTTGTCGCGGGCGACACGCGCCAGGCCGCGTTCAAGGACATCTGGACTCAGTCGCCAGTCTTCCAGCAGCTGCGCGACTCGGAGCAGTACGAAGGTAAATGCGGTGAATGCCGGTACGAAGGCATCTGCGGCGGCTGTCGCGCCCGTGCGTACGCCGCCACGGGCAGCTTCCTTGCGGAGGAACCCTTTTGCACGTATCGGCCCGAGCTCGATCGGACTCGGACCCTTTCGGTTGGCCATCCGCGAATGTTGGAGGTGCGCTCATGAGTCGACAATTCTCGATATCGCTGTTCGCGGTCATGTTCTCAGCGACCACTGCGGCCGCTCAACCGCCTGTCAAGGTACCCAGCACGTACGATCCATCGGCGGAACGCACGTACGACGGCATCGTGGCGACCGTCGTCAGCGTCAATTCTCCCGACGGGACCGTGGGTGTGCATCTGGATCTCAAGACCGCCACCGGAACCGTAATGAAAGTGCATCTCGGCCCGGCGATGTTCATCGGGATGAACGATTTCTTTTTCCAGATGGACGACCAGATCCTCGTGAAGGGCGCATGGGTGACGCATGACGGCGAAGCCGCGTTCTGGGCCCGCGCGGTCTCGAAGAATGGTAAGACGCTGACGCTGCGCGGCCCCGACGGGACGCCGCGGTGGCCACTTGCGACGGCCGAAGACCCCGACGGCTGCGGCGTGCCGCATGCACCGGTGCGTTACTGAGCACGAACGGAGCTATGTCATGTCCGACGACCGTATCTATCGCGCGACCGTGACGCTCGAGCACGGATTCGAATTCGTCGCGAGATTTTCGGACCTCCCAGCAGCGCAGGCGGTGGTCTGCGACGAGCCGCCGCCGCTCGGCGAGAACCACGGCCCCAACGCTGCCGCGCTGCTGGGGGCGGCTGTCGCCAATTGTCTGGCGGCGAGTCTCCTGTTCTGTCTCCGGAAGTCGCGCGCGGACGTTGCGAATCTCGCTGCCACCGTGACCACGTCGGTCGGCCGCAACGCCGACGGAAAGTTCCGCATCCGGTCGATCGACGTCGAGCTGGCGCCGTCCCTCGCCGGAGTCGACAGCGTGAAGCTCTCACGCTGCGAACGGCTGTTCGAAGACTTCTGCATTGTGACGGGGAGCGTGCGTCAGGGAATTCCCGTCAACGTGACGGTTCGCGACCGCGTGGCGGCCGCCTCGGCCGCCTGAGCAAGGAGGACCACATGCGAAAGCACGTCTCAGTCGCAGCGTTTCTGCTGCTCGGTATCCTGAGCGTCGGCGTGCTGGCGAAAGGTGATGGCCGGGCGACGCGCTGGGCCGTTGTCTATCTGTCGTCCCCGACCCTGATCGGATCGACCATCGTGCAGGGTCCCGTCATGTTCACGCATGACGACGATCGGATGGCTCGAGGCGAGCCATGCACCTCTGTCCGGCTCTTCGAGCCCGGCAGCGGACCGCTCGAGGAGGTCGCGGCGTTTCATTGCATCCCGCGAAGGGCCAGCCCGCCGCAACGGTTCACGATCAGAACCCGACCGAACACCGAGATCGGGTACGGCTGTGTGCTGACGGAGTACCAGTTTGCCGGCGATAGCGAAGTGCACGGCGTGCCCTTGGCGTCGACGGCGCATTGACGGAACGTCGTAGCGACGTGTTCCCGAGCTGCCGGATATCCGGCAGCTCGCGGGCTGTCCGTGGATGTTTCGGGATGACCGCCCGGGCCCGTCCGTTGCATCGCTGAAGAAGCGGAGCATCCCATGACTACCATGAAAGCCGTCGTTTTCAACGGCATCGGCAAGCTCGCGGTCGAAGAGGTGCCCAAGCCTCGGCCGCGCGTCGGCGAAGCGTTGATCCGGATCACCATGACGACGATCTGCGGGACGGACGTCCATATCGTCAAGGGCGAGTTTCCCGTGCGCCAGGGCCGGATTCTGGGCCACGAACCGGTCGGCGTCATCGCCGAACTCGGCGCCGGACTCGAGAACGTCTACAGCGTGGGACAACGCGTCATCGTCGGGGCCATCACACCGTGCGGGCAGTGCTTCTACTGCCTGAACGGATCGCACTCGCAGTGTGGCGGCGGAATGGGCGGCTGGAAGTTCGGCAATACGATCAACGGCGCCTGGGCTGAATATCTGCTCGTGCCGGATGCGAAGGCGAACCTCGCTCCTATTCCACACGGCCTCTCTGACGGGGCGGTTGTGCTGTGCCCCGACATTTTCTCGACCGGCCTCTCCGGCGCTGAGCGCGGGAATGTCCGCGTCGGCGACAGCGTGGCTGTCTTCGCTCAAGGTCCCATCGGGCTGTGCGCCACACTGGGCGCGAAGTTGCGGGGTGCGGCGCTGGTGATCGGCATCGATACGAATTCGAAGCGGCTCGAAGTGGCACGGCGGTTCGGCGCCACGGTCACGATCAATCCGATGGATGGAGATCCGGTCGTCGAAATCAAGCGTATGACCGAGGGCCGCGGTGTCGACGTCGCGATCGAAGCACTCGGGCAACAGGAGACGTTTGAAACCGCGCTGCGCGCCATCCGGCCGGGAGGCACGCTGTCGAGTCTTGGCGTCTACGGCGGAAAGCTGGTCGCTCCGTACCAGGCCATCTACGCCGGTCTCGGCGACCAGACGATTGTCACGACGCTCTGTCCGGGCGGCAAGGAGCGGATGCGCCGGTTGATGGCGATGGTGAGCGAGGGACGCATCGATCTGTCGCCGCTGATTACGCATCACTTCGGCCTCGACGACATCCAGGAGGCGTTCGATCTGTTCAACCATCAGCGTGATGGCGTGCTGAAGGTGGCGCTGTATCCGCTCGGCGCGCGGCCCGACCGAACTCCGCAATTGATCGGGGCGCGCGCGATGGATGATCAATGTTGAGCCAGACGTGCGGGAAGACATCGTGATGGTGTTCGAGACGATGACCTCCGCGCGCGGTGCGGCAGTGCTCGTGGATCCGCTGCGGAACAAGGGCACGGCCTTCACCAGCGACGAGCGGCGCGCGCTCCAGATTGAAGGGCTGCTGCCGCCGGCGGTGTCCACTATCGAACAGCAGCTCGAGCGCGGCACGGACGCGCTGCTCCTCGAGCAGATTGAATTGGAGGTGCCGTGATGTGTGAGACCTGTGGGTGCGGCGATCCGCACGTGATACCGTTTCATGTTCACGATCGCATTCTGGCCGCCAACGATCGCGCGGCGCGCCACAACCGCGAGCATTTTCGGGACCATCATGTCGTGGCCATCAATCTGATGGGATCGCCGGGCGCCGGAAAAACCGCCGTGCTCGAAGCCACGGCGCAGACGCTGGGGAAGACGGGTGAAACCGCGCGTATCGGCGTCCTGACCGGTGATCTCGCCACCGATCATGATGCCGAGCGGCTGCGCGCCGTGGGCCTGCTGGCCCAATCCATCACGACCGGTACGGCATGCCATCTCGATGCCGACATGGTGCATCGCGGGCTGCACCATCTGCCGTGGCGCACGTTCGCGTACCTGTTCATCGAGAATGTGGGCAATCTCGTCTGTCCCGCCGTGTACGACCTCGGACAGGACGCCAACGTGGTTGCGTTGTCGGTGACAGAGGGCGAGGACAAACCACTCAAATATCCGACGATGTTCCACAAAGCGGACCTGGTGCTGTTGACGAAAATCGATCTGCTGCCGCAGTTGCCGGATATTTCGGTCGAGAGAATCGAATACAACCTGGCCCGTGTCATGACTGTGCCTCGCATGCTCCCGGTGTCCGCGCGTACGGGTGAGGGCATCGATCTGTGGATCCGCTGGCTGCGGAACCACGGGCATCCGCGCACGACGTCTTGCATGGCGGCGGCGGGCGTGGGACTGAGCGCATGACCATCACTCTGGCGCTCATTGCGGCGGCTGCCGGTATCGGATCGGTCCACACGTTGGCGCCCGATCACTGGATGCCGTTTGCCGCGCTCGCGCGAGCCGAGCGCTGGTCGATGCGTCGCACGATGATCGTGACGGCCGGATGCGGTGTCGGTCACGTGACAGGATCCGTCGGGCTGGGACTGGCCAGCGTCGCGTTCGGCACCGAGTTGCTTGGCCGATTCGGCCAACGTCTCGAGAGCGCATCGGGAATGCTCCTCATCGGGTTTGGCGTCGCGTACGCAGTATGGGGCCTCAGTAAGAAAGCACACTCGCACGGCCATCACCACGGCCCAGGCGGTGGACACGGCCACGATCGCCTGACGCCTTGGACGTTGTTTCTTCTTTTCTCCGCCGATCCGTGCCTCGCTGTGATTCCTCTCATCTTCGCCGCGGCACCGCTCGGGTGGATGGCCATGCTGGCCGTCATCGTCGTGTACGAAGTGGCGACCATCGGCACGATGCTGCTGCTGACGCTACCCGCATACGCTGCGGCGTCAGCGACGCACTGCGGCTGGATCGATCGCCATAGCCAGGCGATTGCCGGCGTCATCGTCGTACTCGTCGGCATCGTGGTCGTCGGCCTCGGGATCTGATGGAGTCCTTATGTCAACCGCACAATCGATTGATGCCTTTCTCGCCAATGCATCGATTGCCGTCGTGGGCGTGTCGGGGACCGGCAAGGGATTCGGCAATGCGGCGTGTCGCGCGCTGCGGACGAAAGGCTATCGCATCTATCCGGTCAACTGGTTGTCGCCGACCGTCGATGGTGTGCGCTGCGCGGCACACCTGAAGGATCTGAAGGAGCGTGTGAACGCCGTGTTGATCGTGGTTCCGCCCAAGCAGGCGGTGCACGTCGTGCGAGAGGCCGCCGCAGCAGGTATCCGGCACGTCTGGCTGCAGCAGGGCGCGGAGTCGGCGGAAGCCCTGCGTCTGTGCGACGAACTCGGGCTGAACGTGATTGTTGGCGAATGCATCCTGATGTTCGCGCAGCCGAGCGGCATTCACGCGTGGCATCGGTGGGCGCGCGCATTCACACTCGGCTTGCCCGCGTAGGCCGTCCCACGTCTGGCAGGCCGACTCTTCACCGAGCTGCGCAGCCAGGCTCAGCGACCCGTCAGATCCTCCGGGTGCGTGTTCTGAGCGCGCCGGTCAATCTCGCGCACCTTCAGGGCGAGACCGATGACGACGATGAGGATTGCTCCCAGCGAGATGAACAGACCACGGCGTCGGTAGCTCAGCTCCGCCAGGCCGCGCTGGCCGGCCTTGTCTGCCGCCGCGACGATCGCGATGCCTTCCTTGACGATCGGCGTGATCTGTGCGGGAGCGAATGCGTGCATTTCGGTGCGCGCCAGCGTGAGTTTCGTGGCAGCTTCGCGCATCGCCAGCTGTTGGTCGCTCATCTCGATGCCAGCGTTCTTGACCCGGGCGACGAGCGCGCCGGTCTGATCGATCGTGCTCTTGAGCCGTTCGAGATCCGCGCGCATGGCCACGGCGGCAGCCGCGCCCTTGTCGGTTGGATCGGCGCCGTTGTGGCACGTGGCACACACGCCATGACCTGAGACCCCAAGCATGTCGTCGCTCGGTTTGAGCACCGCATGATTGCTGTGGCACTCGACGCATCCCTTGTCGAAGATCTCCTTGTGCACACTGGTCGAAAATTTCTGCGCGAAGACGGCATGGCACGTCCCACAGACGTTCACGACCGATCCCGCGCCGGGCGGGGCCGCACCGTGATTGCCGTGGCAGTCATTGCACGTCGGCGCAGAGAGATCGCGCCCTTTCGTCAGCGCGGTGTAATGCACGCTCTTCTGATAGTCGGCAAATTGTTGCGTCGAGAGAGGCGATCCGCCGGGCTGCGTGTACGCCGACATGCGGCGGCCGTCGGCGTGACACGCCGCGCAGGTTCCGGCGACGTTAGTGGGGAAAACCGGCGATTTTGCGTCGCTCACGCGGCGCACGCCGTGCGCCCCATGACAACTTGCGCACGTGGCGACATTGTGGTCGCCTTTCGCCAGCCGCTGGCCGTGCACGCTGGCAGCGTACTCCGCCGCCTGGTCGACGCGCTGCCGCGGTGCGAACTTGCGCATGTACGCCACGTCGCTGTGACAGCGCGCGCAGGTGTCGATGATCCCCTGCCCAGCGGGCTTGCCCTTGAACTGCTTTGCAACGGCGTGGCCACCGGCCTTGTCCTGCGCGCCTGCGTCGCCGCCGTGGCAGCCGGCGCAGGTCAGACCACTTTCACGATGGACGTCACCCTGTGAAAATCGCGCCGCCGGCGTCGCAAGGCGGGCGTCCTGCTGCGAGGCGTGACAGGCCACGCACACGCTGGCTGCGGCGGGCTGCGCCCGGGCGGTCGCGATCGTGCAGAGCACGAGCGATGCAGCCAGAGCCGCGACCAGTCGCCACGACCCCTTCGGTATGCCTTCCATAGGACCTACTTCGCGTAATGGCCAATGATCGTGAACGTCACGAGGTATGCGAGGCCGAGACCTGCGAGAATCGTGAACGCGGGACTCGGTTCGCCGCGCTGCGCCCGCCGATCGAGGAACGGTACGAGCACGAGAATCAGCGCCGCGACTCCGAAGCCGACCACACCCAGCTGCTCCCCTTCGACTCCCAACACATGGCTCGGCAACAGCTTGAGGGTGTGGAACATCGCCAGGAAATACCATTCCGGTCGAATTCCCGGCGGCACCACGGCGAACGGATCGGCCTTCAATCCGAGTTCCCAGGGCCAGAACGCGGCGAGGGCAGCGAGCACAGCAAGCACGACGTACCAGGCAAGCATGTCGCGCAGGATGTAGTTGGGGAAAAACGGCATCTGTCGCAGCCGCTCGCCGCGCTGGAGCGATCGCTCGACGGAGATCGGCACGCTCATGCCCTGACGCTGCACCAACAGCAGGTGCGCGGCAACGAGCGCGGTCGTGATGGCCGGCAGCACCGCCACGTGCAGGCCATAAAAGCGCGACAGCGTCGCGCCCGTCACGTCGTCGCCGCCGCGAAGAAGGCGCAGCGTGAAGCGACCAACGAGGGGTACGGCGCCCGCGATGCCCGTGCCGACCTTGGTGGCGAAGAACGACAGCTCGTTCCAGGGGAGCAGGTATCCGCTGAACCCAAAGCCGAGCATGAGGAAGAGGAGCACGATGCCAGTGAGCCAGGTGAGTTCGCGGGGCTTTCGGTACGACTTCAGAAAGAACACGCTGAAGAAGTGCGCGAACGCCAGGCCGATCAGGAGGTTGGCCGACCAGCTGTGGATATTGCGAATGAGCCAGCCGAACTCCACTTGCGCGACGATGAATTGAACGCTTTCGTAGGCCTCCGCAGCGCTCGGCCGGTAATAGAGCAGCAGCAGAATGCCCGTAAAGATCTGGACGCCGAACAGGAACAGCGTCATTCCACCGAGGTAGTACCAGACCTTCTGGGCGTGCACGGGCACACCTTTTTCGGCGATGAAATGCCGCACGCCGCTCAGGTCGATCCGCTCGTCGAGCCAGCGCCACACACCGTTCATGCGCGCGATACGACGATTTCCGCTTCGTCGCCCTCCCCACGCAGGTTGACGACAAAGGGTTCCAGGCCCCGCGGCGGCGGTCCGGACACCACAGCGCCGCTGAGGTCGTACGTGCCGTTGTGGCAGGCACACCAGAGTTGTGACGTGTCGTCCTTGTACTGGACCGTGCAATCGAGGTGCGTGCACACGGCACTGAAAGCGCGAACCTCCCCGTCGGCGGCCCGCACGACGATGCCGGGCTTGCTGCCGAACTTGAAGATGGCAGCAGAGTTCAGCCGCAACGCGCCGATGCGGCCCGCGATGACACTTTGAGTGTCCGGTTCACCGCCGGGGGGTGGGACGAGAAACCGGGCCACGGGATACGCGATGGCGGCGGCGGTCGACACGAATCCCACCGTGAGAAGGGCGTCGAGGAACGAGCGTCGCTGGAAAGTCGTTTCCGCGTAGCGGGGGATTTCGGAAGGATCAGCCATCGGCATTCGCGACCTGTCCGACCCCACGGACCCTGACGCGCGCGTCCACGAGCCGGCAGCCCTGTTCCGCCGGCAGCGCAATCACCGGGTTGAGGTCCAGTTCCACGATCTCCGGCACCTCCACGGCCAGACGCGAGACGCGGAGAAGCACCTCGCGAAGCGCGGCGAGATCGACCGGCGGCCGGCCGCGAAAACCCTGAAGAAGCTGCACCCCGCGAATGTCGTGCAGCAGGTCGTCTGCGTCTCGATCGGTCAGCGGCGCGATGCGGAACTGCACATCGCCCAGTACTTCGACGTGGATCCCGCCGAGTCCGAAAGCCACGAGCGGACCAAATCGTCGATCTTGCGAGACGCCGATCATAGTCTCAACGCCGTCCGAGATCATCGACTGGATCAGGATGCCGTCGATCGCCTCGGCCGTTGCAGTCCGCTTGGCTGCGGCGAGGATTTCGGCGGCCGCCCGCCGCACCTGCGCAGCGGTCGACAGGTTCAGACGCACACCGCCGACATCGGTCTTGTGTTGAATGGTCCGAGCGGAAATCTTGGCTGCCACGGGAAAACCGATGACGCTCGCAAGGGCCGCGGCCTCGTCGGGCGATCGGGCAAGCATGCACGGTGCGACGGGCAATCCAAAGGCCGTGAGCACGCGCTCCGTCTCTTCGCGGCCGAGCCATCCGTTGTCTCCGCGCTGGACGGCCGCCTGACAGATCGCCCGGGCCTCGTCGGCATGAACGTCCTCGAAGCCCCACAGGAGGCCTGGGGTCCGGTATCGCCACTCGGCGTACGTGCACACCTTGCCAAGGGCGCGCGCGGCATTTTCGGGAAAGGCAAACGCGGGCACCCGCTCCCGGCCGACGACGAGCGGCTGCGGTCGTCCCGGTTCGGCCATGAGGCACGCCAAGATGGGTTTGGCCCCGGCACCCGCAGATCGTGCGGCGCCGATGCCATCGCGAATGGCCCGCAGTATCGTAGCGGCGCTCGTGGGATCGATCGGCGTGTAGATGATGATGAGCGCGTCCACGTCATCGGCCGTCAGTGCGACTTCGATTGCGCGGCAATAGTCGGAAGGTCCCGCCGACGCCACCATGTCGACCGGGTTTCCAGTGCTCGCCTCGGGGGGGAGAAACTGTGCCAGACGGGCACGCGTCCCCTCGGCAAAAGGCAGGACGGTCAGACCGGCGGCTTCACAGGCATCGACCGCCAGGATCCCAGGACCACCTGCATTCGTCACGATCGCCACACGGCGGCCTCCAGGTAGAGGCTGGGCATCCAGGCATGTGGCGATGTCGAACATTTCGTCGATCGTGTCGGCCCGTATCACGCCGCATTGCCGGAATAGTGCATCGACGACGACGTCGCGCGAGGCGAGAGCGGCCGTATGACTGCCCGCCGCTCGCGATCCGGCCTTCGAGCGCCCGGACTTGAGCGCGATAATCGGCTTCGTCCGCGCGATGCGGCGCGCGAGCCTCGCGAATTTCTTGGGATTGCCGAACGATTCCAGATACAACAGCATGACCGAGGTACTGGCGTCAGCTTCCCAGTATTGAAGGAGGTCGTTGCCCGATACGTCGGCCTTGTTGCCGACACTGACGAACGTGGACAGGCCGACCCCTCGTTCCTTGGCGAGTTCGAGTATGGCGATTCCCAGGGCGCCGCTCTGCGAGAGAAGTGCGATGCGTCCTGGCGGCGGCACCACCGATGAGAACGTCGCGTTCAGTCGGACCGCCGCGCTCGTATTCAACAGGCCCATGCAGTTGGGCCCCACCATTCGCATGCCGTGTCCGCGGACCTTCTCGACGAGTTGACGTTGCAACGTGCGTCCATGCTCGCCGGCTTCGGCGAAGCCGGCCGAAATCACGACCAGCGATCGGACGCCTGCGATTGCCAGCCGATCGACCGCCGCCGGTACGAGCGGGGCGGGCAGCGTGATGACCGCAAGATCGATTCCCGCCGGCAGCTCCTCGATGGCGGAATAACAGCGGAGACCGTCGAGTTCCTGAACGTGAGGATTGACCGGATAGATGCCGCCCGCGAACCGGCTCGAGACGATCGCCCGCAGGACTCGCCGACCGATGCTCGCCGGGTCGCGTGACGCGCCGACGACGGCGACGGCAGTTGGCTCGAAGACGGCGCGCAGCGAGGCGACAGTGGCGATCGCGTCGCGTCGTTCCTCGGCCGCCACGGCGCGCTGAGTCGGATCGAGTGAGAACTGCACGGTCACCACGCCGTACTCCGACGTCGAGTGGATCTCGAACCCTGACTCGCGAAAGACGTCCAGCATGTGCTCGTTGTCACGCTGCGTTTCCGCTTCGAAACGCGAAATACCGTGCGCGGCGGCAATCGTCGCGAGCCGTTCGAGCAGAATGGTTGCGAGCCCCTTGCCCTGCAGGCGGTCGTCAACGGCGAACGCGACTTCGGCGCTCGCGGCAGACGTGCGGAAATAGGATCCGACGGCAATCGCACGAAGCTCCTCGCCGGCGAGCCTGAGTGCGACGAGCGTAGCGGCCTTGGTCAGATCGGACGAGTCGCAGAATCCGTCCAGCAGGCGATCCGACGGCTCGGCAACCGTAAAAAACCGCTGTCGTTTCGATTCGACCGAGAGATCGTCGAAAAACCGGCGGACCAGAGCGCGGTCGTCCGGCACTGCGAGTCGGAGCTGCACGACTGTGCCGTCGCGCAGCACCGCACGGTCGGGCGCATCTTCGGAGGCGGGCAACGTCGAGCTGATAATCTGCACGGTCACGCCTTGGTTACTTCAACGAGAGCGTCTGGCAGGACGAATTCATGCTCGGGATGTCGGACGGTCAGGACAGGGCACGGCGCCGTTCGGACGACGCGCTCGGCGACGCTTCCCAGGAGCAGATGCTGGACAGCGCCGCGGCCGTGCGTGCCCATCACGATCAGATCGACTTTCTCGGTTCGCGCGTAGCTGGCGATGGCCACCGACGGCGATGTCGACGTGACGACGACGCCTTTTGCGCCGAGCATCTCGCGGTCTTCGTCAAAGAGCAGCTCGTTCACCTGTTGCCGTCTGCCCGCTTCGAACTGTGCCTGCATGGAAGGATCCGTAAGAATGAAAGCTCCGTCGACGCCATACGCGTGCGACAAGAGGTTGTCCACGACGTTGAGCACGGTCAGCTGCGCGCCAAAGTTCCGCGCAAGCTCTTTGCCGTAAGCCAGTGCAGCTTCCGACGGCTCGCTGAAGTCGGTGGCGACGAGGATCTTTTTCAGGGTAATCATGGCAGCCTCGCTTCCACGGACGCGCGGCCGGCGTCCGCGTGAACGAATTCGGGTTTGGGATGTCTGATCGTGAGCACCGGACAGGGCGCCGTTCTGACGACGCGTTCCGCCACGCTGCCCATCAGTAAATGCGGGATCCCTTCGCGGCCATGCGTGCCCATGACGATCAGATCGACGGCGGTCACGCGGGCGTAGCAGACGATGGCATCGGCGGGATCGTCAGAGATTTCGACAATCGTGCGCGCATGCAGCCGGACGCGATCCTCGTCGGTCAGGCGGCTCTGAAGGCGTCTCGTTGTCGCCGTTTTGATCTCATGGGGATCCGCAATCGTCGGGCGGAAGAAGAGATTGTCCGCGACGTGCAGCAGGTGAACCGTCGCGCCGAACCGCCCTGCCAGCGCGCGCCCGTAGTCGAGCGCCGCGTCCGCCGTCGGGCTGAAGTCGCTGGCCACCAGGATCTGTCGTAAGGCGATCATTCGGGTACCTCCACGACAGCGGGAAGAGCAGGGACCGTGCCGGGAAGACATCAGCAAATTGGCCGTGTTTTCGACGTGCAGCCGGGGATTCGCCGAATCCTCGGCAGGGAATATTTCACGCGGTGCGGGATTTCCGGCATTCCACTGCTGACTGCGAAATCGCAGTCCTGAGCCTTCCTTCGGAGAACGGGCGGCATGCGGGTGCTCCGGCGGCGGGCGCCCACCGGGCGGCGCAGGGCGCATTGGCGTCAATGGGGGCCACGCCGTGAGCACGGCAGGTGCGGGTCGGCAGGGGACCTGCGTGCGCGTGTTCGCCTGGGAGCGACTGAGCGACAACACGCCATCGGCCGACATGAGGACCGCTTCCGAAAAGCCGGCAACGAGTCGCTCAGGCGGTCGGAAGGTCCACGAATACGTACCGGCACGTTCGTTGCGCTGCAGCGGACGTCAGTTCGGTCGGAGGGAGGGAGCCTATGTCACACATCATCACGCGGCGCAGAATCGTGGGAGTCCTGGCACACACGTTCGCGATCGTGGTCGGATTCATCCTCATGATTGTGGGGCTGGCCCTGGGCGTGACGATGGTCATGCTCCCGGTCGGGATCGTTGTCGGGCTGCTGGGTCTGACGCTGTTCGTCGGCGGTATGTGCGTTCGATTCGACTGGATATGAGCACGGAATCCCCGTGGCAGCAGGAACACACCTCATTACGGGTGCCGCCATGATCGACAGGCAACAGCTCGAGACCGTCCTCCAGAGGCGGTTCCCGAACGCCTCGCTGGAGCAGATCGCCGCAGCCGCCAACGCAATCATCGCGCTGGAAAATGGCATGCGCTCCGCCGACTGCCCGATTTGCGCCAGCCGTCGTGGAGTTTTCGGTGACGGAACGCCGGGGTCGTACGCGCCGCCGGGGCAGCCATGAGTCGACTCGTCGCAAGCCGCGCCCTGCACAGACGATTCGAGTCAATCCGCCGGGCTGAAATCCAACGCCTGTCCAGGAAACTTCGATGCCTTACCGAGAAAGAGCGCGACGTCGTGGAATCGATCACGGCGGACCTCATTCGGGCCATCGCCATTGTGCCCCAGCGGATGCTTGGGACCGGACCGAATCCAGCGGAAGTTGACGAGGCGCTCATTCAACTGTTTGGCCTGTGATGGGACCGACGGTCGCGATCATCGGCGGCGGGATCAGCGGGCTTGCGGCCGCCTACGAGCTGCAGTCGCGCGGCATCCCGTTCATCGTGCTGGAACGTGCCGATCGGTGCGGCGGCGTCGTCCGGACCGAGCGCGTGGATGGGTACACGATCGACGCCGGTCCCGACGCGCTCATCGCACAGAAGCGGGCGGCAATCGATTTGTGTCGCGAGCTCGGGCTTGGCGATCGGCTGCAGTCGCAGACGGCACAAACCACGTTCATTGTCCGGCGCGGGGACCTGCAGGAGTTGCCCGAAGCGTCGGTGCTCGGCATTCCAACGGGATGGCGCCCGTTAGCCACCACACGAGCGTTTTCCTGGCGCGGGAAGCTGCGGATGGCGGCCGAGGTGATGATTCCCCAACGCCGTACGGACGCCGACGAGTCCATCGCGTCATTCATTGGCCGCCGTTTCGGTCAGGAGGCAGTCGACCATCTGGCCGAGCCGTTGCTGGCCGGAATACACGGCGGGGATCCGAAATGCCTGTCGATGCGATCTGCGTTTCCGCGGCTGCTCGATCTCGAAGCAGCACACGGCAGCGTGATCGTGGGGCTGCGCAGGGCACGGGGCGCACGACCTGCGACGTCCCCCGCCAGATCCAGTCCGTTCGTCGCGCTGGCCGGTGGTATGGAAGGGCTGACCGACGCTTTGCTGGCACGGCTGCCGCGCGGCTCGATCCAGACGAACGTGTCGATCGAGGCGCTCACGCGCAGCGGCGATGGGTTTGCTGTCCATTTTGCGCACGGCGGTCAGCTGCTTGCCCCGCTCGTGCTGGTGGCGACGCCGCCGGCAATCACCGCGCGGCTCGTCGCAGCTGTCGATGCGCAGCTCGCGGAGTTGTGCGGGCGCATTCGCTCGGTATCGGTGGCCACGGTCGCGCTCGGCTATGCCAGACATGCGGTGTCGCATCCACTGAATGGCACCGGCTTCATCGTGCCGCGCCGCGAAGGACTACGGATTCGCGCACTCAGCTGGGTTTCCTCGAAGTGGGCGCGTCGCGCGCCGGCCGGTCACGTCCTCCTGCGGGCGTACGTCGGCGGTGCCGGAGATCCACATGCGGTGGAAGAACCGGACCCGGAGCTGATCGACACCGTCGAGCGTGAGATTACGCCGCTGCTGGGCGTTCTGGACGCCCCCGACATGATCCGTGTCTACCGCTGGCGCAATGCGACGCCGCAGCTCGAGGTGGGTCACGGAGAGCTCATGCGGACGATCGACCAGCGGCTTGAGATGATCTCGCGTCTCGCCGTGACGGCGTGCGGCTTTCGGGGCACAGGCATAGCCGATTGCGTGGAAGACGCGCGGCGCCAGGCGCGGCAGCTTGCCGAGAGAACGGCTCTGGCGCTTACGGCGTGATCGTCATCTTCTGGCGCGCGTCGGCAATCATCGAACGAACATGCGCGACATCCGGATAACCGGGACTGGTTTCGAGCAGATGTTCCCAGGCGGCCACCGCACCCGTGAAATCGCGCTTGCCGTCGGCCCGGACGATCCCCATGTTGAAAAGCGTCTGTCCGTGATTGGGATCGATTGCCAGCGATTTGGCGTATTGCGCAAGCGCCTCGTCGGGACGCCCCGAGTGCCACAGTGCCGTACCGAGATCGGTACTGACATTGATGTCGGAGGCATCGAGGGCGAAAGCCTGTTTGTAAAACACGATCGCCTCGCTATACCGGCCAGCATCGTGCAACATGTTGGCGGCTTTGACAGCGGCGCCAAGGCTCTTCGGATCCCTGGCGAGAATTTCGCGGTAGGCCCGCAATTCTCCCTCGTCGACGATTGGCGCTGACGCGGGCATCGCTGCCGGAGCGCCGGCAGCAGCCGTGACGGCTCGTGGAGCTGCGGTTTGGATGGCAACGACATATCCTCCGAGACCGCCAACGATCACGAATGCGATGGCATAGACAATCCACGCGTACTGAGACGTCGGTTCAACGCGTTCAATCATGAGTCACCTTGTGCCTGAGCCGAGAGCATGTTTCGTACCGGCAGGCCCGCCGTTTATGATGGGCCCCGAGCCTCACATGTCGATGGCATTTCAGTTCAAGCCGGACGACCAGCTCTCGGGCCTGCTGCGGGCGATCGTCGAATCGTCCGACGACGCGATCATCGGCAAGACACTCGACGGAACGATTGTCAGCTGGAACGCCAGTGCGGAGCGCACGTACGGCTACACGGCGGCGGAAGCGATCGGTCAGTCGATTGCCCTCATCATCCCGCCCGCGCATCGGGCGGAGCTGCACGACATCCTGGCCGAGATCTCGAAGGGAAGCCGCGTCGCGGCCCACGAAACGGTTCGTCAGACGCGCGACGGACGCCTCATCGACGTCTCGCTCACGGTCTCGCCGATCCGCGACGCTACGGGAAGGGTTATCGGCGCGTCCGCCATCGCCAGAGATATCAGCTCGGCGAAGCGCATCGAGGCGGCGCTTCGCTCGAGCGAGGCGCGCTATCGATCGATCGTCGATTCCGCCGTGGATGCGATTCTCGTCATCGACTCTGCGGGACGCATCGAAGCCTTCAACGCAGCCGCTGAGCGCCTGTTCGGTTACACGGCGCAAGAGGCGCAGGGACAGAACGTCAGCATCCTGATGCCGGCGCCGCATCGCGACGAGCACAATCAGTACATGGCGCGGTATTTGCGGACGGGCGAGAAGCGCATCATCGGCATCGGCCGCGAAGTGACGGCCCTCCGAAAGGAGGGTACGACGTTCCCGGTTCGCCTGTCAGTCGGGGAGATGGTGATTGAAGGCGAGACGAAGTTCACGGGGATCCTGCACGACCTCACCGCACGGGTTGCGCTCGAAACCCAGCTGCGTGAGCAGGCGGCCCTCACGCGTCTTGGTCAGATGGCGGCGGTCGTCGCCCATGAGGTGAAGAATCCGCTCACCGGCATTCGCGGCGCCGTGCAGATCATCGGCAGTCGCCTGCCTGCCGGAAGCCGCGATGCCGAGGTGGTGAAGGAGATCGTGGCGCGGATCGATGCGTTGAACGATCTGATGCGGGATCTTCTGCTGTTCGCGCGTCCGCCGCAGCCGCGGCTCGCATCGGTGGAGGCACTGCCGCTGCTGAACGTCGTGGCCGGTCTCGTCCGCCAGGATTCTGGCGCACGGGAGATTACGATCGAGGTTGAGGGTCAGCCAGTCACGATCATGGCCGATGCCGAACTGCTCAAGTTGGTCGCTCAGAACCTGCTGCTCAACGCCGTGCACGCCATCGCTGGACCGGGTCGCATTGCCGTGACAGTCGACGCCGACGACCGGATGTGCCGCATTCAGGTAGCCGACACTGGTCCGGGCATGACCGCGGACGTTCGCGAGAAACTCTTCACGCCGTTTTTCACCACCAAGGCGCGCGGGACCGGTCTCGGGCTGTCCACGGCGAAGCGGTTCATCGAGGCGATGGGCGGAACGATTGCTGTCGAGTGCCCGCCCTCAGGGGGCACCTGCGTCACCATCCGGATTCCTCGAGCAGATTCCCGGCGCGAATCTTGATACGGCGCAACCTCATGCCCGGGAGCGATACGGCCGCCCGCGTCCTTGTCGTCGACGACGAGTTGCTGATTCGGTGGTCGCTCAGAGAAGCCCTCGCCGCAGCCGACTTCGAGGTTATCGAAGGCTGCAACGCTGCCGAAGCAAGAAAGGCGATTGCCGATCACGCCCATGCGCCCGACATCGTGCTCCTCGACTACCGTCTCCCGGATTCCGACGATCTCGGACTGCTGGCGGCAATACGCCGGGCAGCGCCGACGGTCCCTGTCATCGTGATGACGGCCCACGGCTCGCCGGACGTCGTGGAAGGCGCGCTCGGCTGCGGGGCATACCGTGTGGTCAGCAAGCCCTTCGAAATGCACGACATGGTGCTGCTCGTAGCCGAAGCGCTCGCCGCACGATGACGGGCGCAGGTGGCCCGGGTTTTGATAACTCCCGGGTCGAGTTGCACATGCTGGCCAAAAACGCTGTTGGCGCTCGAGACCCCGCTGGAGATTTTTCCGATCCCGCGAAGAATTCCCCGCACCCGCGCGTCCTGGTCGTGGACGACGATCGGCTGGTCCGCTGGTCCGTGTCTGAGATCCTGACCGCACACGGCTACGATGTGGACGAGGCGGCTGACGGCCGCTCTGCCATGCAGGCGCTCGACGCGAGTCCCGACACCGATCTGGTGCTGCTCGATCTGCGCCTTCCCGACACCGACGACTTTCGTCTGCTGGCGCGAATCCGCGAGAAGACGCCAAAGGTGCCGGTGATCCTGATGACGGCATTCGGCACGCGCGAGGTGGCCGAAAGCGCCGAGGCGCTCGGTGCGCGCTTTCTGGGTAAACCGTTCGACTTGAACGATTTGGCCTCGCGTGTCGACCGAACGCTCGGCCGCGTATACTGAATATCCATGCTGACGCCGACCGTGCTCGTCGTCGATGACGAGCAGCTCATTCGATGGACGCTGCACGAGCGCCTCGAGCGCGAGGGCTACCGGGTGGTCGAAGCCGACAGCGCCCAGGCCGCGCTCGAACGTCACGCGGAGGGCGTCGATCTGGTGCTGCTCGACTATAAGCTGCCGGATGGCGACGGTCTGTCCGTGCTCAGAAAGATCAAGGAGACCGATGCCGACACGCTGGTGATTCTGTTGACGGCTGACACAACGGTCGACACCGCCGTCGAGGCCATGAAGGCAGGCGCCTTTCACTACGCGAACAAGCCGTTCAACCTGGACGAGATTGCACTGCTGGTCGAGAAGGCGCTCGAGACGACCCGTCTGCGCCGCGAGGTGCGCGCGCTGCGGGCGAGTCAATCTCGTCCCTACAGCGTCGATCGCATCGTCGGCCAGAGCCGTGCGATTACAGAGGCGAAGGCTCTGCTCCAGAAGGTCGCGGCCAGTCCCGCGACCACCGTGCTGTTGACGGGGGAAAGCGGCACCGGCAAGGACCTGGCCGCGAAGGTGCTGCACTACGCAAGCGATCGCGCGACGCGACCCTTCATGAACATCACCTGCTCGGCGCTGCCCGAGCACATTCTGGAGAGCGAACTTTTCGGCCACGAACGGGGAGCCTTC
The DNA here is from genome assembly GCA_046728115.1 of Acidobacteriota bacterium. Classification (GTDB taxonomy): domain Bacteria; phylum Acidobacteriota; class Vicinamibacteria; order Vicinamibacterales; family CAVVIG01; genus CAVSWN01. Next base: position 8,317 of record JBKPDW010000633.1, on the reverse strand, counting down.
ACCGATGCCCGTCAACAGAAGCGGGGACTGCTCGAATCCGCCGACGGCGGTACGGTGTTCCTGGACGAAATTGGCGAGATGGCGCCGGCGCTTCAAGCAAAGCTGCTGCGATTTCTCGACGAAAGGACCTTCAAGCGCGTGGGCGGCGTGGCCGACATCCGCGTGGATGTGCGAGTGGTGGCGGCAACGAATCGCCAGCTCGAGCACGAGGTCAAGGCTGGCCATTTTCGCGAAGACCTGTTCTATCGGCTGAACGTGATGCCGATCATGCTGCCGCCGCTGCGCGCGCACGCCGAAGACATTCCGCCTCTGGTGCACTATTTCGTCGATTCGTACAACACCGAATTCCGCAAGCGCGTGAGGACTGTTACCGATCAGGCAATGCGGCGTCTCCAGACCTACGGCTGGCCCGGCAACATTCGGGAACTGCGCAATGTCGTCGAGCGCGCGATGCTGCTCGCGGATGGCAACGAGCTCACGGCGGCCGACTTTCCCAGCGTGGCCGCGGGCGCCCCGCGGCTCACGGAAGGGGTTGAGCTGCCCGCGGCAGGGATCGATCTCGAGCAACTCGAACGGTCGCTCGTGATTCAGGCCCTCCAACGAAGCGGGTGGAATCAGACAAAGGCCGCCAGCCTGCTCGGCCTGAATCGCGATCAGATTCGCTACCGAATCGAGAAGTTCCGGCTCGAACGGTCCACTGCCTCGTCCTCGGCGGAATAAAGAAGTTGCGCGGATTTACCCGCGCTGGTGGGGAATAGTTCGCGACAGCCAGACGCCGCGCCCACGAAAAACCGCCAAATTGCTGCGTTTTCGGCGCCGGGAAGCTGGCATTCGCGTTGCCCCTGACCGCATCGTATCTCGGAGGCGTTCAAATGGTAACGAAGGAGCGAGTCGAGGCGGTGCTCGACAAAGTCCGCCCATTCCTGCGGGCGGACGGTGGCGACATCGAGGTAGTCGAGGTGGTGGGCAATTCGGCCGGCGTCAGGATGACTGGCATGTGCGCCGGCTGTCCGAGCGCCCAGATGACGCTCTACGTCGGCGTTGAAGCGGCGCTGCGGGAGGAGATGCCGGAATTCGACACCCTCCACCTGAGGTGAGGTGCGCGATGACGCTGGCACCGGTCATCGATTCGGTCGTTGTGGGTCGAAGCGCTCGAATGCGCGCGGTGTTCGATTTTCTCCGAGTGATTGGCAACAGCGACAGCACCGTGCTCATCACGGGCGAGAGCGGTACCGGGAAGGAAGTGACCGCCACTCTCATCCATCAGGCGAGCCGCCGCAAGCATCGTCCGTTCGTCGCCGTCAGCTGCGCGTTGTTCGCCGAGTCGCTCATCGAATCCGAGCTCTTCGGCCACGAGCGCGGGGCATTCACCGGCGCGGTGAAGGATCGCCCCGGCCGCTTCGAGCTTGCCGAGGGCGGAACGATTTTTCTCGACGACATCGACGACGTGCCGCTGGCGATGCAGGTCAAGCTGTTACGCGTGCTCCAGAATCGCACGATCGAGCGGCTCGGCGGCACGCGGACGGTTCCGGTGAACGTCCGAGTGATCGCCGGCAGCAAGCGCGATCTGAAGCAGATGGTCGCAGAGGGCAAGTTTCGCGAAGACCTCTATTATCGCTTGAACGTGCTGCCGGTAATACTGCCGCCGCTGCGGGAGCGCCGCGAGGACATTCCAACGCTGATGGACCACTTCATTCAGCGGTATTTCCGGCAAACCGGAGAGGACGTCCCGCAGATTTCCGACGCAGTCCGGCAGGCGTTCATGCGGTACTCATGGCCCGGGAACGTGCGCGAGCTCGAGAACGCCTGCGAACGCATCGCGCAGACATGCACGTGCGGAACCGTTCGCACCGGCTGCATGTCGGCGTCCATCCTGTTCCGCGCGGGTTCGCAGCCGGCGACACTGGCACTGCCGATGTCCGAGTCGGCTCAGCCGACGGCGCCGATTGCGCTCGACGAGCGCATTCGCGAGCTCGAATCCAATCTGATCGCCTGGGCGCTGAAGGTAAGCCACGGCAACAAGTCGCGTGCGGCCGAACTGCTGCAGATCAAGCGGTCGACGCTGGGCGACCGCATCGTTCGATGCGGACTTGGCGGCATCGGCGTCGCGGGAGGCGCTGAGGCGGCGGAGCCGTCACAGGCTCCCGTTGAAACGTAAGAGGTCCTCTGAGCACCCGCGCTTCGCGCGCCTCAGCTGTCGTACCCGTGAGCGACGAGCAGACTCCTCAGTTTCGCTGACGGTTCGGTTTGTTGAGCACGATGCCGGAGATTCGGCGCTCGAATCAACACAGCCGCACAATTGCTGGGCTTTTTCACGGATGCCGACCTGCGAGATTGAGCAGGGCGTTTGCATTACTGCATCGAGGGAAGGACAGTCATGCTCGATATTCAACGCATCCTCTGTCCGGTCGATTTTTCGGACGTTTCGCGCAACGCCCTCGCGCATGCCGCGACGATTGGCCAGTGGTACCGGTCCAGTATCAGGGTCCTGCACGTAGACAAGCCGGAGCTGGAGGCGAACCCGCCTTTGCCGTCTGCGGCCACCGTCGATGCCGTGATGACGCTGACTGCTCGTCGGCCACTACTCGAGGAACGGGTTCGGGATACACTGCTGCCCGCGATCCATCCGCACCTTGCCACCCAGGTCGTGGTGGACGAGGGTAACCCGGCAAGCCGCATTCTCGAACATGCCAGAACCTGGCCTGCGGACCTGATTGTCCTTGCTACGCACGGTCGCACCGGCGTCGAGCGCCTGATGCTCGGCTCGGTCGCGGAGAAAGTGCTGCGCAAGGCCAGCTGCCCGGTATTGACGGTGCCGCCGCCCGCGACGATGACGTCACATCTCCCGTTCGCACACGTGCTGTGCCCGGTGGATTTCTCCGACTCCTCGCTTGCCGCCCTGGAATTCGCTCTGTCGCTCGCTCAGGAATCCGGTGCCCGCCTCACCGTCATGCATGTGTTCGAGTGGCCGGCCGACGAGACTTCTGCCCGACGCACACTGGAGACGTCCGAATATCATCGTCAGTTGGAAGCGGAAACCAGGCAGAAGCTGAACGCCCTCATTTCAGACGAGGTGCGGCAGTGGTGCGCTCCCGAGCCGCGACTGGTGTTCGGTAAGGCGCACGAGCGGATTCTGGACGTCGCCGCGCGGGAGGGCGCCGATCTGATTGTGATCGGCGTCCACGGCCGCAACGCGCTCGATCTGATGCTGTTCGGTTCGACCACGAATCAGGTGATCAGGCAGGCATCGTGCCCCGTTCTGACGCTGCGGCATTGATATCGACGCTCAGCCGCTGTGCTGTCACGGCGGGTACCGAATCTCTCGAACGGCCGGACAAGTCCGGCACGTGCGTTGCTCGATCGAATTCGAGGAGGTCCACCATGGATATCATGAAGTGGGATCCCTTCAGGGAGCTGGAGGGGATTCAGACAAGGCTCGATCGCGTGTTCGGCGAGGCGCCATTTCGTCCTGAGGCCGAGGCGACCTTCGCCGACTGGGCGCCCGCCGTCGACATTCAAGAGACCGAGAGCGAGTATCTCGTCAAGGCGGACCTGCCGGACGTCAAGAAAGAAGACGTGAAGGTCGAGTTCGACGAGGGGGTCCTCACGGTGGAAGGCGACCGGAAGCTGGAGAAGGACGAGAAGGGGACGAAGTTCCACAAGATCGAACGGACCTATGGCAAGTTCGTCCGCAGGTTCGCTTTGCCAACCGAGGTAGATGCCACCAAGCTGTCGGCGGAATTCAAAAACGGCGTTCTGAGCGTACACCTGCCCAAGGCGCCTGACACCAAGCCGAAGGCAATCAGCGTGAAGGTCGCGTAACGCCGACACTGGGCAGGGCGCCGAGTACCGGAAAAATTCCGAGCGCTGGCGGAATTTTCCGCAGCGGTGCCGTACCAGGTGCCTGGCACCGCAAACACGGCACCAGGAAGAAAGGATACACGCGGCGGAAGAACACCGGAGATGGCCATGAAAGTGATGGACAGACCCGCGACAGAGTTGGTGGATATCGTTCGCGGCGAGTTTCAGGAGCTGCCCGGTCTCACCCTGACCAAACCGCAAGTGGAGCGTCTATGGGCGCTGGATACCGACACCTGTGACGCAGTACTCCAGCTGCTCCTCGACGAGCATTTTCTGAAACGGACGGCTGGCGGCGCGTACGTGAGATTCGATGTCGGCTGCTGAACCCCGCCAGACCGTAGCCGCGCGATTGGTTGCCGCTGGTCGCGCCAGCTTGTGCCCAGCGCGAGGCTCGACGCGTGGCGGAAGTCATCACGTGCTGCAAGCTCGATGGATGGCGTTACCGCTGATCGCAGTCGTCGCCCTCAGCACGGTTCGAGCCATTCATGCGCAGACGCGGCCTGGAGAAGTGCCTTCCCTCGTGATCGATTCGCTTTACGGTGCCGACATGTTCAGGTTCTACTGCGCGCCGTGCCACGGACGAGGCGGACGGGGAGACGGTCCGGTGGCGGAGGCCCTCAAGTCGCACCCCGCGGACCTGACGACGATCGCAGCACGAAACGGAGGGGTCTTTCCACGAGCGCGCATCGAAGCTTTCATCACCAACGGACCCGAGGCGCGCGCCGTTGCGGCCCACGGACCGTCAGACATGCCGGTGTGGGGCCCGACGTTCCGCAGCCTGGATCCATCAGCCGCGCGGGTCAAGGTGCGAATATCCAATCTGGTCGACTATCTCGAATCGCTTCAGCGGCATTGACGGATGGCAACCAGCTGAACCCCCACCCCGGCAAGGCGGCCCAGGGCCTTGGTGCGACGGCCAATCTCATGAGCGCCGCAACGTGCAGGCATGGCGCGTCGCTTTTCAGTCAGGATGCGGGCATCGCGCTTCTGGCGCTCGCGGGGATTGTCGGACACCTGTACCTGCGCCACATCGATCGATTGGCAGCCGTCGGGAGCGAGACGCCGCTCATTGTTGTCCTCGTGGTCGGAGGAATTCCACTCGTCATCCGGCTCGCATGGCGCGCTCTGCACGCCGAATTCGGCGCCGACCATCTCGCGGCGATCTCGATCGCGGCGTCCGCGCTGCTGGGCGAGTATCTGGCGGGCGCGATCGTGGTTCTGATGCTGTCGGGCGGGAACACTCTCGAGCGCTATGCCATCGCTGAAGCGACTTCCGTGTTGCGAGCCCTGGCTGCGCGCGTCCCCACCCGCGCTCATCGGCGTCGCGGCGGTGTTTTCGAAGACGTCGACGTGACGGACGTCGTTGTCGGCGATGAAATCGACGTGCTGCCGCACGAGATCTGCCCGGTCGACGGCGAAGTCGTCCATGGACACGGGGCGATGGACGAGTCTTATCTCACGGGCGAACCCTTCACCATCGCGAAGGGACCAGGTGCGCAGGTGCTGTCGGGCGCGGTCAACGGTCCATCTTCCCTGTGCATTCGAGCCACCCGCGTGGCAGCCGACTCCCGATTTGCGCAGATCATGCGCGTGATGCGGGACGCCGAGCAGCGGCGTCCGACCCTTCGTCGGATAGGCGACCAGCTCGGCGCCTGGTATGCGCCGCTGACGCTCGTCATCGCCACGGTCGCCGGGTACTGGACCCACGACGCGATCCGGTTCCTCAGTGTCGTCGTGATCGCGACACCCTGCCCGCTCCTGCTCGGCATTCCGGTCGCGATCATCGGCTCGATTTCCGCGGCGGCTCGTCGCGGCATCATCGTGAGAGACCCGGCGGCGCTCGAACAGGTGACGCTCTGCCAGATCATGATCCTCGATAAAACGGGGACGCTCACGTACGGGAGGCCTGCGCTGAGCGGCGAGGTGTACGCGCCGCACGTCTCGCGCGACACGCTCCTGCCATTGGTTGCGGCGCTCGAGCAGTACAGCCGTCATCCACTGGCGGCCGCGATCGTCCAGGCCGCGGCGGCCGCTCGCCTCTCGTTGCCCGATGTCGAGTGGATTCACGAAGACGCCGGCATAGGCTTGCGGGGCAGAGTGGGCGGCCGGACTGTTCTGATCACGAATCGCGCGCATGCGGGCGATCGGTTCGAGCTGCCGCCGGCTGAGCCGACGGGACTGGAGTGCGTCGTCATCGTCGACGATCGCTACGCGGCGTTGTTGCGGTTTCACGATGTGCCGCGCGTGGACAGCCGTGGTTTCGTCGGTCATTTGGGACCGAACCACGGATTCACGGATGTCCTGCTCGTCTCGGGCGATCGGGAAGCGGAGGTCAAGCGCCTTGCCGATGCCGTCGCGATTAGGCGGATCCATGCCGGGGCCTCGCCGGAACAGAAAGTTGACATCGTGCGGCAGGAAACAGCGCGGCGGAAGACAGTGTTCATCGGCGACGGGATCAATGACGCGCCCGCGTTGATGGCGGCGACCGTCGGGATTGCCTTCGGTCAGCACAGCGATGTCACCTCGGAAGCGGCGCAGGTGGTCATCGTCGACACGTCAATGTCGAAGGTCGACGAGCTGTTGCATTTGAGCTACCGTTTGAGGCGGGTCGCGCTTCAGAGCGCGATTGGGGGCATGCTGCTGAGCGCGATCGGGATGGCGTTTGCTGCGCTCGGTATGCTGTCGCCCGTCGCCGGGGCAGTGGCTCAAGAGGCGATCGACCTCGCTGCGGTGCTGAACGCGTTGCGGACCGCCCGTGAGCCGAGGGTGCTGACCGATTTCGGCGTCCGCGTCGACGCGCTGCGGCCGAGCTGATGGCGTGAACGATCACCACAGCGTGCGGCGTGACTCGGGACGTCAGACCGGTCAGCGGTTCAGATCGCGAGATAGGATCAACTTGAGCGTGAGTCGATCGGATGCGTCGGTCAGGCCGAAGCCGACGCCTGCTTCGATATCCCAGGTCTTCCACGAACAGTCCACGACGCCGTACAGCTGATGCACCTGCTGCGACAGCGGAAGAAAATCATGCAGAGGACCGAAGTCGTCGTATTCCTCCGCGGCGATTGCCAGCCCAGACTTCAGGTTGTACGCGATTCGGGACGCGGGCACGAACTCGAGGTTCTTGAGGCCGTCGTATGCGGTATCCAGGATCGGATTCACGATGATGTCGATCGGTTTCAGATGCCATCCGACAATCGGTCGGACTTCGGACGTGAATCGAGTGGCGTCCCACCGGTGCGCGTTGTAGCTGAACTCGAAATTTGCGCCGTAGAAGAACGTCCGATCGTCTGCATGAGGGACGGCGAAGAGCGCACGCAGCTTGACGCCATCAATCGCCCAGCCGGTCGTATTGTCGCGGCTGTACAGCGGCAGGTAGAGTCCCGCCTCGAACCAGTTGGTGACGCCCAGCGCCCATTCCGTAACGCCGTTGAACGACTTGTTCGCGACGACCGCGCCCGGAAATGCGGGGGTCTTCACGCCAATGGGTGTGAAGTTGTTGTGCCAGGTCAAATTGACGACGCCCTTGTCGGCGAGACCGCCATCGTAAACCTGTATTTCATCCGTCTGCGCCAGGGCCGGGGCCACGGACAGCAATACGAGGACGCCTGATGCGAGCCACCCCATCGCGAGCCGTCTCCCCTCTGACAGGTGCCGCCCTGCAAATGCCCGTTCAATCGCGTCGATGAGCGCCTTGTACATAACGTCCAGTCCTGGTCATCCCGAGTGCTCCGAAACGTGCTCTCCAGTCCTTTCTGCCGAACGATAGTGTAATAGGACGTTGCGAACGCGGGCGCGCTCTTCGCCGTGATCTTCCTGACGCTCGGCATCACGAAGGTCGATCCGAGGGAATCATGGCCGGCGTTTGTGAATTGCTTGTACCAGCCATTCTCGGGACCAGCCGTAAGGGCGGCTCGAGCGAGTGAAGACGACGCGTCATGGCCGCCGCGCACAGCTGCAGCGTGTGTTCGAATAGAACTGGCGACGCTCAGGACTGTGTCTGCGATGGATTTTCAGTAACGGGGAACAACGACCGAGATCACGTCAGGGGAGGCACATCAGTCGTTGGCGGGGTGGACTGGCGGCGTTCGTGCTCCGGCGTCTCATCTGCCTGACGCCGGTCGGGTAGCGGCCGACAATGGGGCTCGCCATCGACCGCCAATCGCTTTCCGGACGACAGCTGCGGTCGATGAAGGCTTCGAATTCGCGCAACGTTTCCGGTTCGGTCAACGCAAGCACCTGGAGCCGGTCGAGCAGGGCACGTGCGCGTTGTTCGCCAAGTTGAATAGACAATTGCCGGTAGCGATTGAAACGGCTCTCGGCCATCGTCGTCCTCCGATCCCTCTCGCGGCTGATTCGCCAATGATAAGAGAACCGTATCTCTGGATGATCCGTGCTTGATAAAAATTCGTGAAGACCGACTTCCTCATGGCCCACACGACAGACCCCCGTACATGTC
>JBKPDW010000632.1:0-17887 GCA_046728115.1 Acidobacteriota bacterium | reverse complement strand
GGGCCCGGCGCGGCGGCGCCGCATTCAAGTCGCGGCGCAGCATTTGGCGACTTCGACAACGACGGCGACGTGGACATTCTGATCTTCAACATGAACGAGCCGCCGTCGCTGCTGCGCAACGACTACGCCGGTCCGAATGACTGGATTGCCGTGAAGCTTGAAGGCACTTCGTCGAACCGCGCGGCGATCGGCGCGATTGTGCGGGTCACGGTGGGAGCGAAAACCCAAGCGCAGGCTGTCACGAGCCAGTCGAGCTACTACTCGCACGACGACCTGCGGCTTCACTTCGGGCTGGGAGCGGCGACGAAGGCGGACAGAATCGAGGTGCGGTGGCCGAGCGGGCGCGTCGAGGTGCTGACGAACGTAGCCGGCAGGCGCGTCGTGACGATCAAAGAGGGTATAAAGCGGCTAGCGCAGGATCGGTAGCGCGATCTCGCGACGCACGTATGTGTCCGGGTCTCCGCCGAACGCGATCTCGATTTTCTGATCGGCGCCCTTTGTATTCCGAAGGGTAACGCCTTCCGCCTGGCCGAGGCGTCCAGGCGATCGCACGTGAAGCGTATAGCTGCGCCCTCCGCGTCCTTCGAGCAGCAGGCGTAATGTCGGCGCCTCGGCGTGCGAGCGCAGCACGCGCAACCCGTCACTCGTCTGGCCGGCGACGATCTCGCGCGAGTCAACGTATACGTCCGAACCCTCATCGTAGGTGAACGTCACCTCCGTGTTTGTCGACACCTCCTGAACCGGAACGTCGACACGCTGTATCTCGACGCCCCGGGTGACCGCGAAGCGGCCGGCCCTGCCGTTGATCGACACACTGCGGATGCGCGCATCGAGCGGAAACGCCGGTGCGACGCTGAAGCGCCGCCCTGGCGCTACCCGATTCGCTTCGTGCCGCATGAAACGCACCGACGCGCGCCCAATCGTGCGATCGAGTGTGATGTCGTACCGCGCCGCACCTGCCGGCACGGATCGGACGGCGACGTGATCCCAATTGATCGGCAGGTTGGGGGCGAATTGCAGGATGCGGCCGCCATCGCTCGCTTCGATTCCAAGCAAGCCGCGGATAATCGGCGTCACTACCATTGCTTCCGACCAGACCTGATGGTGTGACGACCGCCCGAACGCCGTCGCAAAATCGCCGGACAGAAGTTCGGTGACGTATCCGAGTGCATTGTGAGAGGTGAGTCGTGCATTGGCGATCACTGCCTGGTAGCCGACATGCGGCCGACCGTACCGGTACGCCGCCATGGCGGCCCAACCCGTGAAGAGCGGCCACACCGAGCCGTAGTGGTACGACAACGGATCATAGAGCGCGCTGCGATTGGACAGGATCCGCTGACCCCAGTCGGTCGCGAGCGCGGCGCTTCCGAGGTGATCGATCTCGAGTTGTGCGCGCTCCGCGTCGGCGACACCGAACCAGAGCGGCACCGCCGGCAGCACGGTGTCTTCATCGATCAGGCGGGAATTCTGCAGCGCATCGAGACGACGTTGACGAAGGGCGCGGTTCGGGCCCGGCTCCGCTGCCGGACGCGCGGCACGGGGGATCGCCGTGGCGAATGCGTAGTGGCCGCGGTCGGCGAGCCAGTAGATCTGCTCGATTGCCGTGCGCGCACGGTCGGCGGCATGTCGCGCTGCCGCGGCGACGTTGGCGTCGCCCATCACGTCTGCGAGTTCGGCCATGGCGCGTGCCGCCGCCACCCAGAGACCTTGCAGATAAATCTCCTCGTGCGCTGGATACAGTGCGCCTCCTTCGACCCAGCCGTGGCCGACCTTGGTGTTCTCAATGAGACCGTTGCCGTCGGTGTCCGTCTCCGCTGAAAAGCGATACGCCTTCAGCAGCGAGGGCCAGGCCGCGGCGATGAACTCGCGATCGCCAGTCGCCTTCCAGTAGTCGCCGTGCGAAACGATGTACAGCGGCGTGGCGTCGGCGCTCGCCCAGGCGTACGGATAGGCGTCGAACCAGGGTAGCAGTGTCGCAGTCTGGGAGATCTCGTGCGGGATCTTGCCGTCCTCACGCTGAAACCGGCGCAGGAATTCCAACGCCGTGCGTGTCGTCCCATGCGCGCCCTGTGCGGTGGTCGCGAGGGTCGTCCATGCTGCATCACGTCCGAAGAACCATGCGAATCCTGGACGCTCGCTGTCACCCGACGTCCGGAACCCCGCGAGGAGACCCGTACCGAGAAAAGGATTCGTCGCCAGGCCTTTGTCGATGCCCACCTTCGCCCATCCAAATGCCGCATCGAGTTGAACGTCGGGAGTGCTGATGCCGATCGTCTCGCGCTCGAGTTGATCGAAATGATCGGCCGCTTGCTCGTACACCGTTTGCGCAGAGCCGAGCAACCGGTCGTAGGTCGCTTTTGCTGCCGCCCGGCCCTCGGTGCTTCCCGCGATGGCAATTGGAATGAAATCAGTCCTGGCAACATCGGTCGGCACGGTAATGACCAACCGTACGGGAACGTCGCGCGGCTGTTCCTGATACGGCATGAGCGAATCCTCGCGACCCAGTGGGCAGCCAACCACGCCCGCGTACCTGCGGCTCTCTTCCGTCACGTAATAAACGTGCTCAGTGGCATCCCATCCCGTAGACGCGGTCATTGACGTCGCCGGCCACATGAGACGCAGCCGAGGACGAAACGATGCCGTGATGGTCAGCGGCAGGACGCTGTTCACATCCAGCAGCACGAGGACGCCGGCCTCGTCGAGCGGCGCCACCATGATCTGGCGAACCGTGAACGCCGCATGCGCATACGTGAGCGTCGTCGCTTCAGGCCGCACGTCGATCGTTGCGAGGATGTCGCGGCCATCTATGTCGAGCGGATACCCTTCGAGCCGGAACGAGACGGTGAAGTCGTCCAGGATCTTGATCGGGTAGACCCAGGCTTCCAGTTCACGGTTCTCGTATCCAAAGAGCGCAGATCGACGACCGACGACGTCGAAGAACGCGCCGGCGTGTGCGCGGCGTTCGAGATGCAATCCTCCGCTGCGCAGCGGAAAGCGTGCGATTCGCGCTGAGATCGAGGATGTGTCTTGCGCCGTGACGATCGCGATTGCGGCGGCACCGGCGACGACGGCGTACGCGACACGCTTCCAAGCTCGACAGAACAGGAAGCTCATGAGCACGACCTGTCAGTCTATGCAAGTACTTGCATTGGTCTTGACGAGTTACCAACCCGCCGTTACGATGCGCGAACCACTCGCCCGTTCAGAGACAGCTGGCCGCCAGTTCAGGAGGCGCCCGTGAGTGCTGTGTCCCGCCTCGTCAGAGTCGTCGCACCGGCGATTCGAAGACTTGTCCCAGTAACGCTGCTCGTCCTGTCGTCGACATCCAACGTCGACGCGCAGGCTGTGTACGGCAGCATCAGCGGCACCATCGCCGACTCGAGCGGTGCCCCTGTGCCTGGCGCGACCTTGACGATCACGAGCGCCGAGCGCAAGACGGTCGACGTCGTCGTCACGAACGAATCCGGACTTTACACCAAAGAGCGGTTGCTGCCCGGCACCTACGAGGTCAAGGCTGAACTCGCCGGGTTCAAGGCCGCGGTCTTTTCGGACATCCGCGTCAACGTCGACACGCAGACTCGTCTCGATATCAAGCTGGACATCGGCGCGGTGTCCGAGACGGTCACGGTCACCGGCTTCAGCCCGGTGCTGAAAACGGACCGCGCGGACGTGGCGACGACGTTCGAAACCAGGCAGATCAACGACCTGCCGGTGCTGGATCGGAATTTCACGAAGCTCATTCTGCTCACGCCGGGCACGCAGCAGCTCGGATGGCAGCATGCCGCCAGTGAAAACCCGCAGGGATCCACGCAGACGCAAGTCAACGGCCAGCACTTCAGCGGCACCGGTTATCAGCTCGATGGGACCGAGAATCGCGATCCGATTCTCGGGATCATCGTGATCAACCCGAACTTCGACGCCATCGCCGAGACGAAGATCACGTCACAGAACTATGACGCCGAATTCGGGCAGGCTACCGCCGGCGTGGTCTCGGTCCAGACCAAGTCGGGCACCAACAGCTTCCACGGGTCCGCGCACGAGTTCTACTTGAGCGATGCGCTGCAGGAGCGCAATCCCTTCTCGCAATCGCAGCCCGATCCGCTGACCGGCAGGTTCATCCCGGAGACGACTCGAAACCAGTTCGGCGGCTCGGTTGGCGGGCCGATCGCCAAAGACCGCGTGTTCTTCTTCGGCGACTATGGGGGGCTCCGCAGCACGACCGGCGGATCCCGGCTGCTGACCGTGCCAACCGCGAGGGCGCGGACCGGCGATTTGAGCGAATACGGCGTTCCGATTTTCGATCCGACCGGCGGTCTGCCGGCCCAACGCCCGCAGTTCTCCAACAACACGATCCCGGCGAACCGGTTGTCGCCGCAGGCGCTCGCGATCCTCAAGCTCATTCCGATGCCCACACGGCCCGGCATTCGCGACAATTTCGTGGCGTCCGGCAGCGAACCGTTCGACAACGACACGTTCGACGTGCGCGGTGACGATCGGCTGAGCGCCGGCTTCAACCTCTTCGGACGCTACAGCTACGGAAAGTTCAATCGCGATGGGCCGACCGCATTTGGCGCCGGCGGCGGACAAGAGCTCGTGTCGCTCGGCGGCGTATCGAAAGTGAAGAACCAGAGCCTTGCGCTGGGGTTCGATCGCACGGTCGGCACGAACATGACGGTCGATTTCCGCTTCGGATGGTTCGCGTACAAAGTCGACGTGCTGCCGTTCGACTACGGAACGACGCCGGCAAAGGACGCGGGCATCCCCGGCTTGAACACCGACACCGCGTTCAATTCCGGCCTGTTTGGCGGATTCGTGCGCACTCAGGGGTCCGATGCCGGCAACGGTGCCGACCAGGGTCTGTCGAATTTCGGCTCCGGCCTTGGCGTGAACCGGTGCAACTGCCCGCTGGACGAGGACGAAAAGCAGGCGCAGTTTGTCGGCAACCTCACCCGGCAGATGCAAAATCACACGCTCAAATTTGGCGTTGACGTGCGCCGCGCTCACAACTTACGTGTCCCGAGCGATCGTCACCGCTCGGGCGAGTTGAGTTTCTGGAAAGAGCGGACCAGCGGCGCGAATGGCGGCGGTCTTGGCCTGGCGACGTTTCTGCTCGGCGACGTCTCCCGCTTCACCCGCTACGCGAGCCCGTTCACCGATGCGGCAGAGCGCCAGTGGCGCCAGGCGTACTACGCGCAAGACACCTGGCGGGCTTCGCCGGCGCTGACGGTGTACTACGGTCTGCGGCTGGACGTCATCAACCCGCAGACGGTCAGCGACACAGGCAAGGGGGGCTTCCTGCTTGCCACGGTCGATGACAGCAACGCCAACATCCCGTCGCCAGACATCCGAGTCGCGGGAGTCGGCGGCGTCGGTTTGAACGGCGACGTGAAGAACGCGCTCAACTGGGCGCCGCGTGTCGGCGCCACGTATCAGCTGAACGAAAAGACCGTCATCCGCGGGGGGTATGGGCGCAGCTACGATCTGGGAGTCTTCGGCTCCGTCTTCGGCCACACCGTCACGCAGAATCTGCCGGTGCTGTCGGCACAGGAACTGAACGCGCCGGAAAACTTCCTCGCGGTTTTCAATCTGAAGGACGGTCCGCCGCCGCCGTCGTTCGGCACTGCCAGCACAAACGGATTGTTACGCCACCCTGATGGTGTGTTCGCCCGCGTCCTGCCGGACCAGCAGCATCTGCCAGCGGTCGACGCCTACAACGTGACGGTGCAGCGCGAGTTGACACGGCTGATTTCGGTCGAAGCGGGCTACGTCGGTAACCGTGGCGCCCGCGTGTTCGCCAGTGATGGACCCGATATCAACATCAACCAGGCGACCATCGCCGGCTACCCGAGCGTGCCGCTCAACAACCGCAAGCCGTATTTCACTCAATATGGCTGGACGCAGGACATCTCGGTCTACTGCAACTGCGCCCACAATCGATATGACTCGCTGCAAACGAAGCTCACGAAACGCTTCGCTGACGGCTACTCGATCTACATGCAGTACACGCTGCAGCGCGAGCGGCAGGAGGCGTCCGAACAGTTCTTCTACGACCGCGCACTGAACTACGCCCCGGCTGATTGGGATCGGGTGCACAATTTCAGCGTCGCCACCACGTACGAGCTGCCTATCTTCAAAGGTCACGTACTTCTGGGGGGATGGCAGTTCAACCAGAACACATTCATCCAGAGCGGGCTGCCGTTCAGCGTCACCTATCGGGGCGCGGGCACCGATCGCGATACGGGCCCGAGCCGTCCCGATCTCGTGGGCGATCCGATGGCGGGCGGCGGGACTCAGGACCGGTGGTTCAACGCGACGCCAATTGGATCGCAAGGCAGCGCGTTCGCCCGGCCGCGCCCGGGCACCTTCGGCAATCTGCCGAGAAACAGCCTGCGCGGACCGGGCTACTGGCGAACCGATGCCTCGTTGTTCAAGCGGTTCGGCGTCAGTGCCGGGCAGGCGATAGAGTTCCGCATCGAGGCGGTCAACATTTTCAACAACGTGAATCTGGGCAATCCGGATTCGACGATTGGCGTGCCCGGCGATGACAACGCCAATGCCGGTCGTATCACGTCGACGGCGTACGGAGGCAACGACGCGCAGCGCAATTTCCAGTTTGCGTTGAAGTTTATCTGGTGACGCATGTCGCGGCGGGCCGAGGGTGCTCCGCCGGCATGCGTCGCGGGGTCTGAAGGCCGAACACGTCCCTGCTGCCGGCGATTCAGCCCCGCCAGCAGTTCGAGCACCGCCGCATTGGTCCAGCCGAAGCCGACTTCATTGGACGTGTAGCCGAACCTGAGTCCTGCGGCGAGATCCGACGAACGCCGTCGGACATCGTATTTCTCGACAATGGTGCCGTGCGCCGCGAAATCCTCCGCGACCAGCGACACGAATTCTCGCGCCAGACGATCAGCTGCCGTGTGAAAGCCATATCTTCGTAGTCCATTTACGGCGATGATCTGCAGCGGCGCCCAGCCGAACGGGGCATCCCACTGACTGCCGGTCAGTTCGGTGCTCGTGAGCAACCCGCCAGGAGCCTCGAAGCGCGGGAGATTGCGCACGACGGCGCGCGCCTGCTCCGGTGACGCGGCACCCGCCCAGAGCGGGTAAAACGTCGTTGCGAACGCGTACGGCCGCCGCCGGCCGGTCTGGACGTTGTAGTCGAAATAGAGTCCTGCCGCAGGATCCCAGAGGTATCGATCCATGAGCTCGCGCCGGCGGTGTGCACGCGCCCGCCACGCGCCGGCCGACGATGGTTGGCCAAGACTGGTCGCGATGCGGGCGGCGTCGAGCTCCATCCGATACAACAATGCGTTCAGGCACACCGGCGCGTAATGGATGATGTCGACGCTGAATGGACCGAACCGGTTCGACGGATCGAATCCCGATTCCCGCATCGAGCGATCGCCTTTGTAGAACAGATCGGTCAGTCGACCTGCCGAGGAATCGTAAAACTGCGTCACGTCGTAGTCGTCGATGACCGGATGAGCGCGGTAGTACTCGGCCACCCGATCGTAATGTGTACGTCCCTGCGCATCGCGCTCATCGGCGAGAACTTCCGGCGCAGGTCCTTCGCCGGTGTCGAAGTAGCGTGACAGGCCGAGCGATTCGATCAAGTGGGGCGGGGATGTCCAGAAGCGGTAGTAGGTCTCGATCGCGGGCACCGATCGCCGCAGCCACACGCGGTCGTGAACCTTGTCGAAGACCCCGAGGATCATCTCGGTGAGAAAGGGCGGCTGCGATCGGGTGAGGAAGTACGTGCGGTTCGCGTTGAGGATCGTGCCGTACTGCGCGATCTCATAGAGGAAATTGTCGGTCATGTTGCGCGCCAGCTCGATTCTGCCGTCGCGCAGCAGTCCCAACTGAATGAAGTAGCTGTCCCACCCGTACATCTCATTGAACCGGCCTCCGGGAACGACATACGGGTACGGCAGGAAGAGCAGGCCGTGCTCACGAATCTCCTCCGGGCGTGCCGGCAGGGTTCGAAACTCGATCGATTTGAGCTCGTCGGGTGTCAGAACACTTTCGAGCCGCTTTTGGATCGCCGCTGAATCCTCCTGGCGAGAGAGGTACACGGGTGATGGCTGTCCTGAATCGAGATGAAGTTTCGGGTCTCGGGCAGCGCGCGGAAGATCGCGCGTAGATCGCGTGAGCGTTGTCCATGTGCGGCTGATGTACCCGCGAACTTCGCGTAGCGATGGCGCGCTGACGGCCTGCTCGGTGGCGTAACCGATCGCAACCGCGTTTGTGAGGGTCGCGACGGCCAGCAGCGTGGCGAGGGCGCGCGGTCTCATGGACCAGCGCGTTCTCAACTGACATCTGTCGTCTACCTGGGATATTGGTGCCTGTGACATTGCCGCCTGAGCCTACCACGCACCGTGAATGATCCCGACGCCGCCCGTTTTTCGAGTCTCGCTGCGCATCGACGAAACGGTCCGATTCAGCCAACGATCCAACCTGATGTGTTTGTGCTCGACGGCCAGTGGCGCGTGCTTCGCGGCTCGACGTCTGGTGCATGGCGCTTGTGGTAGGGCGCCGATTGTGTTCGACTTCGCCGATTCGACTGCCAGCGGGACGCCTTCCTGGCGTCTTGGTCAAGCTCGTCTAGAAAAGTCCAGGTACGAGAAGTGGTCTCAGTTCTTGAAGACCTCTGGCGCGTGTGTTACAAGCAGTCAGCCAATTGATCGAGGAGGACAGCATGCGTCTTCTGACCAGACCGGCTGCTTCGTCTCTCGCACTCGCGTTCGTACTCGGGTTCGCGAGCATCTCTTCGGCGCAGGAATTCCGCGCCACGATCACCGGACGCGTGAACGATCCGAACGGTCTGGTCGTTCCAGGCGTCACGGTTACCGCGACCAACGCGCAAACCGGAGAAATCGCGGTTGGTGTGACGACGACGGACGGTGTGTACACGATTCCCTTCCTGCGACCGGGCCGCTACACGCTGACGGCGGAGCTGGCGGGATTTCGCAAGGTCACACAGCCCAACGTTCAGCTCGAGGTCGGGCAGACGGCTGCCGTGAACCTCCAGCTGCAGCTCGGGGAGCTGAGCGAAGACGTGACCGTGACGGCGGAATCGCCGCTGCTCGACACGTCGAAAGCCGATCGTGGGCTGGTGATCGACAACGAACGCGTCACCGAGCTGCCGCTGAACGCGCGCAATCCGTTCATGCTGTCGTACCTTTCGCCCGGCATCACGTACAACGGCCCGGCGATCTATCAACGGCCGTTCGACAACGGCGCCATAGCCGACTGGTCGATCAATGGCGGCCAGAACCGCAACAACGAGTTCCTGCTCGACGGCGCGCCGAACAATTCGATCCAGGGCGGGAACAATATTGCGTACGTGCCGCCGGTCGATTCGGTACAGGAATTCAAGATCATCACGAACAGCTACGACGCTCAATACGGCCGTACTGCCGGCGGCGTGGTCAATGTCTCGTTGAAATCGGGGACGAACACGTTTCACGGATCCGTGTACGAGTTCGCGCGCCGAAAGGAGCTCGACTCGAACGAGTACTTCTTCAAGGTGAACAACCGCGAGAAACCGGATCACAAGTTAGATCAGTACGGCTTCCAGGTGGACGGGCCGGTGACGCTGCCGGGCCTCTACGACGGCCGCGGCAAGACGTTCTTCATGTTCAACTACGAGGGGTACAAGGAGGCGACGCCGAATCCCGCCACCTACACGGTACCCGATGGCGCGCAGCTTCGCGGCGATTTCAGCAACCTGAGAGACGCGCAGGGACGATTGATCACCATCTACGATCCGTCGACCGGCCGACTCATGGACGGGCAGTGGGTCCGCGATCCATTTCCCGGCAACATCATTCCCGCCAATCGGATCGATCCGATGGCGCGGACGTTCTCGCAGTACTTTCTGCAGCCGAATTCAGCTGCGCCGGCGGGCAGCGATCCCTGGCGCAACAACTACGTGTTCGCCCCGAACCTCGCATTCGATACGTTCCGTAACATCGCAACGAAGGTCGATCAGAACATCAGCGAGCGGACGAAGATCTACGTGCGCTACGCGTACAACAAACGCACGGAGCAGCGCAGCGTTAACGGCATCCTGAGCGGGCCCGCGCAGGACGGCCAGCTGCCGCTCTGGCGCATCAACCATAGCGGCGTCGCCGACTGGGTGCGGACGGTGAGCCCCTCACTGGTCGTGAACGTTCGAGTGGGGCTCAATCAGTACCTCGAGCTCGCGCGGTCGGATCCCGGACTGAATTTCAATCCGGCGGAGCTTGGATTTCCCGCGTCCTTCGTCAATCAGCTTCCGAACAAGGTCTTTCCGCGTCTGAATTTCGTCACGACCGCAAGCGCGCCGAGCGGGTTCGGGGCGACCACCGGCGGCACGGTGGAGTATCAGAACCTTGGCCGCAACAGCCGCAACAGCGAGACGACGAAAGGCTTCAGCCTGCAGCCGAACTTCTCGTGGGTGAAGAGCGCGCACAACGTGCGCGGCGGCCTCGACATGCGGATAACGCGGTACACGCGCGAGATCAACACCAACCTGTTCGTGCTGACGTTCGACCGCCGCTTCACGCAACGTGTCTTCAACTCGGCGGACGCGCTGACCGGCAACTCGATCGCGTCGTTCCTGCTCGGCGCACCGGCGTTCGGTTTCGTCGAGAACAATTTCTATCCGACGTTCCGGTGGAACTACTACGCGCCCTGGGTGCAGGACGACTGGAAGGTCACCGACCGGTTCACGCTGAACCTTGGCCTGCGGTGGGATTTCAACACCCCGGTGTTCGAGGAGCAGAATCGCATCAACTACGGCTTCGACACGCAGGCGATCAATCCGGTGTCGGCGCGGATCAACCAGCAGCAGTTCCCCGGCTATCAGGTTCGGGGCGGCCTGGGGTTCGTCGACGTCAATGGCAACCCGAAGTATCCGTACCAGCGGGACCAGAACAACATCCAGCCACGCATTGGCGCTGCCTATCTGCTCGGCGACAAGACTGTGCTGCGTGGTGGCTACGGTCTCTACTACGTCAACCTCGTTGGCATCTCTGCATCGAACGGCTTCGGCGTGCAGACGCCGCTCATCACGTCGCTCGATTCGGATCGCACGTCCACCTACGCGTTTTCGAATCCGTTCTCGCAGGGCATCGCGCCGGCGCCGGGCTCCTCGCTCGGGCTCGAGACGTTCGTTGGACGCAGCGTGAGCTTCTCGAATCCCGACTTCGTCAATCCGTACGTCCACCAGTTCTCGGTCGGCATGCAGCGCGAGTTGCCATGGCGGACGACCGTCGAAGTGTCGTATGTCGGCAGCCGCACCGTGCAGGAGCAGAATCGGTGGGGCGGATTCAACGAGCCGCCGCTGTCACTTCGTGACAGATGCGATCCGACGAAGGGCGGCAGCGTCGCGTACTGCAACGAGCTGCTGCCCAATCCGTTCTATCAGGTTCCGGGTTTCGAGGGGACCTCGCGGTTCACGAGCCCGACGCTGTCGCGCTACGAGTTGAGCCGGCCGTTCCCGGAGTTCGGCCAGATTACGATGTTCGATCGGAACGACGGCAGCATCTGGTACAACTCGGCGCAGGTCGTGGCGAACAAGCGCGTGTCGACGGGGCTCACGCTCGCCGGGACGTACACGTTGTCGAAGATGATCGAGGAGAACGGCGGCGACAACGTGATCGGCGGCAACAACAACCAGAATCCGCTGATCACCGACGTCGACCGCGTCGTGCAGAAGTCGCCGTTCGAGAGCGATCGCCGTCACAGAGTCACCATTTCCGGCGTCTACCATCTGCCGTTCGGTCGCGATCAGAAATTCCTCTCCTCGTCGAGTCCCGCCGTGGCAGGTCTCGTCGGGGGATGGGAAGTGGCCGGCATGTGGCTGTTCAACTCTGGCCGGCCCTGGGGTCTTCCGCAGAACGTCACGTACGTGAAGGACGCGAAGATCGACAACGTAGACTTCGGCGCCCAGGTGATCCGTGCCGTCACGCCGTGCGTGGCGCAGATGAACGACGCGGGCGTCGTCACCATGCTCGGCTACTCGGTCGCGGCGGGGTGCACGCAGCCGAATTTCATCATCAAGCCGAACTACACGGGCACGTACGTGCCGTTCCGCGATGCGAATATCCGGCGGCCGCCGTTCTACCAGTTCGATCTCAATTTTGCGAAGACCACGCGCCTGCACGGCAACGCGCGGCTGCAGCTCCGTCTCGAGCTGTACAACGTGCTGAACCAGGTGATCTACGATGAGCGGCAGTACGAGAACAATCCAACGAACTCGCTGTTCGGCACGATCGATCGGACGGTCGTCCGCCAGTCGAATTTCCCGCGATACGGGCAGCTTGGGATCAAGCTCCTGTTCTGAGGCGCTGCCGTGCTGAAGGTGGCCGCGGCGACGGCTGCAGTCGCCGCGGCCACACTCGGGCCACAAGCGGCTGCACCCAGCCGGCGGATTGCCCACACCGATCTGCCGACCCCGATCCGAGAGCAACTTGCCGCGCGCGGGATCGGCGAGCACGGCTTTGCCGATTACATCTCGAACATCGACGCCGACACCGAGAGGCGGATCGCGGAAGGCGAGCGCGAGCATCTGATCTATTACGCGCTGCAATCGACCCGCTTCACGAACCGGCCCCGCATCGAACCTGCGGTCAGCGCCAAGCGGTTCGTCGAAGGTCTGCCGGAATCCCAGCGGAGCCGACTGCTCGAGGATGGCACGTATCTCCCGACCGGTGGTTGGCCTGCAGCGGAGCGAGCGCGCGTAGCGGATCTCGTGCACGCGTTCGATCGGCGCACAGATGAAGCGCGGGTTGATTATTTCAGGCAGGTCTTCACGCGAGAGGGCCGAACGCCTTCGCTGGACGATCTGTACCGCGATTACGTGCGCGTGGCGCGCTTCCTATACATGAAAGAGTTCGTGGCCCCCACGTCATCATCCGACGTGGCAAGGATCGCGCGGTTGTATCAGACGCGTCCCCACAGCTCAGACACACAGACCGAATCGGGATTCGGCGTCTACCTCGGGCTGGGTGCCCTCCAATCGCTGAGCGCGGGCCACAGCGTTCGGATCAACCGTGTATTGATCGTTGGGCCGGGTCTGGATCTCGCGTCGAGGACCGACTTATTCGATCGCGTCCCGCCGCAAAGCTATCAGCCGTTCGCCGTGGCCGACGCGCTCCTGGCGCTGTCGCTCGCGTCAGAGCAGGAACTGCACGTGCGTTCGATCGATGCGAATCGGCGCGTCGTTTCGTTCCTCGAGTCGGTCACCGATCGACCGCTCACGCTGCACCTGTTCAGCGGTATCGCGCAAACCCCCGATCGGCCGTTCAGTGACGACTACCGCGCGTACGCGCGCCAGCTTGGTCTCGCCATCGGAGCAGCTGTCGAGGCGCCCCGCACGATCGCTTCGGATCCTCGATACCTTCGATCCATCGCCGTTCGAGTGGCCGTCTCGCATGCGATCACTGCCGAACGGCTCAACGTCATCACGGAGCGGTTGACCGATCCGACACCTTTTGATCTGGTCGTAGCGACCAACGTGCTCACTTATTTTGAAGACGACCAGCTCGCGCTTGCTCTGTGCAATATCGGCGCGATGCTGCGACCCGGTGGGTACTTCATCCACAATGAGTCGCGCCGCGGTCTGGCTGAGATCGCGGCCACCGTCGCAATGCCGGTCGTTCATATGCGCACGGCGGTGATCGCCGGGCCAGCCGCGCGACCACTCTACGATGCCGTGTGGCTCCATCGAAAAGAATCGTAACGACTCAATACGGCATCTGCCGCTTGGTGAACGCTCGACCCTTGTTGGTGAGCTCGACGCTGGTGCCGTGGGTCACCATGATCCCCGCTTTGATCAACTGTTCGAGGTTGTCGCTACTGGCGGAATGCAGCGGAAAAATATGATGGGCCTTCATCGCGGCCATGATGCGTGCGCGCGCCGCATCCAGCTTAGGCTCGCCAATCCGCGGCAACCCCTCTGGAGTAAAGCCACCCGTGCCGGCATGCGCCTCGTCGGACCCGCCCTTTTTCAGGTATTCGAGCCCCATCAGTGACATGGCCTGATCGCCCGGGCCCCATTCGCCCCATGCGATTCCCGGCACCCTGGTGATTTCATCGACGTTCTCCAGCGCGTACTTGTCCTCCATCTTCACTGACAAGATGAGCTCCCCATTCGGGTTCATCGGCCAGGGGTCGGCGCGTTCCATGTACTCGGTGGCGGAAATGCCCCAGATTTTCGCCGCGGGACCCTGGCCTCCGGATCCGCGCAAGCCCTCCGGGAGTCCTCGATCGGCGCCTTTGAGACTCTCGCGGTCGAACGGATAGCGCGCCGCTGCGACGAACGCTCTGACAGCTTCGGCGTTTCGCGCGTGACACAACATCAGGCCGTGCACACCTGCCGTCAGAATCTGTTCGATCACCCAGGTGTTCGCGCGAACGGAGGCTGCATCCAAACCAGTAAACGGCAACGTGACGATGACCGTCGGCGTCCGGTGACCGCTCTTGGTGGGTCCCGCGTCAACGAGCCCCTGCATGAAATCGCGCAGGCGTTGCGGCTCGAACGGACCGTGTTCCATTTCGTACTGAATGAGGTCGTTCGTCGTTTGCGCGAGTTTCTTGCCCTCTTCATAGCCACCGCCTGTCACGCCGACGTCGTACACGGGTTGGCCCGCGTCAAGAAGCTCGATCATCTTGTTGAGGCGCTTTGGCTTGCCGTAGTGAGGATCGCCGCCCTGTCCCGACACCAATGTCGAGAAGGCGAATCCGACGAGTGTCAGGGTCAGGAGAAATGGTTTCATCGCAACCTCACATTCCATTCCTGTTCACGGTCAACGCAGAAAGCGCCGACACCAGGGGCGAACAATTCTCCGCGGATTCCGCGAGCTCTGCGTTCAGCGTCGCGTTCCATGAGTCATCGCGATCGATCGGCGACGTACCGAAACTCGAGGATCGCCCCCGGGTTGTCGACGCCTTTGGCCGGCCTGCCCGAACGGTCCTGCGTGTTGCCCTCGACGTCGGTCGCGATGAACAGCGTCAGGCCGTCCGGACCGAGCGCCACGTCCCTGTATCGATTCACGGTCTTGAAGTACTCGTTTTCGTCGGGGTCACCGACGACGGTCGTGCCGGTCGCGTCGAGCTGAATGCGATAGACGGTGCCGTGCTTGAGGCTCGGCAACAGAAGCGAGTGGTTCCAACCTGGGATGGCGTTCCCGCTGTACATCGCAAGACTCGACGGCGCGACGGTCGGCCAGCACTGGTAGTACAGCTCGCGCTCGGCGCATTTCGGGTTCTTGAAGTCGTATCCGGTCGGCACCGTGAAGAAGGTCTGGATGGGCGGAGTGAAGTCAGGATGGTCCCACGCGCTCTCCTTCTGCACGGGAACCGACGGCGGGATCTCCGGGTAGGCCGTGAACTTCAACGACGCACATGGTACGCCCCTCGACGCGGACCAGTTCGCATACGCGTACGACAGGTCGTCCCGATAGCCGGCGACGTACGGCCACCCGTAATTCCCGCCGGCCCGAATCAGGTTTATCTCGTCATCGGTGTTCGGCCCGTGTTCGGACTCGTACAACTTCCCGTCCGGGGCAAAGACGAGCCCTTGTGGGTTGCGATGGCCGTACGAGTAGATGTGGCTTCTCACGCCGGCAATCATCGGATTGTCCGGCGGGATCGATCCGTCCAGGTTCAACCGCAGCACTTTTCCCTCGTACATCGACAGGTCGCGCGCTTGCACCTGCGCGAGGGTCGGAACGCTTTGCGAGCGATCCGGCTTGCAGAAGTTGGCCAGTTGATTGGCACCCAGATCGCCGATCGTGAAATACAGCTTCCGATCGGGACCGATGATCAGGCGCCCGCCCTGATGATCTGTGCCGGCGGGGAGGCCGACCAGGATGTCCGTTGCGTTGCCGAGCACACGCGCCTTCGGGTCGTACCTGAAGCGGACGATCTTCGTCCGGCGGCTGATCGTCGCCGGATCGGCATCGGCGTCGTACGTGTAGGCGACGTAGACATGGTCGTGTCCAGTCCCTCTCAGAAGATCGGGATCGAGCGCCATCCCCAGCAGCCCACCGGGACCGTCGGCAAGCAAATCGCTGATCTCGATCGCCGTGGTGGTCGATCCATCCGAAGGGCGGACGCGAGTGATCCGTCCGGCGGTCCGCTCCGTAACCCAGAGGTAGTCGTCCGGGCCCCAGACCTCCTGAAACGGATTCGCGAGCCCGTTCGTCACGACACGCATCACGAACTGCCCCGCAGAGGCGGATCGCTCGACTGTGCTCGGGGCTGGCGTAGCCTGTGTCGCCCCCCGGATGCGCAAGGCGGACGCGGCCATCGCCGCGATCGCGAAGAAGACCAATCGATGGTGTCTCACGACAGGGAAGTCACGGCAACCCGAATACAAACAGCCCGTACCCGGCCGCGATCGCTACGTACTGCTTGCCGTCGACAGCGAACGACATCGGGTTCGCCCTGACCGCGCCGCCGAGCTGAATGTCCCACAGCGGCTTCCCGGTGTCGGCATCGAGCGCGAAAAAATTGCCTTCGTCGGTCCCGCCGAAGACCAGGCCGCCGGCCGTGGACAGCACGCCGCTCATCGGAGGCGACAGGAGCTTGAATTCCCATTTCAGCGCGCCCGTTGTCGATTCCAACGCGCGAATCGCGCCCCACGCATCGTCGCCGTTGACGGCGCGGCCGCCGCCCGCCACGAACGCCTCGCCGGGCTTATAGCTTGGCTCGCCCTTGTAGAAGTACGTGCCCATCTCGCGCGCCGCCTGGTAGAAGAGCTTCGTCTGTGGACTATAGGACGGGCTCGGCCAGTTCGACGCGCCCTGAATGTTGGGAAACACGAGCGTCCCCTCGACGCTCGGCTCCGTACCGGCGCGGCGGATCGGACGGCCTTTGACGTCGATCCGTTCCGCCCATGTCTGCTTCGCGTACGGCAGGGCCGACAGGAACTCGCCCGTCTCGCGATCGAGCACGTAGTAGAACGCGTTGCGGTTGGCCATCGCCACGAGCTTCCGCGGACGGCCGTTGACGGCGGCGTCGAACAGGACGGGGATCTCGTTCGAGTCCCAGTCGTGAATGTCGTGCGGTGTGAACTGGAAGTGCCACTTGATTTTTCCGTCGGCCGGATTCAGCGCGATGAGTGAGCACGTGTACAGGTTGTCGCCGGGCCGCAGATCGCCGTTCCAGTCGGGACCGGGATTTCCCGTCCCCCAGTACACCAGGTTGAGCGCGGGGTCGTACGAGCCGGTCAGCCAAGCCGAGCCGCCGCCGGTCTTCCAGCTCTCGCCGTGCCACGTTTCCGATCCGGGCTCTCCGGGCGCCGGAATCGTGTGGGTGCGCCACACGCGCTGTCCCGTTTTGGGGTCGTAGGCGTCGAG
Organism: Acidobacteriota bacterium; assembly: GCA_046728115.1. Lineage (GTDB taxonomy): Bacteria > Acidobacteriota > Vicinamibacteria > Vicinamibacterales > CAVVIG01 > CAVSWN01. Next base: position 539 of record JBKPDW010000632.1, on the reverse strand, counting down.
AAATCCGCGGATTCCCGCTTCGGCGCCCGATACGCCGACAATGATGCGGCCGTCGAGCGCGAGCGGGGCAGACGTCAGATAGTAGCCGAACTTGTTGTCGTCGACCGTCGTGTCCCAGCGTACGGTGCCGGACTTCGCGTCGAGCGCGATCAGGTGGCCGTGCACCGTTCCGGCGAACACGGTATCGCCCAGGATCGCGACCCCGCGGTTCACGGGCGGCGACCCGATCACGATGACATCGGTCGGGATCTGCGGCGAATACGTCCACAGCGGCCGGCCGGTGTGGACGTCGAGCGCCGTCACCGTGCTCGGGGGCTCGGTGAGGTACATGACGCCGTCGACGACGAGCGGCGTCGTTTCGACGATTCCGGTCCGGCGCATCTGATAGATCCACGCCGGTTTCAACCGTGACACGTTGTCGCGGTTGATCTGGGTGAGCGGCGCGAAGCGGTGCGATTGATAGTTGCCGGAGTACGTGAGCCAGTCGGCGGGCGTCGTTTCAGCTCGAAGGATCCGGTCGGGCGTGACCTGCGCAAAGG
>JBKPDW010000631.1:0-16099 GCA_046728115.1 Acidobacteriota bacterium | reverse complement strand
GCGGACGTCGAACCTGTATGTGATGAACAGCGACGGGACGAACCTGCATCGGATCACGGCCGAACGGAACGGCGCCGACCGGCCGCAGGTGGACCCGCTGACGGGCAAGATTGTCTACGCGCGGTGGTGGCGCAACCATCGTTTCGCGCTCAACGATCAGAGCACGATCACAGACTCCAATGGCGGCTACATCCAGAAGGGCGGGCTGAGCGCGAAACGGGATGTGGAGATCGACGGTACGGGGCAATACGCTGACTATTTGTGGCGCAACGCCTGGAACCCCGCCACCATCAATCCCGATGGCACCGATCTGACAGCGTGGGGCGGATCATTCCTTCAGACGGGCGACGGCAATGCGACGCACGTCTACGGCGGCGCGTTCTCGCTCAGGGGCGACTTGTACGCGAACTTCTTCCCGATGTTCAACATGACCGAAGCAGCCGGCTTCGGTGGAATCCGACGGTTTCCCCATGGCCAGGAGGAGTACGTCCCCATCGCAGGAGTCTCATCACTCACTCTGAATTATGTGAACCGGTCCAACCCGACGTCATACGGAATCTTCTCAGGAACGTACGTCAGCGAGCCCGGGGCGCTGTCCGATGGCACGTTCGTGGTTTCCATGGCACCCGATGTAAAGCAGGACTACGGGTTGTATCGGATGAATGCCGATGGCAGCGGTTTGACGCTCCTGTACGATAATCCGGCGACAACTGAATTGCGCGCGCGTCCGCTCCGGCCGCGTCCGCTCCCGCCGCTGCTACGGGATAGCGTTTCCCAAGTCGCCAGCCAACTACCACCGTACCCCGAAGGACCGTATGACACAGACGGCACGTTTACATTCGACGCGCTCAACATTTACGGCAACGCACCGGTCGATACCGATATCGTCAATGCACCGCCGGTGGGCTCGGCGGCAACGATCCGGTTCTTCATCGACCATCAGCGGACGAGCCCGGGTTCGTTTCCCAATCTCGATTGGCCCATTCAGTTGGACGAAGTCCCGGTGAACGCCGATGGGTCAGTGCGCAACAGCGCTGCGCCGGCCAACGTTCCCTTGTTCGAGCAACTACGCAGTCCGAACGGCACGGTTCCGCTCAGTCAGGGGCCGAACGGGAATCTGGGCGCCGGGCACGTGGCCGGCATGAATTTCGGTCGGCCCGGAACCGTTGCCAGATGCGTCGGCTGCCACATCGGGCACTCGATGATTCCCGTCCCGGCCAATGCTGCCGAAGCGCTCTGGACGAATCTGGCGCCTGGCGCCCGAGTAACCGTCTCGTCGACACGCGATCCCGGAGCCGTCAAGGGTCTGACGGATCGACGTGTGAAGAAAGCAGCGGCCGAACAAATCTGGAGCAGCATCGGCACGCTTCCGGGACGCGGTCAATGGGTGCAACTCGTCTTTCCGGTCCCGATTCGCATTCGAACCGTACGACTGTATTCACCTGGCCGCGGTGGCGCTGCTCAGTCGACGCTCGAGGTTTCCGAGGCGGTGGTGCGACTCCTCGCGGACGAGGGCAGCAGCACCGAGCGGGCAAGCAGTTACACCGGAGTGATCCGCGCGAGTGGAACAGACATCGCTTTTCCGGATGTCGAGTCGCGCGTTGTCAGAATCGAGTTCAACCGGCTCAGCGGAAAGTTTTACGGCGCTCAGGTGGCCGCGCTCACGGAGATCGAGGTGATTGGCCGCGGCGAGCGCGGCCGCTAGGCCGGCTCACGCCGCAGATGATGCTGCGATTATTCGACCTGCGGTCGCCTGACCGTACAGCTCGAGCATCGTTTCTAGGTGTCGATCGTACGTGAAGCGGCGCTCGACCCGACGCCGGCCGGCGGTGCCGACCGCCTGAGCGAGATGCGAATCCCGGAGGAGTTCGACGATCCGCTCGGCTAGCTCCTCCGAGCTGCCCGGAGCGAACAACAATCCAGTTTCGCGATCCGACACGATTTCCGCTGTACCGCCAGTTCGCGAAGCAACGATCGGGCGTTCCATTGCCATCGCTTCCATCAGCATCAGCGCTGCAGGCTCCGGCGTAGTCGTGGCCACCACAACGACGTCCATCGCCTGAATGATGCGCTGCACGTCGTCACGCCAGCCTGTGAAGTGAAACCGATCCGTCAGCTGCTTGGCGGCGAGCAGTCCCTTGAGCTCCTTTTCGTACGCAGGGTTCTCGAGCGCTCCAACGAAGAAGAACCTGGTGCGCGCATGCTGCCGCAGGATCGCCGGAGCGGCATTTACCAGCGTTTTGTGGCCCTTGTACGGGAGCATCTGTCCGAAGAGGCCGATCGCCTTTTCGTCGGGCGCAAGACCGAGCTCGCGCCTGAAGGTCATCACCGCCTCGGAACCGCCGGCGTTGAACCTGGCGAGATCGATGCCGTTGTATACAGTCCGGAGTCTGTCGCCTGCGATCCCAGCTCTTGTGAGATTGTGGGTTACGGCGTGCGAGGGACCGATGACCCATCGGCAGGTCGACGCAACCTGACGGTATATGACGCGATTGAACGTGTGGATTCGCTTGATGTTGTGCTCGTGCCAGATATGCGGCGTCCGCGTCCGCGCGGCTGCAAAGGCCGCGTACAACGCGGCTGGGTAGGAAATCGAATGGATCACATCGACCCCTGTGGTCGCGATTATGCGTGTCATTTGGCGGGTGGCAGTACGAAACGAGCGAGCGAACACGGCAAGTGTCACGGGATTGGCCGTCGTTTGAATCAAGCGCGGGCTGTAGGCACCCGTGGCAGTGAATGGGAGGCTTCTCGACCGGAACGCCTCGATCAAGCGTGGATTTGTATCTCGAAGGTAGCCGTACGGTTCGTGCCCGCGTGACCTTAGTCCATCGATGCAGCCGAGCATGACGATTTCGGCGCCGCTGACGGTGGTCGAGTCGCTCACGAATAGGATCTTCATGCCGTCTTTCGGGTGCGGAGGTCGGCGGCGCGTTCGTATACCCTGATGGTCTGACGGGCGGTCTCGCGCCAGTCGAAATGCTTTGCTCGTGCGAGAGCTTTCCTCCTGAGGAGGCAGCGAAGGTGTTCATCTTTGAGAATCGTGGCCAGATGCGCCGCGAATTGCCGTGGCGCTTCGAGATCGAAAATCAATCCGCCACCCGCGACGATTTCCGGAATCGACCCGCGCGACGAAGCTACGACCGGCAGACCACATTGCATCGCTTCGACGAGCGATAGGCCGAACCCCTCGTACCAGGACGGGAATGCAAACACCGTGGCCATGTTCATGAGATGGACGAGATCCGTGACGCGAGGCGACGGCAGGAAGCGGATGCGACCTTCGCCCAGGGCCTTCGCTACGGCGGGTCGAGGCGCCGCCTCGCGGCTGAAGAACACGAGCTGGGTCCCGGCCCGCACCGTCTCCGGTAGCGCCAGATACGCCTGAACGGTAGCCTGTGGATTTTTGATCCCGTCGGCGAGGACGATCCGACCGTCGAGCTGATATCGGCGGCGGCATGCTTCGACATCTGCGGCGCTCTCGATGACACGAAAATCATCGGATGCCGCTTCATAAATCACGTCGATGCGATCCCTTGGATATCCGGTCCGCGCCGTGATGTCGTCGCGCGCGTGCTGACTGACGGTGATCAAGAGGCACGCGCGCGTCAGGCTGGCCCGCGTCTGGCGGCCCAGATAGGCCATCAGCGCGATCTGGCGCGGATGCCGTCCGAAGCCACGCAGGTGCTGGGACATGGGAAACAGGTTCAACGCATCGTGCAGGGTGACCACGTGAGGCACGTCGACCCGCGGACCGTAGTTGCCCGGACTGTGAACGACATCGACCGCATCGCGTCCCATCCAACGTCCGATGGCGAAGTCGTTACGCAACGAGCTCAGAGCGCCGCGCCAAGGGAGCACGCGCAACCTGACGTTCGATGGAAGACTGGGAAGCTCGAACGGAGCCTTGGCATCGGCATACAGAAAAAACTCGTGTTCCGGCGCGAGGCGTGGAAGCTCCTTCAGGAGGTGATACACGTAGGTTCTGACACCACCAGTGAGTCCATGGGAAATGTAGCGCGCATCAATGGCTATTCTCACGCGCCCCCTTCAGCTCGAACTCCAACTTGCGCGTTTGGCATTTGTGTGGCCGTCTTGCGTCGCAACCCTGGCGGCACGAATCCCAGTACATCCTCTCGTTCTGACGCGTCCAGCGAACGCCAGATCACACTCGCGTACAGAGGACCGCACGCAAGCGCAACAAGGGCGAGCAGCCACGAACCACGATCGAATTGAGAATAGGCGAACAGCAGTGGCGAGTAGGCAAGCAATGCCGACGACGCCGCAGGAAGGACCGCGCGACTGAAGAATGCGGTCCAATCGACCCGCAGTTCGTTCAGGACAAACCTGAGAAAGAAGTACTCGAGCGCCAACGCGGGCACCATTGTGCCGAACGCGACGCCGACAATGCCGAGCCGCTGGGCCAGCCAGATGCTGAGCATCAGATTGAGGACCGCCTGTGGGACGAAGTACTGCCACACGGTCGGACCGACGCGTCGTATCCCTATGAGCGCCGAATACCCGGCATGGTTGTGGGCTGTAACAGCGAAGCCGGCAACGAGCACCTGGACGACCGCCAATGACCGGACAAATGGTTCGCCCATCCAGACGCGCAACAAGAACCCGCCACCGAGACTCAAAGACAGCACGAGCGGCCAGGCAATCATCGCCGAATACTTCGTCGTACGGAGAAACAACGACCTGAGAGCCTCGCCATCGTTACGACCGTGAAGATCTGCCGCCAGTGGAGACATCGCCTGCACAACCGTCGTCGTCAGCGCATAGGCCAGCATGTAGATCTTCCAGGCAGCGGCGTAATACGTGACCATCGCAACAGGAAGGAACGCAGCAATAACCAAACGGTCGGTCTGCTCGATGACCAGGCTGCAAACCGTCACCGCGAGGATCGCGCCGCCGAAAGACAGCAATCGGGTCGCGTCGACTCGATTGACGGAGTCGAGCGACAGGCGTAAGTCTGGAATCTCGTCGTAAACCCACCTGACCTGGAGCACGCCGGCCGCAAGGTGCACGAGCGCCTCGCTCGCGACGAGGCCGACGAGGCCGTACCCGGCCGCGATGACCGCGGCAGCCGCCAGGAACTTCGCGGCTCCGGTCGCGATCCACAGCTGGTTGCACCGATCCTGGCGCTGACAGCCCAGCAGGATTGCCTGATAAGTCGCGAGAGGCATCCGGAGGGCAAAGCCGACCACAGCCACCCTGAGAGCTGCGAGAGCGCCGTCATGGAGGGACTCCGGCACATGAAACACACGGACTAGTAGTGATCCGGCCAGGAGGATCAACAACGACACCGCGCTCAACCCGACGAGCAGCGCTCGGGAAGTCGATGCCGCACGACCGACGCTGCCCCGCTCGCCGCGGGCCAGTGATGAGGCGATGGTCTGCGTCAACGATGGAACGATCCCCAGCTCGAGCAGCCCCATATAGCCCGTGATCGAAGACAGCACGAGCCACACGCCCGCGGCGGCATCGCCAAGCCGATGGACGACGAACGGGAACATGACGAGATTCGTGGCGAGATTGATTGCGAACCCCGCGTAATTCCACGCGGTATTCCGCGCGAGGACCCGTCTGATGTCCAAAGCGGTCACTTAGATGCTCCGCCTCCATCCTTGGCCCGACCGTCTATAATCGACGCTTTCCGATGAAGGTTCTGTTCGTCGCGCCTCACTTTCCTCCTCGGCACATCGGTGGTGTCGAGAGTTACACGAAACGGCTGGCGGACTATCTCGCCGCTCGGGGCGACCGTCCCTGGGTCGTCTGCATTGATCGGATCGATTCCGACGAGCCCGGGTTGACGGTCAATCGCGACACGAACTACAGGTATCCAGTGGATCGCCTGCGCCTGAATTTCGCTCGCGCTACTGATCCGTTCGTCGCGAGTTATCACAGCGCAGACGTGGAGTGTTGGGCGCAGGAGTTGATCGTTCAAGCCGCTCCAGATGTTATCCATCTTCATAGCGGATACCTGGTCGGCGGCGCTATTCTGGCTGCCGCGAGACGTCACCAAGTTCCCGCAATCGTGACGCTGCATGATTTCTGGTTCATCTGCCCACGGATCACGTTGATGCACCCGAACGGCCGACTGTGCACGGGGCCCGACAGCCCGGCGAAATGCGCTTGGTGTTTGGCAACCGAAAGGCGGCGATACCGTCTGCCGGACGACATGACACGAGGTAATCTCGGACGTCTCATCGTGAGCGCGATTCAACATTCGAGCGTGGCGTCGTTGTGTGGATGGTCGAGTTCCATCGAATCGCTGAAGGCTCGTACTACTGATCTTGTCGGTGGCCTGATGCAGGCTGATCTTGTCCTGGCTCCGTCGCACTTCCTGCGCGACTTGATGACCGCAGCCGGCATTCCTGCGAACCGTGTGGTCATCTCTCGATATGGCATCGATACAGGTGCCGTCCGGCCGCGCGTCGGCGGTCGCGATCGACAGTTGCGCATCGGATACCTGGGCCAGCTGGCAGCGCACAAAGGGGTCCATATCTTCGTGGACGCGATTCGTCGGCTTTCTGCAAAAGCAATTGTTGCGCGCGTTTACGGCGACCCGGCACCGCATCCTCATTACGTTGAGGAGCTGCACAGGATGGCGGGAACAGACTCCAGAATCACGTTTTGCGGACCATATCGCCATGAGACGGTGTACGACATCCTGAGCGAGCTTGATGTGGTGGTTGTTCCGTCGGTCTGGTACGAGAACTCGCCGTTCGTCATTCAGGAAGCTCACGCAGCGCATGTCCCGGTCGTGGCTTCGCGACTGGGCGGGATGCGCGAGCTGGTCACCGACGGAACGGACGGCGTGCTCTTCGAACCGGGGGACGCTCGTGACCTTGCGCGCCAGCTGCAGCGGCTGCTTGATGATGTTAGTCTCCTCGAACGGCTGACACCTGACGGAAGCTCTGTTCGAACCGAGAGCGACGAATTCGAGACCCTGCTCGCCCACTATCAGCGGCTCGCCAATCGCAACGGCGCCGCAGAACTCACCGAGTCTCCCCGACAGAGGACATAAGTCCGTACAGGCGTCGCTCGATTCCTCGCAGGGATTCCGCGCGGCTCGTACTCGGGCCACGATCTCCTTGAGTACGAGGAATTGCGTCGAACCCTGCTGTGGTACGCCGATTGCGGCTCTCGCACCGGTCGTTTCGTCGAGCAAGAAGACCGCCAGGTGAATTGAGTCGCCCATGAAGGTACTGATCATCTCCTCGTGGTTCCCCTTTCCACCAAACAACGGAAGTAAGCTGCGGGCGTTCCACCTGGTGTCTCGTCTCGTAGAGCGCCACGCCGTCACGCTCTTGTCATTTGTGAAGCCCGACGACGACTCTGACGCGGCGCCTCTCAGGAAGATCTGTCGAGACGTGCGAGTCGTCGACGGGAGTCCGTACGCGCCACAGTCGCATCTGAGTGCGGCGAGATTGCTGTCTGGAGTCCCTCGCTCGTACGCCCAGACGTATAGCGCACGGATGCAGCGGCTTGTGGACGCGGCTGTTCCGGAACACGATTGCGCAGTCGCGCTTGGGATCGGTGCGACCTTGTACCTTCGTCGACATTCAAGCATTGCGCGGGTGTTTGAAGAGGCGGAGGCTGGTGTCGTACGGAATCAATACCAACTGCAATCGAACAACCTGAGGCGCATACGCCGACGGCTCACCTGGTGGAAGCTCGGCCGCTTCCTGCGCGAACTGGTCGCGGAATTCGACAGGACGACGGTCGTCTCAGAAGTCGAGTACCGCCATCTCGCGGATGCGTGTTGCGACACGTCTGCTATCCGCGTGTTGCCCAACGGCGTCGACCGCGCCGATCTCGTTCGGCCGAACAGCCCTCGGCCCGGCAGGCTCATATATCCAGGCTCGGTCACGTACTCGGCCAACCTGGATGCCGTTCGTTATTTCCTCGGTGACATCTTTCCAACAATCAGGGCGGCGCGCCCGGATACATCGTTCTTCGTAACTGGCGCGATCGGCGATGTCGATGTCAGGGCGTTCACGGAGACTGGAGCTGTGACCTTCACTGGCTGTGTTCCCGACATCGCACGTTTGATTGGCCACAGCGCAGTCTGTGTCGTGCCGCTTCGCATCGGCGGCGGCACGCGTCTCAAGATTTTGCAGGCGATGGCGCTCGGCACGCCTGTCGTCACGACGACGAAGGGCGCGGAAGGACTGGATGTCACGGCGGAGGAGAACATTCTGATTGCAGATTCTCCGTCCGACTTTTCAAGGCAGGTCCAGCGTGTTCTGAATGATTTCGTGCTTCGCGCCCGGCTCGCATCGAATGCGCGTCGCCTGGTCGAGCGCGCCTACACGTGGGACCGTGTCGGGCGGCAGTTGGATCACGTCATTCAGGAGGCACAGGAGGTCTGGCGCGACCGCCATCTGGCAGGGCGCCCGAAGCTCGCTGACGACAGCGCCGCTGCGCTCGTCTGAGAGCCGATGGCGATTGCGCGACCCGAACGAGAGGAGTCACCACGACACCTGCGACAGCTCATTGGAGTCGTCGCAGTGCTCATCGCAATCACCTCGCTGCCCTATCTGTACGCCAGCCTGTCGACGCCACGAGATCTGGTGTACACCGGCTTGATGTTCGACGTACCTGACCACGCGCAATATTGGTCGTGGGTGACGGCGTCTCGAAAGGCGCTGTTCATCAACAACATGATGACGCCCGAGCCAAACGCACCGTTGTTCATGAACCCGACCATGTGGGCCCTCGCCCGTATTCAAATGACGCTGGGCCTATCCTTTCCATCGTTATTTCAGGTGTGGCGACTCATCGCAATAGCCTTGCTCGTGCCGGCGCTCTGGGCGTTCTCGAACACGATGGTGTTGGAACGTGAACGCCGCTCGACAGCTTTCCTCATTGCGCTGCTCGGATCCGGATTTGGCTGGTCCCTGATCATGGCCAAGAAACTGGCGGGTGGCGCGGATGCGCCCTGGCCGAACGACTTGTATACGGTGGAACCAAACACTTTCTGGGCGCTGTTGGGCTACCCATATATCACGCTCGCGCACGCATTGATTCTCTTGACGATGCTGAACATCTGGCTGGCCCATCGTCGCAAGATGGCTGCCCCGTGGCTGCTGGCCGCAGGCGCCGCAACGTGCCTATCAATCTCGCACGCGTACGATCTCATCACCGTCTACGCAGTCCTGGGCATGTTCGGAATCGTCGTGTGGATTCGCCAACGCCGATTCCCGGCGCGGCTCGCGCTGATCGGTATCGTCATTGTCGCGTGCTCGGGACCGATGGCGCTCTATTACCAGCGAATGACAACGTCCGATCCGCTCTGGCAGGCGATTCTGCGTCAGTATGCAAATGCGGGCGTCTGGACCCCCCCGCACGCACATCTCGTTGTCCTAATGGGCCTGCCGCTCGTGCTGGCGGTCATCGCGGTACTGTCACGCGGCGCCTGGAGCGAGGAGCGGATCTTTATCGTCACGTGGGCAGCGGTAGGGCTGGTCCTCATTTATCTGCCCGTGGTCTACCAGATCAAACTGCTGTCCGGGTGGCAGTTTCCAATAGCCATCCTCGCCGCTCACGCCTGGCACGAGGGCATCGCGCGGCGGGCCGAACGATTGCTCCCCAGCAGGTGGGCATTCGCCGTTCTGCTCCTGCTCGTTGGTTCGACCAACGCCTACCTTTTCGTCTGGCGTTTTGTCGAGCTCCGACGTCACAGCGAGCCCTACTATCTGCATCGAGACAGCATGGATGCGCTGTCGTGGCTGTCCACGAACTCAGGACCGGCCGACGTCGTGCTCGCGCCAGCCGATGTCGGTCGGTTCGTGCCAAATTACGGCGCGTCGCGCTCGTATCTGGCGCATTGGGCGATGACGAATCGGTTTTTCGAGCGGCGCTCAAATGTCGAGACATTCTTCAGTCCGGAGACGGCGCCGGAATGGCGTGCGCGCCTCATGAACAACGAGCACATTACGCTGGTGCTGCAGAGCGATTGGCCTCCGTCGACGCACGGTGTATTCGATCCAGGCTCGTCGGCGGACATGTTGCTCATCTTCACGCGTCCCCACGCAAAGATCTACCGGTTCAGCCCATGATCGGTGAAGCAGCCGGATTCTATCTCCGCGGCAAAACGACCGCTCTCTGGCGTTATGCGCTGAGCGAGACGCTTCAGGCACTACTCGCCTGGATCCCCAGTATCGTCGGCATCGGTATTCGCGCTCTGGCCTATAAGTGTGTGCTGCACTCCGATGGCTTTCCCGCCATCGAGGATCACGTGCGCATCTGCCGGCCTGAGGACATCCGGCTCGGTAATCGGGTGTACCTCGACCACGGTGTGTACCTGCACGGTGGCCCGGGCGGCCTCGAGATCGGCGAGGGCTCCTGGATCATGAACGGATGCCGGCTGCACGTTTTCAATTTCCGTGACATGCCGCACGCTGGAATTCATATCGGCAAGCGGACCTTCGTCGGGGAAGGCACTGTCATGCGCGGACAGGGCGGAATCTCGATCGGCAACAACGTGTTGTTCGCACCGATGACCCAGATTCTCGCGGTCAATCATGTCTTCACCAACCCGGACCTGCCGATCATGGACCAGGGGATTACCGGCGAAGGCATCGTCATCGAGGACAACTGTTGGATTGGGGCCGGGGCCATCGTCCTCGACGGCGTTACGATTGGACGTGGCTCGTGCGTGGGTGCAGGTGCCGTCGTGACTGCTTCGATTCCGCCGCACAGCCTGGCAGTTGGATCACCGGCGCGGGTCGTTCGCGATCTGCGTTGCCATCCCCTGACCGAGCGTGATGTGCGCGTGTTCCGCGGCGGAATGGATCGGCTCCATTAACGGCATGCGACTGCTCTTTCTCACCGAGACCATCCCCTTTCCGCTCGACAGCGGAGGACGGATCAAGACATACCACACGCTTCGCACCCTTTCGCGAGAGCACGAAGTCTATTGCCACACCTTCGTACGAAACGACAGTCAGCTCCGCCATCAACAGCATCTCGCGGCCTTCTGCCGCAGCCTGACCATTCATCACAAACCACGATCGAACATCCGCGAAGCAGGCTGTGTCGTCGGAGGCTACATCAGAGGCAAGCCGTTCCTCGTGTGGCGGCATTTCGACGACCGAGCCTTCGAGCAAATCGAACTCGCCTGCCGCCGGGACGTCTTCGACGCCGTCTACTGCGATCACCTGAGCATGTTCGAGTATGGCCGGCGCCTGCGTCTGCCGATCGCTCTTGACGCGCACAACGTCGAGTTCGAAATCGTGCGCAGGCACGCCGCGACGCTGCGTTTGTCGCCGCTTCGCCTACTCGCCGAGCTCGAGTGGCGCCAGCTTCGGCGCTACGAGCGGGCGGCCTACCCCAGGTGCCGGCTGGTCTACACCGTCAGTGACGTCGACGCGCGAGAGATTCGGTCGCTCGGCGGCGCGGGGTTTGACATTTCCATCGTACCGATCTCGATCGATGCAACGGCGTTACCACAGTGGTCGCCGATCACTTCCCGCCCGGAGATCCTGTTCGTGGGCGGCCTGCACTGGCCGCCGAACGCCGATGCGGTATCGTTCTTCATCGACCGCGTCCTGCCGCGCATCACAGCGGCAGTACCGGATGTCCATTTGACTGTCGTCGGCAGGAACGATGGCCATTTCCGGGTCCAGTGCACTCCGCCGAATGTCACGTTCGCCGGTCACGTCGATACCGTCGAACCGTATTTTCAACAGAGCCGCGTGATGGTTGTCCCACTCCGCGTAGGGAGCGGCATGCGCGTAAAGATTCTCGATGCGCTGGCTCGGGGACTGCCGATTGTGGCTACGAGCATCGGGTGCGAAGGCATCGAGGTCGTTCCGGGGAAACACCTCTTGACGGCGGACGATCCTGTTGCTTTTGCCTCCCACGTGGTTCGATTGATCAACGATGACGCACTGACCGCAGCGATTTCCGCAAACGGGCGCTCGCTTGCCGTGACCAAATACGATGAAGCAGTAATCGGCCGACAAACGCTCGAGGCGTTAAAGGCCGTCAGCCGGCCGCAGTAGCCTCCAGTCGAAACACCCAGCTCGTACCGTCTGCCGCGCGCGTTTGGACGCTTGGGATCCCCTGCCGAGACCAAGGTCACCTGTAGGTTTGCCTTTTTTGAGGGGCATCTAAACCTGCTCGTTCACGTTTAACGCTGATACGGCTGGACGTGGCCTGTTTCCTGCCGTTTGCAGCGACGCGTACGCGTGGAGCCAGCTCGCCTTCGAGGAGAAAGACGAGGCACCTGTTTTGCGGATCTGATGGCACGACCTAGCAGTGTGAAGTCTGAGGGCGGATGTCCGTTCCGGAGGGCTACGTGCAAACCTCGATCGCCATCGCAGCACCGGGCTTGTCGTACGACGAGGCCCCGCCGATCTCGGGATTGTCGCTCTGCATTCCGGTCCTGAACGAGTCGGCGGCCATCGGCGAAACGATACGGCGCTGTCTCGCGTGCAGGTCGGCGCTCGCTCAGGCCGGTGTGATCGGATTCGAGGTTATCGTCGTAGACGATGGCTCGAGCGACGATACGGCCGACCAAGTTAGACGATTCCCCGTTCGCCTTATTCAACACCCCGTGAATCGCGGATACGGCGCCGCTCTAAAAACGGCATTTGCCGCTGCCAGCTACGACTTGATTGGTTTTCTCGACGCGGACGCCACGTACCCGCCGGAAAGTTTCCCGAAGTTGTGCCGGGCGATTATCGAAGAACGGGCTGATCTGGTTGTCGGATCGCGCATGAGTGGTGCCGACAGCCGCATGCCGTTGACGCGCCGACTGGGCAACGTGCTGTTCGCTCGTTTGCTGACGGCCATCGGGCGTACTCCTGTCAGTGACACAGCGAGTGGTATGCGGGTGTTTCGCAAGTCCGCTCTCGGACCGCTGTCCCCGCTGCCCGACGGTCTGAACCTTACACCCGTCATGAGCACTCGGGCCATTCACGAGCCCATGCGCGTTGTCGAAGTAGCGATCCCTTATGAGGAGCGCATCGGCCGCTCGAAACTGAGGATATTTGGTGATGGAGTGCGATTCCTCGAGACGATTGTCTGGACCGCCATGACATACAACCCGGTGAGGGTACTCGGACTTGTGGGCCTGACCGGCATCGGACTCGCTGGTCTGGTTGGTTTCGGGGTGCTCTTCTTGCGGCTTCGCGGGATCACGACGCTTGGACCGGCGGGTACATACGCTGTGTTCGCGGCCGTTGTGTTGGGGGCCGCCGGCGTGAGTGTCTTTGCCCTCGGCGCGTCGTTCAATTACTTGGTATCGCTGTTCCATCACCGGCCCATCCGACAGGGTTTGTTCAAGAAACCGCTCATGAGCACGCCAATCGAGAACCTGTTCCTGCCCTCCGGGCTTGGTCTCGCAGGGCTCGGCTTGGCGATCTCGCTCGCCAGCCTGGTGCTGTCGTTCGGAGGCTGGCCAATCGAACGCTTGTGGCTGTACCTCTCGGGCAGCGCGATGCTGATGCTGGTCGGCGTTCAACTGACCATCTCGTGGCTCGAGATGTCAGTGTTGCGCGAGTTGAGCCAGCGCGAATCGGAGACGGCTCGATGACTCAGCCGAGCGGAAACCGGCCTTCGCGCAACATCGGGACCAAAACACGGCTGATCGTGTTGCCCCCGAAGTTCCCCGATGCCGACACCGCCGGTCGCGACAGCATCGCGTCGCGTGCGCCAAGGCACCATGTGGACGTCTTGCTGGTCAATCCGCCGTCACCCGATGGTGCGGTGTGGATTCGTTCGCAGCACCGCGTGGGCCGACGCTCGCGCGAGAACATGATCTGGCCGCAGGTCTCCCTGGCGCAAATGGCCGCGCTGCTGACCCCGACGTACACGGTTCGGGTCGTCGACGCGATCGCAGAGTCGATGAGCTGGGAGGCGTTCGAGCAGATCATCCGGACTGAGCAGCCGAAGTATTACGTCACGCAGCTCACCGCGCCCACGCTGCAGAACGATTTGTACGGAACATTCCTCGCGAAATCGATTGCGGCCCGAACGTTTGCGTTCGGCACCCACATCACGCCAATGCCGCGCGAGACGCTACGACCTTATCCGTCGTTGGACTTCGGCCTGCGCGGCGAGCCCGACTTGACGTTGCGCGATGTGATCGATCACTTGGAAGGGAAGCAGTTCGATCGCCCCGGGCCTATTGCGAGGCTGTTTGAGAAGCACGATGCACTCTATCGACCACAACCGCTTGCGGTGCTCGACGGCGAACACGACCTGCGTGGTATCAAGGGCCTCGTCTGGCGCCGGGGCGAGGAGATCGTCGTCAATCAGGATCGGCCGTTCATCGCCGATCTCGACGATCTGCCGATGCCGCTGTACCACCTGCTTCCGCTTGACAAGTACCGGATCCCACTCATCAAGGGGCCATACGCCTTCATCGTGACGAGCCGCGGCTGCCCGGCCGGCTGCACGTACTGCATCAAGCACGTGAGCTACGGCCCAACGATGCGACTGCGATCGGCCGCGAAGCTGCTCGACGAGATCGAAACACTCGTATCACTCGGCGTGCGCAACATCCATATGTACGCCGACCTTTTCACGGTCAATCGCGATCAAGTCATGGCGATCTGTGCCGGCCTGCGGGAACGGCGTCTCAAAATCAAATGGACCTGCAACAGCCGCGTGGACTTTGTCGATCGAGAGATGCTGCAAGCGATGGCGGCATCCGGTTGCCACTACATTGCGTGGGGCATCGAGTCAGGCGACAAGAATATTCTGGCGCACGCGCGCAAGGGCGTCGATCCGGATCGGGCCCGCGAATCGCTGAAGTGTTCGCGCGAAGCGGGCATCCAGAACTGGGGTTATTTCATCATCGGCCTCCCGGGCGAGACTGTTCCTTCAATCAAGCAGACGATCGCATTCGCGAAAAGCCTTCCGCTCGACATCGCGCTGTTCCATATCGCCGCGCCGTATCCGGGCACGCCGTTCTTCTTCGAGGTCGTACGCAACAACTGGTTCCGATCCGGCGTACGGTGGGAAGAAGTCGACATGGACGAATCGACAGTGCTCGACTATCCAGGCTTGTCGGCCGAGCAGCTGGAATACTGGCAGAAGCGTGCGTTTCGCGAATGGGCGATGCGTCCAGGACCGATGCTCACGTATTTGAAGATGCTCTTGTCCGATTTGAGCACGGTGAAATCCGCAGTTACGCTCGGACTCCGGCACATCGGCTGGGCGAAGGCCTAATACGCAGACATTCGGAAATTTCGAGTTGACAAGGCGCCGCACATACCTCTTAGCAGCCGTGATTCTGGCTGCATTTCTGGGTTCCACGCTCGGCGTGGACACGCAATCGGCACCGGCGCCCATACTGCTGGTCACCAACAGTGCTGCGCCAAACCCATTCGGCGGGTATCTGGCAGAAATCCTTCGCGCTGAAGGGTTGAACGAATTCGCAACCAAAGAATTGTCGGTTGTGACGCCGACTGACCTGACGAACGCCGCCCTTGTGCTGCTGTCGGAGACTCCGCTGACCGCAGGTCAGGCGAACATGTTCAGCAACTATGTGGCTGGCGGCGGGCGGGTGGTGGCCATGCGCCCAGACAGCCAACTCGCCCCCACGCTGGGCCTGACACCGGCTGGGTCGATCACGACCGAGGGATATCTGGCCCTCAACACCTCGACGCTCTTCGCAGACGGCTTTCCAACAATGACCCTGCCATTTCATGGGTCAGCGAACAACTACAACGCCGCTGCCGATTCGACAGTTCTTGCAGCGTTGTACGGCGACGCGAATACCGCCAACGGATTTCCGGCGGTCATTAGACACAACAATACCGTGACGTGGGCCTACGATCTTGCTCGGAGTGTCATCTATACGCGTCAGGGCAATCCGGCAAATGCCAGTGATCGCGACGGACAACCTCCGTATCGAACGGAGGACATTTTTTACAACGCAATCGATCTCGATAAGATGAACGTTCCGCACGCAGACGTGCAGATGCGAATGCTTGGCCGCGTCATCAGCGACCTCCTCGCCGACACGATGCCGTTGCCCCGATTGTGGTATTTCCCGGGTTCAAATCGGACGCTCATGATCGTGACGTCAGATTCGCATGCCAATCCTCAGTCGTGGTTCGACACCGTTGTATCG
>JBKPDW010000630.1:0-8472 GCA_046728115.1 Acidobacteriota bacterium | reverse complement strand
ACCGTGGCTGCCCCTCCAGCCTTTTACTCTGCGGTCGACGGCACTTTCCTGAGGCCCACGACGAGGAATCTGTACTATGGCCGCGGCGACTGGCAGTTCAGCAACGCGCAGACGGCGTTCGTCCGCTACCTGCAGGAGGACGAACTGACGCTGTGCGTCAACTGCGGCGGCACCACGGCATCCACGGCCAGCTTCGATCAGAGCGTGCCCCGCAAGTCGTTGTCCGTTGGCCACACCTGGATTCGGGGCGCGCGGCAACTGAACGACTTCCGGTTCCAGTACGCGCACGCGGCGTTCTACGGCTATCCATCCGGAACGTCGTTGTTCAGCGACATCGGAAGCTTTCCGACAGAGCGAACCGATCGTCAGACCCGAGCCTATGTCTTCCCCTCGCTCACCTATGGCAGCAGTTACGACGATGCAAGCCCGGAGTCGCGGTGGGAATTCAAGGACACCTATTCGCTGAACTTGTCGAAGCACGATTTGAAGTTCGGGGGCGAGTACGATCACAACCACTACAAGGTCGATGATGCCATCGGCCTGATCAAGGGCACGTACACATTCGCACAGGATCAGCCTTTCGATCCGAACAACCAATCGACGATCGCGAACCTGAAGAATCCGATCCTGTTCACTGCGACAAGCGCCCCCGTGACGACGATCGATCCTTCGCGATACTACGTTGCGTTCGTACAGGATGATTGGCGGCTGAGGCAGCGGCTCACACTGAACCTGGGCTTCCGGTGGGAGTATTTGTGGGGGCCGTCGAACGAGGGGCTCAATCCCAACGATTTTCCGGTCACGCTGCCGTACGTCGATGTCTCACAGCGCGGCCATCGGACCAATTTCGGTCCACGAGCAGGGTTTGCATGGGACGTGAGTGGCAATGGCGGAACGGTCGTGCGCGGCGGCTGGGGCATCTACTACGGTCACATCCGCACGCTGGCCGCCATCGAGGAGTACCGCAACTTTCACCGCCTGAGCATCACGATCAATAACCCGGCATATCCCGACCCCTACCAGGGACAGGATCCGTCGAAGTTCATCGTCTCGTCGAACGCGCCGAACATCACGATCGCCGACAACGACCTGCGACAGCCGATGGCGCAGCAGGCGAGCGTCGGCATCTCGCGCAATCTTGGCGGCGACTTCGCGATCCATGCCGACGCGATCTACAACCACACGCAGCACGACTACAAGACGCTGAACGTCAATTTCGCGAATCCCGCCACGGGGCTGACGGTGCTCGGCACGCCTCCGCTGACGGACTTCACGCGCATCGATCGTGTGCAGCCGACGTCGGACCTGAAGCTCCGTCAGGTCTACGTCAAGCTCGAGAAGCGCTTCAGTCACCGGTATCAGTACCTGGCCTCGTACACGTACACGAACAGCCGCGATAACGCGCCGATGGCGCGGTACATCGATGCGTTCACGTCGTACGACTTCGGACCGTCGAACGGCGAACGGCGCCACGCGGTCGTCGCGAGCGGATCGTTCCTGTTTCCGGCCGGGTTCACGCTCGGCGTGGTGTGGACGGGCAGGTCGCCGCTGCCCTGGTCGGCGACGGCGGGCAGGGACCTCAACCGGGATGGCTTCAACACCGACCTCGTGCCGGGCACGACGCGCGGCTCCGGGAGCCGCGATCTCGATCTCGCCGCCGTCAACGCGTGGCGAGCCCTGAACGGCCTCGCGCCCGTGACCGAGTCGCAAATCGACAGCTCCCGCATCAGCATCGTCGACGCCCGATTGAGCAAGGCGTTTACCATCTCGGGCACGAAACTGGAGCTCCTCGCGCAGGGGTTCAATCTGCTCAACACGAAAAACCTGCAGGCGCAGTTCGGGAGCGGCCGGATTGGAAACTCCCTGTCGCCGGTCTTCGGCAGCATCGCGAGCGCCCGACCGAACTTCCAGGGAGAGCTGGCCGTTCGCTTCACGTTCTGAACGAGGGACGCATGAAAGACAAGCTGGTCGTGTTGTTCGCGGCGGCGTCCGTCATGTCGTGCCGTGGAGCGGCGCAACCGCGAGAAGCTCCACCTGCGACGAGCACACAGCAGGCGGTCGGGTCGGTCCCGCCGCGCTCGAGCGGACCGCGGATCGATGTCGCGGAGTTGTTCCACTTGCGAACCGTGACCGACGTCCAGCTGTCGCCAGATGGCTCGAGAGCGGCGTTCACGGTGATCAACAACAATCGGCGCGGCGCGCCCTGGTCGGAGATCTGGGTCGCCGACCTTGCAAGCGCTCGCGCCACCAGGTGGCAAGGCGCCGAGGAGGGTTCGAACGCGCGCTGGTCGAGGGATGGAGCGCAGATCGCCTTCATCGGCCGGACCGGCGAAGGAACGAGCGGTGTGCTGGTTGCGCAGGCGGATGGCACGCGCGTCGCTACGCTCGCCAACATCGTGACCTCGAACAGCCCTCTGCCGCAGCTCGGGGAACGTCTTGCGTGGGCGCCGGACGGCAAGTCGATCGCCTTCGTCTCGGCAACGCCATCGACCGAGCCGGACATGAACGGCGATCCGATCGTCATCAGCCGCTACTGGTATCGACCGGCGACATCGTATCCGGCGCGGTTCAACGACAATCGACGACTCCATCTGTTCGTCGCGGACGCCTCCACGAAGGCCGTGCGGCAGCTCACGACCGGAACGTTCGACGAGCATTCGGTTGCCTGGTCCCCGGACGGAACCCAGCTGGCGTTTCTGTCGAACCGCGAGCCCGATCCGGACCTGTTCTTCAACTACGACATCTTTCTGATGGACATGAAATCCGGATCAGTTCGCCAGCTCACGCAGACGAAGAGCAACGAGTACCGGCCCACGTGGTCCCCGGATGGACGGTCGATCGCGTATGAAGGATTGAAGCGGCCGATGACGTCCTCTGAGACAAACTCCGAGGATACGCACGTCTGGACCGTCGATGTCGTCAGCGGCGCACGGCGCGAGATCGGCGCTGTGATCGACAATCGCCAGGGTGCGCCTCAGTGGTCCGGCGACGGGCGTTGGCTGTACTCGACAGTGCAGTCGAAGGGCAGCGTGGGTCTGTACCGCTTTGCGGCGGCAGGCGGAGCCAACGAGCCCGTGCTGCCGGCCATGGAAACGCGCGGAACGGTGTCGTCATTCGCGATCGCGAGCGACGGCAGCGTGGCCTGCGCGATGGCCACGCCCTCATCGCCGGCGGAGCTCTATGTGAAGCGCCCGTCTGGCTCGCTTCAGAACGTGACCACGCTGAACGCGGACGCGCTCGAGGGGAAGACGATCGCGCGCGTCGAATCGGTTCCGTTCAAGACTTTTGATGGAAAGGAGATCGAAGCGTTCTTGACGATGCCGCCGAACACAGGCGGCGGCAAACACCCGATGATCGTGATGATCCACGGCGGTCCGCACGGCCAGCAGGGTCCCGCGTTCAACCATCGTGCGCAGGTGTACGCTGGTTGGGGCTGGGCGGCGCTGATGGTCAACTATCGCGGGTCCACGGGATACGGCCAGGCGTTTTCCGACGCGATCGCGCGCGATCAGGACGGCGGCGAGGCGAAGGACGTGCTTACGGCGATCGACGCGGTGCTGCAGCGCTATTCGTGGATCGATCGAGACCAGCTTGGCGTCGAAGGCCAAAGCTACGGCGGCCAGCTCACGAACTGGCTGGTCACACAGACGGATCGGTTCAAAGCGGCCATTCCCGCGGCCAGCATCTCGAATCTCGTGAGCCACAACTACATGTCGGTGTACCACGACTATCTGCAGCAGGAGTACGGCGCGAAGCCGCACGTTGGCGGCATCGTCGACATGCTGTGGCAGCGCTCGGCAATTCGGTTCGTCAATCGCGTCAAGACTCCCGTCATGTTCATTCACGGCGACAACGATCAGCTCGTCAATCCGGCCGAGATCGAGCAGTTCTTCGTGGCGCTGAAGGACGTTGGCGTCGAGACGGTGATGGTTCGATATCCGCGCGAAGGGCACGGCATGCGCGAGAACGGCCACATTGCCGACACGATCGCGCGGTCAATTGCCTGGTACGAGGCGCATTTTGACTCGACGCCAGGCCGGGCGACGAACTGAGCCGCGGCAGGATCGGCGTTGCGGTCGGCTGCGGCCTCTGCACGACTGTCGGGGCGCCGTCACAGCGCGAGCAGGAAGGCGATGAGATCAGCCTTTTCCTGCCTCGTCAGCCCGATGTTGAATCGCGTTTCATAGAATTCCAGGACGTCCTCCAGCGAGGCGGCCGAGCCATTGTGGAAATAGGGCGCACGGGCAGCCAGCCCGCGCAGAATCGGGCCCTTGAACTTCCCAATGTCCGCCCACTTTCCGCTGGCCATGGCGCGTCCAGGATCGGTCGTTCGAACGGTGTCGCCTGTCGACAATCGGCGCAGCGTATAGAGCGGCATGTCTGGCGTGCGGCGCGACTCATCGGCCAGCCCGATGTTCAGCGGTGCCTTCACGGAATGGTTCCCTGTATTCGGCGTGTCGTGGCACGTCGTGCAGGTGCCCGTGAACGGATCTGGAACGGTCACGTTGTTCGGGAACGTCTGGTTGTTGAGTCCGGCAACGCCCGTGATCACGATCGGCTTCGTGTCGAAGATCTCCTGGCCGCGCGCGATGGCGCTGCGCGCGCGTGCGATGTCCACCCGCCGTTCGTCGCTCGCGCTGGCCCAGGCATTGAAGAGGGTGAACGCCCGCGGGTCGAACGGCGCGCCGGTGGGGTTCAAGCCAACGGGATCGTTGATGCCGATGAAGAACGGCTGCTGCGACAGAGCGACGGGCCCTCCGAGCGCGCCGTGTGCGTCCAGCGAGCCAGCAGAATCGTCGCGAGCCTGCGCGGTGAACAATCCTGTCTCGAACGCGACGATCTGCTGGGCCTCCTGCGGCGTCAGGTGCTGGGGCGCCTGCGCATGTCCCGTCGTCGCGTCGTCGGCCTGCTTCGCGAGATCTTGAAGAATCGTCGTCGACGGCGACGATTCGCGGCCGTCCCACATGACCGCGCTCAGGAAGCCAAGGTTCGTGGACGGAAGCGGCCGCCGGTACATCGATGCCTGCGTGAGAGGCGCGCCGCATTGGTACGGGTCGTCCACGCTGTCGATGACGAATTCGGCGCCCATCCGGACGTCGATGCCGATCCGGATCAGCCCGCGCGTCAGGAGCAGACTGAACGCCTCTCGTCGTTTGCCCAGCGTGGATACATCGGCGCCTTCGCAGTTGGAGCCATCGTTCGAGCGGAAGATCGGATCGAGTCCGCGCGACTGGATGAAGCGCTGCTGAACCGATTGCGGGGTGATCGTCCAGCCCTGTGCCGGACGATGGCACGAAAAGCAGGTCCGGCCGTTGACGCCGAGCTCCTGGAAGAACGGGTTATCGAGATCCAGCGCGCCGTTCACGTTCAGCGTCTGCACGACACCGGTGGGATCGTCGAACGAGAGCAACCCAGGATTGTCTTCCTGCCCCGTCGACCGGCCGGCGTCCAACAGGATCCCAAGCAACGCACTCGCGCACACGACTGCAACGACCGAAAAGGATCGCTTCGGCATGGTCCCTCCGTGATGCCTGACTATCGGGTGCTGATGTGGGTGAGTCGTCGTTCGAGTCTCACGCGCATTCGAACTCGCCGGATAGGTGGCGCGAGTCCAGCCCCGCACCGTGATAAGGCAAGAAGGGAAAAACGTTTCAGTGCCCAGGGCGGCGCTAGCGCTGCCCGTCGAGATTGGCCCACTCGCCGGCCTGGATGAAGCTCGCCCAATAGAAAGGGTGTTGGCGGTTCTTGCGGGTGAGCATCGCGAGCTGCGCCTGCCGCAGCGCGTCACCGCGGCCGCGGCCGTCTCGCAACCCGGTGTAATACGCGGTCATCATCTCGAGCGTCACGACGTCGCTCACGGGCCACAGGCTCATCACCAGCGTTTCGGCGCCGGCCAGGACGAACGCGCGCCGCAGGCCATACACGCCTTCGCCGTTCCGGATTTCACCGACACCCGTGTCACAGGCCGAGAGCGTCACCAGTTTGGTGCCCCACAGATTCAGGTTGGACGCCTCGAGCGCCGTCAGGATGCCGTCGTCGGTCGCGCCCTTCGTCCGATTCGCGCCGCTGAGGGCCAGCCCGGACCTCAGCAACGGATTGGCAATCTTTGCGCTCGCACTGATGGCACGGGTACCGTCGGCCGTCGACGCCGGTGCTGCGGCTGGAACAGCAGGATCCTGCAGAAAGAAGCCATGCGTGGCGATGTGGAGAATACGTGGTGCATCCACCCGTATCAGCGCCGACTTGGTTGCCTGCTGGCGGCTGAGCACGTGCGCGTCAGGGAACAGGGCCTTAATCGCGCGCGCTTCGTCGACAGTCCCCGCCAGCGGCGCGAAATACATGGTCGTCAGATCGGGCGCGATCGTCACACTGCGGCGCGCGGACGATCCCGCTATCGCCGGCTTCCGGGCGATCGGCGTCGCGTCGGGCGGCCCCGGGTCGCCGAACAGCGGATCGGCGACGACGATCGGGCCGCTTCGGCTTGCCCGAGCCACCTGCATCCGCAGCAAATCCCGACCGCTGGTCAGATAGCTGATCGAGTAGCGCTCGACGGCATAGCGGCCCTGCTTGTCCACGAGCGCTTCGAACGGAATGAGATTGAGCGCCCCGTCCGGCGAGACGAGCAGCCGCGTCGCGCCGCCCACCATCTCGCGTATCGGGGCCAATACCATCTCATCGAGGGTGCGCGCGCTCTCCCTGACGTCGCCGCGCCTAGGATCCCGCAGGGCCTGACGAAGCGCGTCAATCGCGCCGTCAATCGGTAAGGCCGGACCCAGATCCTTTCCGTGCGGCGACGTTCCGCGCCGGATGACGTACGCCGCGTAATGGGGCGACCCGTAGGCTTCGTTGTTGGTCGACGCCTTCGGATCGAATGGGTGGAAGACGGCGAATTCCACCAGCGCCGCGCGGTCTGGAATGGCGGCTTGCACGCCTGCGAGCGTCACGGGCTGCGAGCCGGCGCGAAATTCGGCGTTGTAGTCGCTGATCTCGGCTTCGAGCTTCTCTTTTTGCTCCTCCAGGTCTTTGATCAGCTGCTGCTGTTCGCGCGGGGCCATGTCCTGCGGCCGGTTCAGAGCGACACGCGCCAGCCGCGTCTTCGTCGTGCCCAATTGATCCAGCAGTCCGCGCTCGGCGCCATCGGCGCTCCGCTGTCGCAACGTCGCGATCGCGTCGGTCATCGCGTCGAGCACGCGGCCTTTGCGCTGAAGCAGAACGAGAGCGGCCAACGTGTTCGCGTCCGGATCTTTGGGCGCAAGGTCGAGATTCAGGGAAACGGTCCGGTCGGTCCGGTCCGAGATCGAGTCCACGAACGCCAGCCGCTGGCGCTCCGAGCCGATCGCCAGGTTCAGCGCGAGCTGGGCCTCGACTACGGCGTCGGTGCGCCGTTGAAATTCGATCGCATGCGCCGTATCACCCATCGCCGCGTACGTTCTGGCGATGTTGCCAAGGGAGGTGAACGTGCCTCTGCTGTAGGGCCCGGAGGACTCCTCCCAGATCCGCAGCGCCCGGAAGTGCATCTCGAGCGATTTCGCGATGTCGCCCTTGTCGCGATAGACCAGCGCGAGGTTGTTCAGGATCGGCGCAATCTCCGGATGTTCGGGTCCGATGATTCGCTGCCTGATAGCCAGAACGCGCTGGTTGTACTCCTCGGCTTTCTCGTAGTCCTTGCGCTGGCGGGCGAGGATGGCGAGGTTCTGCAGGGTGATCGACACCTTGTAACTCTGCGGACCCAGCACCGATTCCTCAATGTCCAGTGACCGTCTCAACAGCGCCTCGGCGCCTTCGTAATCGTTCCTGTCGTGTCGAACCATTGCCAGGTTGTTGAGGCCGTCACCGTACAACAGGCTGTCGGCTCCCAATGTCTTCTCGACGATGGCCATCGCGCGGCGATCGATTTCTTCCGCCCGGGCGAAATCGCCCCCGGCGTGGCGCAGCAGTCCCAGCGTGATCAGGCAGCGCGCGACCTGCGGGTGATCGCGACCGAGCGTTTTTTCGCTGACCTCCAACGCACGCTCGGCCACCCTTTCCGCCCTTGGCCGTTGATCCGCGTACCAGTACATCAGCCCCAGGCGCTCCAAGACAGATGCCGTCGCTGGATGTTCGGGTCCGAGCTTCGCTTCGAACACGTTCTGGGCCCGCTCGTACAGTGACGTTGCACTGACATGGTTCCGATCGTCGACGTCGATGTCGCCCAGGTCCACGACGAGCCCCGCAACGTACGGGTCTTCCGGTCCTCGCACCGTCTCAGCGATCGCGAGCGCGCGCTCCGTCAGGTCCCGGGCCTCCGAGGACTTTCCCTCGGCCCGCAGCCGTGGCACAGAGGCGAGCAGCTGCCGCGCTTCCTCCATATCGCGGTCGGCAGCGGTTGCCGGACGGATTTCGGCGAGACGAATCGAATACCGGCCGGCGGGGAGGTTTCGCAAGGCGGGCTTGACAACAACCTGATAACGGCCGCTCGTGACGGCCACTACC
>JBKPDW010000629.1:0-12113 GCA_046728115.1 Acidobacteriota bacterium | reverse complement strand
GGCCCTGAAACGATCGTTCCAGGAACCGAAGGTCGGCACGTCCGAGCGTTCGCTCCATCTTGTAGAGGAATAGCGTCGCCCAGGCGTGCACCGGAGGATTGACGTCGCTGAAGTTCCACTCGTAGGCCGGAATCTGACCGTTCGGGTGGAAGTAGAGGTTGCGCAGCATCAGCAGGAGCTGATCCTTGGCGAAATCGAAATCGACCAGCGCCAGAGACACCGTGTGGAAGGCCAGGTCCCACGCCGCGTACCACGGATACTCCCATTTGTCCGGCATCGAGATGACGTCGGCATTGAGCATGTGAAACCACTCGGTGTTCCGCACGCCCGGGCGCGCCGACTCGAGCAGCGGGTGGCTTTTGTGTTCGCTCAACCACTGCTCCAGGTCGAAGTAGTAGAACTGCTTGCCCCACAGCATGCCGGCCAGCGCCTGACGATGCACCCGACGCTCGTCCTCGTTCAGCGATTGCGGCGTGATCCTGTCGTAGAACTCGTTCGCTTCGTCGATTCGGCGTTGGAACATCGACTCGAAGTCCTTGAATGCGTCCATCGCTTTGGCCGACGCGAGACGAAGGCGCAGCGTGCGGCTGCCACCCCCTGGCACCTCGAGCTTGTAGTGCGCCGCGGCCTTCGTGCCGAAGCCGGCAGGATTCACCGCGTCGTGTCGCCCGGAGACAAGGTAGGTATGAAACGCGTCCTTGACGTACGGCGTGGCGCTCGGCTGCCCCCAGAGGCGCTCGGTGTTGCTCTCGTTCTCCGTGAACAGCAGTTCCGGCTGCCCATCGCATTGGAGCATGTACTGGCCGAGCTCATGATGCGAGACGTCGATCGTGCCCGGTCCTGCATCGCGCAGGACGGGCTTCCGATCGTCGTCGATGCCCCAGGACCATGTGTTCCGGAACCACAGCGTCGGCAGGATCCGCAGCCCGGCAGCTTCCGATCCCCGGTTGTGAGCGGTAATCCGGATCAGGATGTCTTCCGGACCAGCCTTCGCGTATTCCACGAACACGTCGAAGTACCGGTCGTCGTCGAAGACTCCCGTATCGATCAGTTCGTACTCGAGCTCCTCGCGCGAGCGCTGCCGGTTCGTCTCCGCAAGGTTCCGGTAGGGGAATTCCCCTTGCGGATACTTGTAGAGGTACTTCATGTACGAGTGCGTGGGTGTGCTGTCGATGTAGAAGTAGTACTCCTTGACGTCCTCGCCGTGATTCCCTTCGCTGTTCGTCAGTCCGAACAACCGCTCTTTCAAGATGGGATCACGTTCGTTCCAGAGGGCCAGCGCGAAGCACAGAAGCTGCTTATCGTCGGAGATACCTCCCAACCCGTCCTCGCCCCACCGATAGGCCCGCGAACGCGACTGGTCGTGGGTGAAGTAGTCCCAGGCGTTTCCGTCCTCGCTGTAGTCTTCGCGGACGGTGCCCCACTGGCGCTCGCTGAGGTAGGGACCCCATTTTTTCCAAGGTATGCCCTTTTCACGCGCTTCGTTGAGCCGCGCCTGCTCGGTGACATCGGTGACTTTTTTGATTGTCATATGCGCTTTTCCTGCTATCGAGTGGGACCTCGCGTTTGCCGCAGACACATGTCCTCGCCAGCGAGAGCCTCTGGTGAGTGTCGCAACGACGCTGACGGTACCGAACGCGCCCTGCAACATCGAGGCCGATGCTGGATTCTTTAGCGCTTTCCCAACATCGTGCGGCCCTGAAAGCAGTTGGAGCGGACGTTAACGCGATGACCCGACTACTGATGACCAGGGCGCACCACGATATCGCGTGGGCGCACGTGTTAGATCGGAGCGTGTTCGAGCGTTTCATCAACGATGCTAGGGAAACGGTCGAGGTGTCAGCCTCGGCCAGTTGGCAGCAATCGTGCTCGTTCTGAATGAGGCGGAGGTGAGCAATATGCTGCTGTTTATCGCCGTTTTCTGCCTGCTGCTCTGGGTTCTGGGATTCATGACCGCCTACACCGTCGGCGGCGTGCTGCATGTCCTGCTCGTCATCGCAATCGTGCTGTTCCTGGTGCACATCATCCAGGGGCGACCGATCGGCAGCGCCTGACGCTCGCCGGTCGTCAACCAGTCGACGCACCGCCACGCGTTGCTTCAGCTCCACGGTCCATGAGCACGACGCCGATTTGGTTCGAACGCACGCTCGGCGCCGTGCTCCTTGATCATCAGAAACTGCTGGCCATCGCGCGAGATAATGCTCTTGGATGGTGGCTGTCCCACCATCGGCGAGCGTCATCCTGCGTCCATGATCCGGTCGCCTCGATGCTGCACAGGCGCGCGGCGAGCGCCTCCGCCGTTGCCGGCCGGTGACCTGGATCCTTTTCGAGACATGCCAAGACCACCTCGTCCAACGCCTCGGGAATCTTCAATTCTGTCCGCTGTGAAGGAGGAACCGGTTTCGCCTGCGTGTGCTGGACCATGGTTTCCATTGCCGTGCGACCAGCAAAAACCAGCTGCCCGGTGAGAAGCCAGTAGGCGACACAACCGACGGAGTAAACGTCCGAACGCGCGTCGATTGGACCAGTACCGAGCACCTGTTCGGGCGCCATGAAAGCCGGCGTTCCGCCGACGTGATAATCTCGCGAGAGACTCAACTGCGTCGCGCGATCTTCGCCTTCAGCTTTCACCAGCCCGAAGTCCAGAACTTTCACGAAATCGACTTCACGACCGTAGCGACAGACGAACACGTTTGCTGGCTTGATGTCGCGATGGACGAGCCCTTCCGCGTGTGCCTCGGCGAGCGACTGACAGACTTGGCGCAACAGCTTGACCGCACGGTCCGGCGCGACGGGACCGAACCGATCGACGAGCGACTCCAGGTCGAACCCGTCGAGCAGCTCCATCACGTAGTAGAACGAGCCGTCCTCGGCAACGCCGAAATCGTACAGCTGGATTGTGTGGGGCGAACGCAACGATGCAGTCGCCTGCGCCTCGCGCTCGAACCTCGCCCGGAGTTCGCTCTGCCGATCGAGACTCGAGCCGCCAAGCATTTCTGGTCGAATCAGCTTGATCGCCGCAGGCCGGGCAAGTAGGCGGTGACGAGCGCGCCACACTTCGCCCATGCCGCCTTGGCTCAGACGTTCGACCAAACGGTAGCTGCCCAGCTCCTGCGCACGTTTCAGCTCCGTTCCGAGGCTGTAGACAATCCGCGCGCCGATATACGACACGAGGACAACGAGGAGATAGGGAACCACGAGCACAAAGAAAAAGCGCACTGGCGACAAGCGGATCGGCGTGAAATCGGCCGCCATCGCAATGCCTGCGACGAGCGGGACGGAAACGGCCGACGCCAGCGCTGCGGTCAGGGCCTTGCGAGGTGGGCTTGGGACAACAACCGTAAAACCGATCATCCATACGGCGACCCACGACAGGCCCACCCATGGCGGGCCGAGGACATACCGACTCGGGTCCAGATACTGCGCTGCGGCAATCCCGAAACTGCCAACGACCTCGAAGACCAGGCCGATGTCGAGCACGGTCCCGACGTCCATGCGTCGGCTGAACGTCAACGCGGTCACGACCAGCGCGGTCGTTATCGAAGCGGCTGAGGGCGCCCACCGGAGAGCGCTTGCCACAAATGCCGCTCGTTGGTCAGGGAAGAGGATCGCCAGCAGCGGATCGCTCATGAAGAAGACAAAGGCGTACTGCAGTGCCAGGATGCGAAGTCGCCGCGCTGACTGGGCGAGGAGCTCTGGAGGAAGTCCGGTGAGACTCGTACGGGATGACAGATCGCGCGGCAACACTGTTTCAGCGGGTAGCCGCACGTTCATCGGCGATCAGTCTCGGATCGGTTGGATGAGGGTGTCATATCTGTCTTGCTGCGCGTCGAATTTTCCAATCAGCTGAAGCGCGAGCCGCAACGAAACAACGTAGCGGCAGCGCTTGCCCGGAAGCACCGCGCCTTCGGCGCCCGCGATTCTCTCAACGGGGGTCCTGCGTTCGAGCCCCGCGCAGGATGCCCTCGATGCTGCGGAAATTGCCTTCGTGACACGCGTACTCGTACATCAGCCCCGCCGTCTTGTGCAGCGGAAACATCGCCGTCCACGGCGCAGACCAGATAGTCGGATCGTCGACCGTGAACCGATACTCGATCGTATCCGCATCGATACGCGTGAAGCGCTCGACGATATGCAGGCGATCGTCTGCGCCGCGAAATCGCGTCTTGTCGGTGAAACCGACAGTGTCGACGACCAGCGACGCGCCCTCCCAGCGGCCGCGCGAGTCGCCCATCCACCGCCGCATCGGGCCGTGGGGATGCCCGTCCATCGGCACGATGCGTGCGTCATGAATCATTTCGTTGACGATCACCACGTAGTCGCGGGTCTGCACGAACTGGACGTTGTTGTTGTAGACACCGGGCAGCATCGGCGGACCGGCAGTCGACCAGTTGAGGCACCGCACGTTCAACCCGAGATCCTCGGGCCCTTCTTCCGGGCCGCGGCGCTGTGCCTGCGCGCGGGCGGCGGCCTGTTTTTCGGCGTCGGGCGTCAGCGGCGGCAGCCGTCCGTTTGCGGGGTCGACGATCAACGACGTCCTTCGGCCCGTCAGCGCGCGCGTGCCGGGGTCCCACCAGTCGGGCCCGGCGGTGTTGTTGGTGGCCGCCTGGCGCTCGTTCGTCTGCCGCTCGTACGCGCTCGCTTCCTCGGCCGACAGCATCGCTTTGTCGGCGAACGCGCGCGGGCGCTCGAGCGGCGTCATCGTCGCGTAGTTCCAGAGGCCGCTGAAATCAGGATCGCCCCACGCAGTCTGTGGCGGCGCTGTGGTCGACTGCGGCGGCGCTGCAGACAAAGGCCGTAGTGCGAGGAAAATGATCGCAAGCGCGGTTGGCCTCATGACGTCCTCGGCGAAATCCTTTGAAGGTTCATTTCGTGTCTCTGCGTTTCGTGTTTTCGTGGCCGTGACGTCGGTTGCCGGTTACCGAAAAACAATCGTCGACGGACTCCCGGCCCGGATCACCTCGCCGGTCGACGTCAGCCTGCCGGTTGTCGCGTCAGCGCGAAAAATCACGACCGTATCGCTGTTCTGATTCGCCGCGTACACGTGCGTCCCTGACGGGTCGAGCCCGAAGTACCGCGGCGTGCGCCCGTGTGTCGGTTCCCAGCCGACGACGGTCAACATACCCGTCTGGCCGTCGATCGCGAAAATCGCGATGCTGTCGTGGCCGCGATTCGACCCGTACACGAACCGGCCCGATGCCGCCACCCAGATTTCGGCGCCGGTGTTGTTGCCGGTGTACGTGGGCGGCGCGGTCGGCAGAATCTGGAGTGGCTTCAACCCGCCCTTGTCCGCGTCGAACGCGTAGGTTGTCACCGTCGAATCAATCTCGTTGATCACGTACGCGAACGGCTTCGTCGGATGAAAGTCGACGTGGCGCGGCGCCGCGCCGGCGCGCGTCGCCACCGACGGCGGATCGGCAGGTATGAGCTTCCCGCTCGAGCCATCGAGCCTGTACACGAACACGCGGTCGAATCCCTTGTCGGGAACGACGATGAAGCGGCCGCTTGGATCGAATGGGCAATGATGGGGATGTGAGATCTGCTGCTCGGTCCGATGCGGCCCCGGCGTACCGGTCATCGTCGCCAGGTCGGAGACCGGCGCGAGCGAGCCGTCAGGATTGATCGGCAGCACGACGAGCGTGCCAGTCGCGTAGTTCGCGAGCGCGAGGAAGCGGTTCGTCGGATCGACAGCCACGTGCACGCCGTTCGTGCCACGGGTCGGCTGCTGATTGATCACATTCAGCCGGCCAGTTGCGGCGTCGATCCGATACGCGGTGGCCTGCGTGGCGTCGCCGTGCGCGGAATACAAACATCGGCGCTGTCGATCGATCGTCAGAAACGACGGATCGGCGAAGTCCTTGACCACCTGGATCAGCGACCACGCATCCGCCTCGCCGCGGCGGCGGTACACGCTGATCCCTTCGCCGTGACCGCGACCCTCGGATGTGTAGCTGCCGATGTACATGAACATCGGCGCTGGAGCAGGAACTTTGGTCTGCGAGGCGGCGTACGCCGAGCGGCCCGCAACTGCACTCAAACCACCAATCCCGACCAGAAAAGTTCTGCGATCCATCTGAACTCTGAAATCCTCACTCCACCCACCGTCCTGCCCGCATGACGCGGTGGATTTTGATCGTGTTGTCGATGTCGGCGGTCGGGTCGGCGTCGAGCAGCATGAGGTCGGCGGCCTTTCCGGCGCGAATCGAACCGTACTCCGGGTCCTCGCTCCGCGTGATCACGCGCGCGGCATCGAGCGTCGCGGCGCGGATCGCCGCAAGCGGTGGCACTCCGGCTTCGACAAACAGCTGGATTTCGCGGTGCGTTGCGTGACCGAACGGCGTCACCTGCGACGCCTCGGCGCCGCAATCCGTGCCGGTGACTACACGAACGCCGCCGTCGAACATCGCCTTGATGAAGGGGAAGGTCTGCTCGCGCAGGCGCGTTTTCCGCTGCGCGAGATCCGGTGCCGCCAGCGTCTGCGCCTTACGGTCGGCGTCGCCGAGCATCTGCTTGCCGCGCGGATAGAGCGCGTCCTGCAGACGCGGCATCTGCAAGATCTCCGGATGCTCGTAATAGAACCACCGCGACTCGATGTTCGCAAGCGTCGGGGCAAACGTCAGGTGCTTTGATTTCGCGTACGCCACGAGCTGCGGTGTCACGGGCTGATCGATCGGGTTATGCAGGAAGTCGGTGACGCCGAGGTCCGCGAGCTGGTGGAGGCTGGCGACGTCGGTGACGTGCGCGACGATCGGGATGCCCTGTATGCGCGCCTCGTCGACGATCGCGGCGATGACGTCAGGCGGAAACTTCGGGTCGGTCATCCAGATCTTGATGAAGTCGACACGCTGCGCCTCGAGATTGCGCACGTTCGCTCGCGCGTCTTCGGGCGTGGCCGGCTTGAACGTCGGCGCGCCCGGATACGGTCCGCTGACGTTGAAGCCCTGGCCGGCCGTATACGCACGCGGGGCGAGAAAGGCGCCCTCTCGCGTCTGGCGGAAGAGCGGCACCGTCTCCGGCTTGTCGTTTCCCGCCGAACGCATCGTCGTGACGCCCCACCGCAGCTGCGCGATCCAGTACCGCTGCATCGCATCCGCGGGCTGATTGATGTGGCAATGCACGTCGACGAGGCCCGGCATCAGAATCTTGCCGGCTGCGTCGACGATCGTCGCCTCGCGCGGGATTGGGACGCGCGCGCGAGGTCCGGCAGCCACGATTCGATCGCCGTCGACGATCACGACCGAATCGGCCATCGGACTCGCCCCCGTGCCATCGATCAGGCGTGCACCGACGATTGCGGTCAGACCCGCCGAAGCAAGAATGGCGGGCCACACCGCCAGGATGCCGCACACGCCGAGGAGTCGCCGCATGGACACGCGGCAGTAGTTAAGCACTATCGCGTGAGTGCGGCAACCCTGCTTGGCATCGCTGGGCTGTCGGTCTACACTCTGGCGTCATGCGAACCATTCGTGCGTCGGTCCTCCTCGGCGCGCTTCTCGTATCCGCTGCGCATGCGGCGGGACAGGCTCCCGCGGAGATCCGCGTGATCAGCCCGGGCGTGGTTTACAACGCCGGGCTGCTCGATCTCGCGGCGGCGTTCACCAAAGAGACGGGGACGAAGGTGACGGTGACGTCCAGCGGCATGGGGCGGATCGTGAACGACATCAAAACCGTCACGCCGGCGCCCGACGTCATCATGCTTCCATTCGAGCTGATGAGCACGCTGTCGCTTGACGGCGGTCTCAAGCCGGGGACGTTCACGCCGCTGGGCCGCGCCGAAATGGGCCTGGCGGTTCCCGCAGGGGTGCCACATCCCGATATCTCGACGGTCGAGAAACTGGCGGCCGCACTGCGGAGCGCCAAGGCCGTGATGCGCTCGAATCCTGCCGGCGGCAGCATGGTGGCCCGGGTCATCGAGCAGAACGTGATCAAGCGGCCGGAGTTCGCGGGCGTCAACAGTCCGGTCAGTACGAGAGGCGAAGGCGGCCAGGCCCTCGCGCGGGGCGAAGGCGACATGGCGCTGCAGGCGATCTGCGAAATCCTCCCCTATAAGGAGATCGAACTGGTCGGGCCGCTGCCCCGAGAGCTCGCTGCCTGGATCGATATGGCCACGGCGGTGTCAGCCAGGTCCACGGATCTGGATCACGCGCTTGCGTTCATCCGCTACATCACGCGTCCCGAGGCGACACCTGTGTGGACCGCGAAAGGTCTCAACCGTTTTTGATGGGCAACCCCCGCTGGCCAACGGCCTGAGCGTTTTCGTCGTCAGTCGTGGTGCAATCGGAATCAGGAGGTCATCGCAGGAACGCTTCGGGCAGTCCGCCGTCCACCGGAATCACGTGCCCGGTCGTCTTCGCGCTGAAATCACCCGCCAGCCAGCAGATCGCGCGTGCGCAGTCCTCCGGCAGAATCGGCCGCCGCGTGATCGTGCGCCGGGCATAGAACTCGGCGAGTTTCCCGCGCAGCGAATCGGTCGACTCGTTCTCGTCGAACGCGATCTGGTACTTCTGCAGCGAGCCGATGACGCGGTCGCGCGGAAACATTGCCGAACCGGCGATCACGGTCGCGGGCGCAATCCCGTTGACGCGCACGAGCGGCCCCAATGCGACCGCCAGCTCCCGAATCAGGTGATTGATGGCGGCCTTGCTCACATCGTAAGGCTCGCTGCCGGATTTTGGGACGACCGCGTTGGCCGAGCTCGTCAGCACGATTGACGCCGGGAGGTTCTGCGCGGCGAAGACATCACGCGCTTCATCCGCGAGCACGTAATTACCCGTCACATTGACCTGCATCGTTCGCGCCCAAGCCGAATCGCGCGAACCCGATCCCGATTCGGGCGTGGGATAGATCGCCGCAGTGTTGATGATGACGTCGATCCCGCCGAATTGCAGAATCGTCGCGCGCAACGCCGCGCTCATGCTGTTTCGGTCCGACAGATCGAGAGCTGTCGCGGTTCCCATCTCGGGCGACGAGACGGTCCGCGCGTCGCCCCACGTAGCCTCCGCCGCCTCGGCGTTCTGGTCGGCGACGACAATGTGCCCGCCCCGCTTTGCGATCTCGAGGGCCACCTCACGGCCGATTCCACTGCCTCCACCGATGACCATCACGACCTTGCGGCTGAACTCGCGCTCTGGCGGCATGCGCTGGAGCTTGGCTTCCTCGAGCGCCCAATATTCGATCCGAAAGGCTTCCGACCGCGGCAGCGCGACGTAGTTGTGGAAGCTCGTGAAATCGGGCGCCTGCTCGGACCGCCGCGCTTGCGGCAGAACAGCCGGCGGGCGTTCTCCTTCAAGGGCCGTGGCGCCTGCCATGACGTGGATGGCGTTGACGAAGAACTCCGTGGTAATTCGGGCCTCGCGCTTGTCCTTGCCAAAGCCGAAGACCCCCAGCCCCGGAATGACGACGACCGATGGATTGCAGCCGCGCATGGCGGGCGAATCCGGCTGCGCGTGGGCTTCGTAATACGTGCCGTACGCCTGGCGATACGACGTGAGATCGACCGCGATCCGCTTCTGCAGCTCCGTCAGATCCTGATGGTCTGGGTCCCATGCCACGAACATCGGCGAAATCCGCGTTCGTAAGAAGTGGTCCGGACAGCTGGTCCCAAGCCGGCACAACTCGCCCGCCCACGCGCTGTTCGCGAATTCCAGCGCTTCCTCCGATCGCTCGAAGTGCGCGATGACACGTCGATTCGCCTTCGTACCGTCCAATGGACCTCGAGCGTCGGCTGCGGCGTCCGACGACAACGCGCCGCGCAAGCGCGGCAGGATCGCCGCCGCGATGGTGTCCCTCTCGACGGTCGACGTCACAACCCTGCCTCCGAAACGTGTGCGGCCACGAAGGCGTTCGTGATCATCGACGAACTCGCCCATCTGATCGATCGTCCTGATGCTGTTCACGTAGCAATCACGATCGCTGTCGCCCCAAGTGAACAGGCCGTGGCTCCCTAGCACGATTCCGTCGCAGCCGGGATGCGCCGCAACCTCGTGTCGCAGCATCAGCGCGAGCTCAAATCCCGGCCGCTGCCAGGGCACCCAGACGATTTGGCGCCCGAAACGCCGGTTGAACTCGTCGACCTTCTCCCGGCCGTTCGCGCTGGCGGCGAGGGCGATGGCCCAGTCGGGATGCAGATGATCGACGAAGCCGAAGGGGAGGAACGCATGAAGCGGCGTGTCGATCGACGCTGCGACACGGTTCTCGCCGAATGCGCAAAGCGGGTAGAAGCCCACCATCTCGTCTTCGTAGGCTTCGCCGCGATATCGCGCGATCAGAGCTTCGAGCTTGTCGAGATACAGGAGGGCAAACCCGTGGTTCGCGATCGATCGGAGGTCGCCACCGCTGCCCTTCACGGCCAGGACCCGGACGGGTTGGCCAGTCAGAGGATCGGGCCGCTCGAACTTGGAGCTCGTATTGCCGCCGCCGAAATTCGTGATGCGCAAGTCGGCGCCGAGCACGTTCGATCGATACCGCAGCAGGCTCAAGGGGTCGGGCGCGACGCGCGCGGCCTCGGCGTCGTTCCAGAGGTTTTCCAGAAACTTCGTGCCGGTCGCAATCGCGTCACGCCGCACAGCTGGACTCCAGGTAGTCCAGGAACCGCCGATACTGCGCGTCCCAGCGATCGGTCGCCGACGGCTCGAACCGCTCGACCGGAAACGATCGATCGATGACCGCTCGGGCTTCGGCCAGTGAGCTCACCGCGCCGGTCGCGAGCATCTGCATCGCAACGTTTCCCAGTGCCGTAGCCTCAACGGGTCCTGCGAGGACCGTCCGGCCAGTCGCGTCGGCCGTGAATTGATTCAGCAGCCGATTGCGCGATCCGCCGCCGACAATTCGAATCTGGTCGAAGCGATGGCCGGTCACTTCCTCCATCGAATCGAGCACGACTCGGTATTTCAGCGCCAGGCTCTCGAGGACGGCGCGCGCATAGGCGGCAGGCGCTGACGGCTCGTGCTGCGAAGTCCGCCGGCAGTAGCGCGCAATCTCGGCCGGCATGTCCGGGGGATTCAGAAACGCGTGGTAATCCGGATCGATGAGCGACACGAACGACAGCCGATCGTCGGACGCCGACGACAGCAGCGTGTCGTAGTCGATTGCGTGTCCGCCAGCGGCCCATGCCCGGCGGCACGCTTGCAACAACCAGAGGCCACCGATATTTTTCAGCAGCCGAATCGTCCCGCAGACGCCGCCCTCGTTCGTGAAATTCAAGTCGCGGGCTTTAGCGGTGATCACGGGCGAATCGATTTCCGCGCCCAGCAGCGACCAGGTGCCGGAGCTGATGAAGGCCGTGGCGCCGCCGCCGCCCACCGCCGCCACCGCGGAACCGGTATCGTGGCAGGCTGGCGCGACTACGGCTGTGCCCGCGAGCGCGGCCGCATCGGCCCGGATGGTGCCGATGACATCGCCCGGTTGCACGATTTCGGGCAGCACCCGCGACGGCAGACCGATCTGCGCGAGCAGACGCGTTGCCCATGTCCGTGTCCGAGCATCGACGAACTGCGTCGTCGTCGCAATCGTGTATTCGGCGCACACACGGCCAGTCAGCCAGTAATTCAGGAGGTCGGGGATGGTCAGGAGCGCGCGCGCCTCGTCGACCACCTCGGGGGTGAGACTGCACGCCGCGTAAAACTGGAACAGCGTGTTGATCTGCAGGAACTGGATGCCGGTGACCGCGTAGATCTGCTCGCGGCTCGCGCGCTCGAAGACCGCCGCCATCATGCCTTCGTTGCGCGCGTCGCGATAGTGATACGGATTCTCGAGCAGGTTGCCGCGGTCGCCGATGAGCGCGAAATCGACGCCCCAGCCGTCGACGCCGACGCTCGCCGGCCGCGCGTCGGCCGCGTGCGCGAGCGCCTGACCCATCTCGTGCCAGAGGCGGAGGACGTCCCAGTGCAGCGATCCGTTTTGTCGCACCGGTTCGTTCGCGAAGCGCCGGATTTCCCGGATGTTCAGCACGCCCGATTGCAGCCGGCCGAGCATTGCGCGCCCGCTTTCGGCGCCGAGATCGAACGCGAGGTACCTGTCGCTCACAGCTTCTTGAGCCAGACGTTCCGGAACTCCACTTTCATCGGAGGCCCGACGTGCATCTGGAAACCCAAGAGGCCGCCGAGCGCCCGATT
>JBKPDW010000628.1:0-6724 GCA_046728115.1 Acidobacteriota bacterium | reverse complement strand
CGTCGGGATCGTGCAGGCCAAGTCCTTCTGGGCACCGAATCTTTCGACGAACTTCTCGAAAAACTCGCAGACGCAGCAGCCGACGAGCTCGCTGGCCGGCGGCGCCAGCAGTATCGCGAACAACAACCTCAACACCGCGGTGGGGATCGCGCAGACGCTGCCCTGGGGCAGCAACTACTCCGCCACGTGGAACAGCTCGCGGTTCACGACGACGAATCAGTTCAATAGCTACAGCCCGCAGATCGGGTCGAACCTGAACTTGCAGTTCTCGCAGCCACTCCTCCGCAATTTCGAGATCGATACGATTCGTCAGCAGGTTGCCAGCAGCAAGAAGACGCGCGAACTCTCCGACATCCAGCTCGATGGAATCATCACGCAAACGCTGCGTACTGTGAGGAATGCCTATTGGGATCTATCCTATGCGATCAACAACCTGAAGGCACAACAGGAGTCGCTGGCGCTGGCGCAGCAGTCGTTGACCGACAACCGCAAGCGTGTCGAAATCGGCACGATGGCGCCGATCGATATCGTGCAGGCGCAGGCCGAAGTCGCCGCCAACCAACAGGGCGTCATCGTCGCGGAAGCCGCGATCAAGACCGCGCAGGACAACCTTCGCGCGCTAATCCTCGACCCAGCGACGCCGGATTTCTGGAGCGTGTCGTTCGAGCCGACCGATGCTCCGGCTTTCGCCGCGCAGGCCATCGATGTGGACGCAGCGGTCCGTAATGCGCTCGACATCCGGTCCGATCTGCGCTCCGCGAAGAACACGCTCGAGCAGGGCGACATCAACATCAAGTACTACAGCAACCAGACCAAGCCGGATTTGAACGCGAACGTAACCTACATCACGACCGCAGCCGGCGGTACGCAGTTGAGCCCGGTCGATTTCGCGGCCGTCGCAGCGGGCCTGCCGATCTCCCGGTCCATCGTCGCGCAGCGTGGTTTCGGATCCGTGCTCGGCGACGTTTTCCAGAATGCGTACCCGAACTGGACAGTCGGCGTGTCGATCGGCTATCCGCTCGGGACGAACACGGCCCATGCGAACCTCGCCCGCGTGAGGCTGCAGTACGAGCAGGCGCAGACGCAGCTCAAGAACCTCGAGCTCCAGGTGGCCACTCAGGTTCGCGCCGTCGCGCGAAATGTTCAGACCAATCAGCAGCGCGTGGCGTCGGCGCAGGCATCGCGCGAGCTGCAGGAGAAGAAGCTCGAAGCCGAGGAAAAGAAGATGGCTGCCGGCATGGGCCAGACGTTCTTCGTGTTCCAGGCGCAGCGCGACCTATCGGTGGCCCGAACCGCCGAAATCCAGGCGATCTCCGACTACAACAAATCGCTCGTCGATTTCGAGGCTGTCCAGCATGTGCCGCTCACCGGCCCCGGCGGCATCGGCAGCGGCGGCACCATCACCACGGCCGGCACCGGCGCGATCGTTACAAACTTCGGATTCACGCGGACGCAGCAGTAGCTGGACGGATTGGGAACTCGGGATTGGGGGTTGGGGATTCCCTACCCCTACTCCCCTAATCGCTATTCCCTGATCCCTACGACCTGACCTCCGACCGCGAAAGACGCTCTGCTACACTCCCCGCGTGCCGAAGGTTTCGGTCACCATCATCACCAAAAACGAGGCGGCGGATATCGAAGCGGCGTTGACCTCCGTTGCGTGGGCCGACGAGATCGTGGTCGTCGACTCACAGAGCAGCGACGACACGGTCGCGATCGCACGCCGGTTCACGAGCCGAATCATCGTGCGGGAGTGGCCGGGGTACGTTGATCAGAAGAACTTCGCGGCAGCGTCGGCAAGCCACGACTGGATTCTCTCGCTGGACGCTGACGAGCGGGTCACGTCGGATCTGGCGCGTGAGATTCAAGGCCTGCTGACCCGCACACCGGCCCAGGCGGGCTTTCGCATCCCGCGTGTCACGTGGCATCTCGGCCGGTGGATGCGCACGACCGATTGGTATCCCGATTATCAGCTGCGGCTCTACGACAGGCGCACCGCCGAATGGACCGGCCGATACGTCCACGAGGCCGTCACGGTGCGTGGTGCTGTCGGTCAGCTTCGTGGCGAGATCCAGCACTACGCATATCGCGACATTTCCGATCATCTGGAAACAATCGATCGCTATACGACCTACGCCGCGCGGCAGATGCACGAAGCCGGTCGCCGCGCCGGTCTGCTTCAGATTGCCGCCCATCCCTGGCTCGCCTTCCTGAGAAACTACATCGCGCACGGCGGAATTCGCGACGGCATTCCCGGCTTCATCGTATCTGCGCTCAACGCGTATTACGTGTTGCTGAAGTTCGCAAAGTTGTGGGAGATGGAGCATTCGGGCAAGTCTCAAGTCTCGAGGCTCAAGTCTCAAACTTGACCTCAAACTTGAAACTTGAGACTTGAGACTTGAACCTCTGCATGTTCTCGCTTCACATCGACACAGCCCGCACGTGGCGCGGCGGCCAGAACCAGGTTCTGCTGACCGTCAACGGGCTGCGTTCGATGGGACATCGCGCGGCGCTCGTCGCACATCCGGCGGGCGAACTGCGCCAACGTGCCGCCGAAGGACTGGAGCTGATTCCGCTGGCGCCACGCGCGGAGATGGACCTGACGGCGGCGTGGCGTTTGTCACGTCTGCTCAAGCGGCTGACGCCCGACGTGATCCACGCACACGATCCGCACGGACTCGCCATGGCATCTCTGGCGCTGTCACTGGGCTCGGGCGTCTCAACCGGGACGCCGCCGGCGCTCATCGCCTCGCGCCGCGTCGACTTCCACCTCAAGGGCAACTCGTTTTCGCGGTGGAAGCATCGCCAGGTGGACTGCTTCATCGCCGCATCCGAGGCCATCCGTCAGATGCTGATCGCCGACGCTGTCCCGGCCGATCGAATCGTGACCGTCCACGAAGGCATTGACGTCGAGCACGTGCTGGCGGCGCCCAGGGTCGACGTGCACCAAGCGTTCTGGCTCCCGCACCACGCACCGGTGGTCGGCAATGTCGCCGCGCTGGTGCCACACAAGGGTCAGCGCTACCTGGTCGACGCCGCGCATCTCGTCGTGCAGCAGATGCCCGACGCGCGCTTCGTCATTCTCGGCGACGGCGAGTTGCGTGAGCACCTCGAGAAGCAGGTGCGCGAGCACCATCTCGAGAAGCACGTGCTGCTGCCCGGCTTCAGG
This sequence comes from Acidobacteriota bacterium, assembly GCA_046728115.1. Lineage (GTDB taxonomy): Bacteria > Acidobacteriota > Vicinamibacteria > Vicinamibacterales > CAVVIG01 > CAVSWN01. Next base: position 3,555 of record JBKPDW010000628.1, on the reverse strand, counting down.
ATGGACGTCCTGGGCTGTATCAAGGGCTTCGATCTGTTCGCCATGAGCTCCGTCACCGAAGGCCTCGGCACCTCGCTTCTCGATGCCATGGCATGCAGCCGGCCGATCGTCGCCACGCGCGCGGGCGGCATTCCGGAAATCGTGGAGGATGGCATCAACGGACTGCTCGTCCCGCCCCGTGACGCGCGTGCGCTGGCGGACGCAATCCTGAGGGCCCTAGGCGACGACGACATGCGCGCGCGCATCGGCGCCGCCGGCTACGCTCGCGTGACCGAACGGTTCACCGTCGAGCGCATGGTCGCTGGAACAGCCGCCGTGTATCAGCGGATCGTCAACGACCGAACGGGAAAGAGCCTGAAAGTCTGACGTGGAAGTCAGACTCGTGGCGCACAGTGGCCACGCAATGGACATTGAGCGTCGGCCTCTGCGCGGCCGAAACCGCACGCGTTCATCATGCCCAGGTGACACAGCGCGAAGTCGTACTTGACCGGGTCATCTTGATCCAGCTCTCGGAGCGACCTGGTGATTTGGTGTGCCATCCGCCAGCCGGGATTCCTGTAGGTGGTGAGTCCAAGGCATCGGCCGACACGAATCACATGCGTATCCAGAGGCACGATGAGCTTCGCGGGCGTCACTTGTGTCCAGACGCCGAGATCGAGGGCATCGCGGCGTACCATCCAGCGCAGGAAGAGATTCAGACGTTTGCACCCCGAGCCGGCGGACGGGCGTGGAAAGAAGTAGCACACGCCGAGGCGAGCGTGCTTGCGCCGCCGGCGGCCGTACGCCGCGTCGAGATCCAGCGCGATGGCGCGGTTGGCAAAGCTATCAAGAGCCGCCGTGACATCCGGCGCCGAGCGATCGGAGCCCTCGAGAAAGAATCCTTCAATCGTGCCGGCACGATCGATCATCTGTCGAACGAGCCAGAGCAGCGCCACGAGATCCGCCTCACGCGTCCACCGGTGCACGATGCCCCGAAACGCCGGCGCCTCGCGGCCTGGATCGAAGCGGCGCACATACGCGGCCGGATGCGGTCCCATGACCGCGAGCACCCGCTCGATCGACTGCAGCACGCTCGCGACGCGGCCGAACGCCAGCGAGGCCGCGACGAATCCAACGACCTCGCGATCGTCAGCACGTTGATAGCGACGGACGATGTGAATCGGATCGGTGGCGGAAGCCGGGTAGTTGAACTCCGCGTACAACCGGTCCAACACGCCTTTGAGACCCTCGGTCCGTAGTCCGCCTGCCGCGATCCGCATTCCGCAATTGTATGATTCAGATATGCGCCGATGGCTCGTGAAAGCGCTCGTGGCGATCCTGCTGCTCGTAGCGGTCGTCCTGGCCGCCGTTTATCTGCTCATGCGACGATCCCTGCCGGTCATCGAGGGCGCTGACGCGGTGCAGGGAATTTCAGCAACCGTTGAAATCGTTCGCGATGCCGACGCGATTCCACACGTGTTCGCGTCGAACAAGGCTGACGCGCTGTTTGGACTGGGGTACGTGCACGCGCAGGATCGACTCTGGCAGATGGAATTTCAGCGCCGCATCGGCAACGGGCGGCTGTCAGAGATCTTCGGGAAAGCCACAATTCCTCAGGATCGCTTCCTCCGCACCGTCGGCTTCGGGCGCGCGGCTCGCGCCGCATGGGCACAGACACCTGATGGGGCGAAGCAACAGATCAACGCGTACATAGCGGGCGTGAACGCGTTCATCGCGACGCATCATGGCACGGCACTGCCTCCCGAGTTCTCGTTGCTCCGCTTCGAGCCCGAGCCGTGGAGCGGACCGGACGTGATCGTCTGGGTCAAGATGATGGCCTGGGATCTGAGCGCGAACTACTCGTTCGAGCTGCTGCGTGACGATCTCGTCCGGGCCGTCGGCGAACAGCGCATGGCGCAGCTGATGCCGGCGTATGCAGTCGATGGCCTGAGCATAGTGCCCACCACAGAGGACACAGGGGACACGGAGGAAAAATCCATCAGCCGCTCTTCACCGGGTTTTCGGTCGGAGTCGCACGGCCCGGCGGCAAGCAAAGATGATCGGCATAACTTTTCCTCGGTGTCCACCGTGTCCTCCGTGGTGGAGAGTTTGTCGCAGGGATTGCCCTCGGTTCGCGATTTCCTGCTCGGCGGGATGAGAAGCGAAGCCCTTGGATCGAACAACTGGGTCGTCGACGGCACGCTCACCGCCAGCGGCAAGCCGTTGCTGGCCAACGATCCGCATCTCGGCACGCGATTGCCGTCTACGTGGTATCTCGCCCACGTAGCCGGCGGCGACTTCGAGATCATCGGCGCGACCCTTCCCGGTGCGCCGGCCGTGGCGCTCGGGCGCAACCGTTTCATCGCCTGGGGCGCGACCAACGTTGCGGCCGATGTCGAGGACTTGTATCGCGAGCACCTGGACGATACCGGAAAGCTTGCCGAATTCCGTGGCGCGATGGAACCGATGACCATCGTGCCCGAAACGATTCGCGTCAAGGGCGCCGACGATTTGCGGCTCGATGTGCGGGTGACGCGACACGGCCCGCTCGTGTCGGATGCGATCAACGCCACGCCGCCTCCACCAGGGCACCTCAAGCCGCCGCCGCGCGAGGCCTTGGCGTTCCGGTGGACAGCACTCGATGCCGACGATTCCACCCTGTCGTCGTTTCTCAGGCTGAACGAAGCTCGCAGCTGGGAACAGTTCACGAGCGCGCTGCGCGACTTCGTGGTGCCGTCACAGAACTTCGTCTACGCCGACGTCAACGGCCACATTGGATACTATGCGCCCGGCCACATTCCGATTCGCGCCAGCGGCGATGGCTCCAGACCGGCGGACGGGTGGACCGGAAACAACGAATGGACCGGATGGATTCCGTTCGACGAACTCCCTCATCTCTACGACCCGCCGGATCACGTCATCGTCACCGCGAACCATCGCCCTGAGCCGCGGACCTATCGCTATCACCTGGGGCTCGAGTGGCCCGAGCCGTACCGCGCACAGCGGATTTCAGAACTGCTGCAGGCAGGCAGGGCGCGCCGGGCGGGCAAGGCTGGTGAGCCGGGATTTACGCCAGACGATTTTGCGCGCATCCAGGCGGATACGCTGTCGCTGCATGCGAAGGTGCTGCTTCCTGCTCTTCTCGCCCGCTCGCACCCTCGAGAAGGCTTCGATCGACGCGCTCTCGATCTGTTGAAGGCGTGGAATTTCGACGCTACTGGCGCAAGCGCCGCGGCGGCGATTTTCGCGGCATGGTTCTACCAGCTCGCGCCAACCATCGCCGGCGATGATCTCGGTCCGATCGCGCTCGACGACTACAAAGGACGGTTCTCCTTTGTCACCCGTTTCGTGTTGAAGACGCTCGCCACGAACGATTCGCCATGGTGCGAGAACGTCGCGACCGCCGAGCACGAGACGTGCGACGATGCCGTTACCGACGCGCTGCACACGGGCCTGACTGATCTTGTCAGGCGGCTCGGCAGCGACATGACGCACTGGCGTTGGGATGCCGTTCATCAGGCGGTGTTTCCACACCAGGGTTTCGATGCAGTGGCCGCCCTGCGGCCACTGCTCAGC
>JBKPDW010000627.1:0-9572 GCA_046728115.1 Acidobacteriota bacterium | reverse complement strand
GCGCATATTGGGTGGAAAATCGTCGATCGAGTACTGGTGCGGCGTGGCGTACTGATAGAGAGCGGTTTCGGTCCAGAACGCCGCGATGTTCTTGAAGTTCGGCGCGTAGTCTACGTAGCCGGGATACCACGCATCGAACGCTGTGCCCATATGTGTCGCACCCGGCTGACCGCGTTCCTCCAGTCCCTGTGCAATCGCCATCCCGATCATGTTGACTTCGCGGGACATGATGAACGGCGCGTCGGAACCGACCGGTTCCGAAAACGGCGGAAGCCAGATGCGCATCGGAAACGGTCCGGACTGATGGTGCACGTAAATGATTTGGGGTTCCCATTGCCGCCATGTGTGTTCGAGCACGCGCGACTCGATCATGTTGAGCATGTACGCATCGCGGTTGTTGTCGTGGCCGACGTATTCCTGGTACAGGCGCGGCAGAGCGGACAATTCGTACGGCGTGCCGACATTCTGCATGTACCACTCGGCCACCATCTGCTGACCGTCCGGATTGATCGTAGGCCACAACATGACGACCACGTTGTCGAGGATCGCTTTGATGTCGGCATCGCTCGCACGGCTCACCAGGTCGTACAAGAGTTGCGGCGTGTGTTGAGGGCCCGCGACCTCGGTCGAATGCAACCCGCCGTCTATGTGAACGAAGGCCTTGCCTTCGTGCGCCAGTTGTCGTGCCTCGGTTTCGCTCAGGCCTTGCGGGTGCGCCAGCCGGCGCGCGATCTCTCGATACCGATCGATCTTCGAGAGATTGACGGGCGACGAAACCAGCGCGAAGTACATCGGCCGTCCCTGCGTTGTTTTGCCGGCTTCGAAAAGCCTGATGTACTTGCTGACGGCCGCGAGTTTCTTGAAGTAGTCGACTGACTGATCGTATGTCGCGAGCTTGTAGTCGGCGCCGGGTTTGAAGCCGAAGACCGATTCTGGCGTGGGCAATCCAGCCGCTGCAAGCGGCGCCAGCAAGAGAAGAAAGACGAGCGCGCGCGCACGGGTCCGCATCTGCCCGAATTCTAAGTCAGCTGGTCTCCTTGTGTGCAGCGATCGACCCACAAACGGGCTGAATCGACCAGTTGCGAACGACGTGCCGTGCCGTCGGACGAAGAACGACGACGGTAGTATCGTCCTGGAATCGAGTGCAAGGGCGAATAAAATACAAGCGGAGATTGAGATGAATTGTCATGGACGCGTGTTTCGCACGGTTCTCGCACTTGTCCTGGCCGAGGCGATGCTGCTCGGGCAGTCGCCGCTGAAATATCCGCAGCCTCACAAGGGCGATGTGGTGGACGATTACTTCGGCACAAGGATCGCGGACCCCTACCGCTGGATGGAGGACCTGAACGCGCCGGAGGTCAAGACGTGGATCGACGCGGAGAACGCGGTGACGTTCAAGTACCTCGACTCGCTGCCGATGCGCGATGCGCTCAAGAAGCGCATCACCGAGCTGTACAACTATCCGCGAATCACCATCCCGTATTTTCAAGGCCGCCATTGGTTCTACTTGCGCAACACCGGATTGCAGCGGCAATCGGTAGTCTTTACGAAAGAAACGCTGACAGGACCCGAAACGGTCGTCGTCGATCCGAATCAGTTGTCGCCTGATGGATCGGTCGCGCTTTCCAGCTTCGAGCCCGCGCCCGACGGTCAGCATTTCGCGTACGGCCAGTCGGAAGGCGGATCTGATTGGTCGACATATTACGTGCGCGAATTGGCGAGCGGAAAACAGCTGCCCGATGTGATCCGATGGGTGAAGTTCAGCGGCATCGCCTGGACGAAGGACGGCAGAGGATTCTTCTACGGCCGTTATCCGGAGCCTCCCGCAGGCAAGACGCTGGAAGCGGCCGTGAAGGACAAGAAGATCTATTACCACCTGCTCAACACGAATCAGTCGGCCGACCGGCTGGTGTACGAACGCCCTGATGAACCGATGTTGTTCATCGACGTGGATGTCGACGAAACCGGCCGCTACGTGTGGTTCGTAACGAACAAAGGCACGAGCAACAAGAACGAATTGTTCGCAAAAGATCTTGGCAATCCGCTTTCGCCGAAGATCGACGCGCCCGTCGGTGCGCTCTATGCCGGTCATACCGCAGCGTACGAACCGCTCGGCGTCGTGAACGGCCTGCTGTACATGCGCACGGATCGCGATGCGCCAAACGGCAAGGTGGTCGCCGTTCCGATCGATCAGGCGGACGTGTCCAACTGGAAGACCATCGTGGCGGAATCGAAGAACGTGATTGAATCGGCGCGACTCATCGCCGGCAAGCTCGCTGTGAACGCGCTGGTCGACGTCGCGAGCGAAGTCACGTTCTACAATCTCGACGGGACCGCAGCCGGCCGCATCACCCCTCCGGGACTCGGCGCCATCAACGGTCCGCGAGGGCGCTTCGATCGAGACGACGTGTTCTATTCGTTCACGTCGCCGCTCTATCCGAGTACCGTGTTTCGGTTCGACGTCGCCACTGGGCAGAGCACGCCCTTCGAGACGCCGAAATTGACCTTCGATCCCGCGCTTTACACGACCGAGCGTGTCTTCGCCACGTCGAAGGACGGGACGCGCGTGCCACTCTTCATCACGCATCGCAAGGATTTGAAGAAGGACGGTACGAATCCGACGATGCTGTACGGCTATGGCGGCTTCGACATCGCGACGCTGCCGACGTTTCGGAGCGATGTGCCGGCCTGGCTGGAACGTGGCGGCGTGTGGGCGACCGCCAACATGCGGGGCGGGAGCGAATACGGCGAAGCGTGGCATCAGGCCGGCATGTTCGAGCAGAAGCAGCACGTCTTCGACGATTTCATCGCCGCAGCCGAGTACTTGATCAAGGAACGGTACGCGGCGGCACCAACGCTGGGCATCCTGGGTGGCTCGAATGGCGGCCTTCTGGTTGGCGCCGTGATGGAGCAGCGGCCGGATCTTTTTGCCGTCGCGCTCCCGGCTGTCGGTGTCATGGACATGCTCCGCTATCACCAGTTCAGTGGCGGTTCGGCATGGGCGACCGAATACGGCTCAGCGGAAAATGCGAAGGACTTCGCGTATCTCGTCAAGTACTCGCCGCTGCACAACATCAAGCCGGGCACGTGCTATCCGGCAACGCTCGTGACAACGGCCGACCACGACGACCGCGTCGTGCCGAGCCATTCCTTCAAGTTCACCGCGACGCTGCAGGGCGCGCAGGCGTGCGACAGGGCGGTGCTGATTCGCGTCGAGACGCAGGCGTCGCACGGATACCGGCCCACCGACAAGCGCATCGCCGAACTCGCAGATCAATGGGCGTTTGCGCTCGCGAACATGAAGGTGAAGGAGTTGTCGACGCGGTAGCGGTCTTCAGCGCCGCGGAACGCAGAGCCACTCGGGACGAAGCCCCGCGCCGGCGACCGGCCAGAAGACGTCCGTGCGATCGAACAGACGCCGGCATTGCGGATACTCGGCGGTGATCCGATCGGCATACCGGCGATCCGATTCCAGCAGCACAGCGGCGAACCGTCTGCCGGCTATCGCCTGCGACATCTCCTGCTCGAGGTCTCGTTTCGTGCTGCCCGCATCGTCGAGGAAGACGTTGTCCATTGCGAGCGTGTGCGCGAAGCCGCGTTTTCCGGCCAGGCGGGCCAGGTAACCGTGGTGCGGCACGAACACCTCGCCGGGCACGGCGGCAATCTGCTCGACGACAGCCGCGCCGGCCGCGCGATCGCCGCTCGTCGGAATCAGGCGGCGAGGATCGTAGCGTAGCCGCCCAAACTGTGCCAGCAGGAGCAACTCGGCGGCGAGGGCTGCGAGACTCCAGGCCGCGGGCGATTGGCTTGCGAGCGCGTGCATGTCTCCGAGCACGATCCCGGCGAGGATTGAAACGCCCGCGTAGGCTGGAAACAGATTGTTCACTTCGGCGCCCACTTCGGTCCTCACCGCCCACGAGCTGGCAATCAGTCCCATCCCGAAGAATGCGTGGAGAAGCCGATCGCGGCTGTTGGCGTGCCGGACGATACTTACCGGGACGTACGCGGCCGCGATCAGGCACGCACCGCCGAACGGCCGCAGCATGTCTGTCGGCCAGAAGTCTTTCCATGCTCCGGTGACATGCGGGTGGTGGATCGGTATGACGAAGCAGTAATAGCTGAACCACCCGGATGTCATCCGGTCGATCAGCACAGTGCTGGCGGCGACGATCAGCGCCGCCACACCTGCATACCACAGCGCGCGTTTGACATCGACGATCGCGCAGGCGACGGCAAGAGGGACGCACGCGACGAGCGCGGACTGCTTTGTCAGATACGCCGCGCCCGTGAACAAGCCGGCTGCGGCTGCACCGTGGACGTGCGGGACAAACCGCAGCGTAAAGACAGTGGCCAGAAGCAACAGCAGGTAAAAGGAATCGAGTCTGGCGAGGTCGAACCATCGGCCCGTCCTGTCGTACGTGGCTGCGAACAGGCAGGCTGCGAGCACACCGGCGGCGATTGAACCGGTTTCGCGCTGGACCAGCAGGAACAAGAGCGCGAACACGGCGAACGACGACAGGAGAGATACGAGCCGGAGCGGAAGAAATCCGACACCGATAATCCGCGCCATGGCGGCGGACGCCACGTAGTACAGCGGCATGTACAAGTACGACACGAAATCCAGCGACGGCTTCACGTAGATCGGCTGCCCAGCGAGGATTCTTCGCACGTGATCCACCATGCCGCCCTCCATCCATTCGAGCTCGAACGGATAGCGGATACGCGCCAGTGCAACGATGAGGTACATCGCCGCGAAGAGGAGTCCGGCGGCCAGCAGCAGATAGCGGGCGAGGGTCCGTATCCGGTCGATGCGGGTCGATTGAGCCACAACAAAGGCGACGGCGAGCCGCGTGGGCCCTCCGGTCCTGCGCGCGACGCCCACACCGCCGTCGTCGATCCTCATGCGGTCAGGCGCCAGGCGTGACGTGCGGCGCCGGGTAGCGCCCCAACAGCATCCCGACGATGGCGGCAAAGCGCTCCTGGCTCCAGAGCGGACCGGCAATGATCAGATGGAGCCGGTCATAATAGGCGGCGATCTCCGGGTTCGCGATGCAGTTGTGGCCGGAGGCGACGGTTTCCTCATACCCTGCGGGTATATCACGGCGGAAATGGCCGATGCGCGAGACCCGCCAGGCCGGCAGTCGCGCAAGCAGCGGTTCGGCGAGCGCGAACTGATCGATGATGTGAACGTCCGGGCCAGCGAAATATCCGGTGAACCCAATCGTGCCGTATTCGAAGACCGGTCGCCCTTGCTGACGCAGCAAGCGTCCGACTTCGGCCCAATCGTGCGTGATGATGCCGTGCGTCTTGAGCAGAGTGGTTGTGTTGTCGTAGAAGCGGCGCTCGTCGGTGACGCCATCAATCGTCAGGTTGACGTACTTGTCCCGCGGCTCGCGCGAACCATCGCCGTGCAGGAAATTGTTGACCCGCGAATATCCATGGCCGCTCAGCAGCGCCGGCTCCCAGGGGGCGAGGAGTCCAATGACAACGAATGCGGTGGCCGCGATGGCGCCCGGCAGCCGCGCGCGGAGCCACCGTGCGCGTGCGAGCAGCGCGACGCTCACGAAAAACGGCGCGGTGAAGAAACGGCTCATCATGAAGTCGCCGCCGATCGACAAGACATAGGCGCAGAAAAGCCAGACGCCAACCGCTAGTGGCCAGTCCCGCCGCCAGCGCGACGGGAGAATCGCGAACGGCGCCAGCGCCATGACCGGCAGGGTGAGCGGATCGCCACGAAACGTCCGTTTGAAATATCTCACACCGAGTTCGCGCAGAACCTCGCCGGGAATGCCGGTGTTCAGCTTCGCGTAGGCAGTATTCGACGCTGGAAAACCGTAGTACACGAGCGAGAACAGCTCCCAGCCAATCAGTGGAAGCAGACCGAGCGCAATCGAGCGCAATGCTGCGCGGGGCCGGACCTTCAATGAGTCGACGGCCACAGCCGGCCACACGAGTACGGCGAGATCCGGTCGAGTGAGCACGCACAGCGAGCCGAGTAGCGCAAGCCTGCGGATCCGGCTCTCGCCAGCCGGGTCCTCCCACCAGCGCCAGAGGAACAGCGCCAGCACCGTATACGCCAGCGGGTTCTCGAGACCCGAGGTCGAAAAGTCGATGAACGCCTTCGACGAGAGCAGCGCGGCGAACACGACGAGGCGCTGGTACTGCGTCTCCGCCACGCGCAGCACGACGATCGCGACTGCAGTCAGAGTCAGGAGCCATTGCAGCGGAATCGACCAGTACGGATTTCTCGTGACGGCGTAAACGGGCAGAAACAGCGCGGCCCACAACGGGTGCGTGTAGCTCTGCACGCGCTCGCCCGCGTTCCACACCGGTCCGTAGCCGTGAACAATGTTGTCCAGCGTCCGAAAGGTGATGAAGGCGTCATCGCTCAGCCACGCCGTTCTCACGATTGAGATGAGCAGCAGCGTCGCGCCGGTGAGAACGATCGCGCTGCGCAAGGGGCGCTGAGCAGGGGTTGGAGCGACCGTTTCGGTTGTCACGGATCGAGCGATCTTAACTGAAATGCCTCAGGCGACGAACGCGAGCGCGAGTGGCACCACGAGTGGGTATAGACTCAACAGCAATCGCACGTCCCACCAGAATCCGCACACGCCGACCACAGCAGCGTAGACGGGAACGACCATCGCAACGCGGCGCAGGAAAACCGGAGAGCGCGAATAACCGAACACCGCGAGGACCCACGCGCCGCCGAGCAGTAGCAGCACATTCACGGCAGCGGTCGGTAGGTTCGCTACATTCATCTGCCAAATGGCATCGAGCGACATCGATGTCCACGGCCCGCCAACGATCAGCCTGATTAGCAGCAGGACGCCGACAGCGACTCCCGCGCTTACTGTCGCGGCGGCCACGGAACGGTTCGTCGCGCCGCCGCCTGCGAGAGCCACCAGCGGGACGAGCAGCGCAGCTTCGCTGTTGAGCGCGGCGATCCCGGCAACCACAGTCACCCATTTCCATTGACCACGAGCCGTGAATATGAGCGTTGCCGCGATCAGCGTCGGTTCCAGGATCGAATGCGGTGCGAACACCGCGCTGGACGGGATCGGCACCTGGCCGATGTACTCCCCTTGCCGCAACGCGATGTGAACGGTGTCGGCGACGAGCAGCGCGCCAATCAACGCCGTGTCTCGTGGGTACCACCGCGTGAAGTAGGCGAAGCAGGCCAACAGCAACGCCGTGAGCGCCAGAAGGTAATACGCCGCATATACGCGGCTGATCGATTTCTGGTACGGCATGAGCATCGAGGCCGGCCGCGCCACGGCCTCGACCGCGTATGGAACCAACACGCGAAACCGCTCGGGCGCCGCGGCGGCATGGTGCACGACCGCTTCGTGAGTGGCGATGCGTTCAGCCGCGCGCGGCACGAGAAAGCTGTAATGGTAGGCGTTGACGCCGGCGGCAGTTACCAGGATGGCCGCAATCACGGCGCGTCGCTCGACCGGCAGGACGCCGCCGGACGATGGGGCACGAAACAGGTAGGAAAGCGCCAGCGAGAATACGACTGGATAGAGCGGCGTCAGCAAACGGACTTCGGACCAGACACCCCAGAGGAGGACAGCCGCCATGTACGGCGGGATCATCCAGACGCTCCGGCGGACGAACGGCGAACTGCGTCGAAATCCCAGCACGGCGAAGATCCAGAACGCGCCGAGCAGCAGCGTAGCGTTCTGGACGGTGAGCCAGAGGTGCTCGCGATTGCGGTTCCACGCCCAGATCGTCCCGAGCGTCCAGATGCGGTCGCCCTCGCCGGCGGCGTATCGCACGCCGAGAACCACGACGGCCCAGATCGCGAGCAGCGCGGCGGACGTCGCAACGGTCCTTTTCGTGACTGGCGAGGTAACCGCGTAGGCTACCGGCAGAAAGACTGCCGTTTCCCGATTGAGCGACGCGATCGCGACCAGCAGCGCCAGCCATCCGCGCCGTTGCCGGAACGCGAGGAGAAGACCGATCGCAAAGAAGCCCGGCTCGAGCACCGAGAACGGCGTGTACTCCTGCAGCGTGAGCCGCAGCGTGCTCGCGGCCGCGAGCGCCCCGACGAGCGCCTGCCGCTCGGTGAACCACAAGCGCAAGTACAAGAACAGTGTCCACACGAGCCAAACGAACCCGCACACATAGAACACGGCATACGCGGCGTCGATTGCCGTGCCGTATGTCGTGTAGCGCGCAATCGCGCGGACGAGCGGTTCCAGCAGATAGGGCACCAGCACACGGTAGCGATCGGGTGCGGTCGCAGTGTGCGCGAGAATGCGGGTGTGTCCGTCGTACCGCATCTGCCGAGCCGCGTCGTCCACGATGAACGCATCGTCGAAGGCGACCACCGCAAGGGCGGTCACGAACAGCGCCGCCAGGATCATGCGGGGAATCTTCCGATCGCCGGAAACCATCGTTGCGGTGGCCGTCATGCGCGACCATTGAAGCCTCCGAACTCGTGGGCCGTCAACCGCATATAATTTGGCGCGATGGGATCGAAGCGCGCAGGCTCAACGAATTTCTGTGGAACGAGTATCGAATCATCGGCCAGGCGATGGTGCAGGGTGCGTATCCCGGCCAGCAGTTCGATTACCAGGGCGTGCGGATCACCCCGAACGTCTACTCGACGCTCGAGGAGATCGACACGTTCGTGGGCGCCATGAAGAACGCGCTCGAGAACGGCGTGCCGGCGGGCACCGCCTCTAGAGGCGTGTTCAGGAATCACGAGGGCAGCGATGAATCGTCGCAGTTTTCTCACGGTAGGCAGCATGGCCGCCGTCGGCTTCAGCGTCGAGGCCTGCGCCGCGCGCGCGAATCGCCGTGGAGCTCAGCCCGCAGCGCAACGTCACACGCCGGTGAATCTGGCGCCGGTGAAGGCATCGTGGGATCGCGTCATTCGGACCACGGTCGGCTTGCGTCCGCACCGCGATGCAGGCTTCGTGCTGCGCCCCGACAAACTCGACGACAAGCTTCTGGTTCACAACTACGGACATGGCGGTGCCGGAATGTCCCTGGCCTGGGGCACGGGTCTGATGGCGGCCGAGTACGCCCTGGAGGGTTCCGCACGCCAGGCTGCGGTGATCGGATGCGGGTCGGTGGGTCTGACCTGCGCGCGCCAGCTGCAACGGCGCGGGTTCGACGTGACGATTTACGCGGCGGCCGTTCCACCGAATGTGACGTCGAACATGTCGCTCGCCGGATTCACACCGGCCTCGGGCCTGGTCGAAACCGACCGCCGCACGCCTGAATGGGATGCGCAATATCGGCGCGCTGTTGATATCGCCTATCGACAGCTGCAGCTCTTATGCGGTCCGCACTACGGGGTGTCGTGGTTGGACAACTACTCGCTCACCGACGACCTGCCGTCCACTCAACAGGGGGAGGGAAGTTCCGGGCGGCCGAACCTGAACGAGGGACTGACAGCGGGACGCGAAATCCTTCAACCCGGTGAGCATCCGTTTCCGACGAAGTATGCGATTCGATCGCCGCAGATTCGTATCGAGCCATCCATCTATCTCGACAACCTGATGCGCGACTTCACCCCTGTCTCTTATACACATCTCCGAGCCCACGAGACGCCTAAC
>JBKPDW010000626.1:0-19072 GCA_046728115.1 Acidobacteriota bacterium | reverse complement strand
CCGACATGCTGCTCGCGCTCGATGCGCCCGAAGAAGCCATGCACGAAGCGCAGATCGTGATCGATCGCAACCCGACGATCCCAATCGGCGCGCGCGCGCGCGCCGAGACGATCGTGCGCAGCGCCCGCGCGCGATCACCGCGCGAAATTTTTTGACTTTTTCTGCACATTGTGCTTGACACTATCGGAATCAGGCTCATAATCTACATCTGGTATGAGGGTGGCGAACTCAGGCCATCCCTTGTGAGCCTCAACATCTCGTGAGCGTGCCAGGCGGCAGCCGCGTGTGATGGCTCGAGCGCTCGCGCCGACATCCCACGTGAAGGGGGGGATAAAGAACAATGGCGAAGAAAGCCAAGGGCGGGAAAAAGAAGGCCGGCAAGAAACGGTAAGCTGACCTCGCCCGCAGTTAAAAGGGGGCGGCAGTCGCCCCCTTTTCCATTTGTGCCGCGTGATCCTCTAATCGCAGTCCTCGATCTCCGATCACCAATCGCGAATCCCCGGCCGCTAACCTCTGATCCCTATTCTCTCACCGCTGTCGTCATCGTCTCGCCATCCCAGATCCTGACGCGGCGGATCACATCCCATTGCTGAATCTGATCGACCACGTCCATGCCGGTAATCACACGCCCAAAGACGGTGTACTTCGCATCGAGATGCGGCTGCGGCGAGTGCGTGATGAAGTACTGACTGCCGCCGGTGTCGGGCCAGGGATCCAGCGCCATGCCGACCGTACCGCGCAAATACGGACGTTCGCTGAGCTCGTCGCGGATGGTGTAGCCGGGACCGCCTTCGCCGTCGCCGCGCGGATCGCCGTCCTGTACGACGAAATCGGGCACGACGCGATGGACGCTGAGGCCGTTGAAATAGCCCTTGCGCGCCAGCGTGACGAAGTTGTCCGCCGTCAACGGTGCGTCGACGACGGCCAGTTCGATCTGAATCGTCCCTCGGTCGGTGTCGAGATACACCTGCGTGGACACTGTCGGACTGACCAGGCGCGGCGATTGATAGGCGTCCGGAGCAAGATTGGTCGGCGCCGGCCGGATTTGTGCGTCGGCATCGGCCGCCGAGGCCGGATCGAGCTGCTTGACCAGTTGCGCGGCGCGCACGCGAACGGCCCAGTCCTTGTCGGCAAACGCGCTCTTGAGCACCGGCATCGCGTCGGCGGCGCCGTACTGCGTCAGCGCCGCCAGCGCGGCGGCGCGAGCCGTGTAGGTCGAATCCCGCTGGCCGAATTGGTACGCCTCGGCAAGGGCGGCCGAACCACCCGCCGGCTTCAATTCGCCGAGACCTCGAGCCGCCGCCGTGCGGATCACAGGGTCGTCGGCTTTCAACCGCTCGATCAGCAGGGCGCCTGCCGTCGGCGCTTTCAGCTTCACGAGCGCTCCGAGCACCGACGGAATCACGCGCTGGTCGGAATCGTCGAGCATCGCCATCAGCCGCGGCAGCAGATCGGGTGTCGACGTTCCGAGCGTCGTCGCGAGCGCCGCGCGGACGCTCCAGTGCGGATCGGGATCCAGCCCCGAGAGGACCGCGACGAACCCCTCGGGATCGAGCGTCGAGGCGGCCCGAAGTGCGGCGGCCCGCAACCCCGGATTCGGATCCGTCAGCAGATCGAGCACTCGCTCCACCACTCCTGATGAAAGAGGCGCGTGGGTTTCGCCCAGCGCGGTGACCGCCTCGAGACGCACCTGCGGATCCGCGCTGGCGTCGTTCAGGATCTTCAGGAGCGGATCCGCCGCTGCCGGATCCCCGATGCGGCCGAGCGCGCGGATCGTTTCAACGAGTACGGCTCGCGCCCCGCTCGACATCAGCGGCATCAGCACCGGCAGGGCCGCGCGATCCTTGATCGCTCCAAGCCCTTTCGCCGCGAACGCGCGCGCGTAGGGATTGGCGTCTTTCGCGAACGTCACCAGCGCAGGCATGGCACGCTTGTCCTCGAGTCGCTGCAGCGCGTATGCGACCGGCCACCAGTGCACGCGCGGCTGACCGTTCGCATCCAAGACGGCTGCAGCAAGCTGCGGATATGCTTTCAGCCGCACAAGCGCGTACACGGCCAGACGGAACGCCCCCGCCGGCGTATCCCTCCGGAAATCGTCATCGTCGCTCGGAGCCTGAGTAAACGCGCCCGATGCGATGATCCTGGCGATGTGGCTGCTGAGCGCGTCGGCACTGGCCGCGTCGCCGATCAGGCCCAGCGCTTCGGCCGCGCCCGCCTGTACGAGCGGCGAGGTGTCCGCGAGCGCGGCGACGAGAGGATCGCGCGCACTCCCATCGCCGAGCAGACCCAGCGCGAACGCTGCCATCTGTCGTACTTCCGGATCGCTGTCCGACAGCACGCCGACGAGTGGAGCCACGCCTTCGACGAGACCGACGTGCCCGATGGCCAGCGCCGCGCGGCGACGGATCCTGGCGTCCTCGTCGGACAACAACTTGATGAGAACCGGCGGCGGACGCGGCGCGGCCGCGGCCCGGCCGCGGCCTGCAGGCGGCGGCGGTGGTGGCGGCGGCGGTTGCGCCGACTCCGGGTCCCGGAGGATCCGTTGATCTTCCAGTCGCAGAATCGATGACATTTTCTGCTCGAATGACGGGCCGACGCTCACCGGCTTGACCGCCGCCGGCGGCGCCGCCGGCGCGCTCGCACATGCGGCCGCAGTCATGGCGACCAGCAACACACTGACTCGGGCGATGAGGATTTGCATGGTTTCAGTGGTCGACCTCCGTCCCTGCGCCAACCTCCGTCCCCGGACGCGGAAAACAGAACGAGGAAGGGACGGAGGTCGGGGCAGGGACAGAGGTCGTAATGCTTCGCTCCGTCGCTTTATCCAGACGATCCTGGCGAATGGTGACGCCAAGGCCGGGGCCGCTCGGCACCGCGATGGTTCCGTCGGACGCCACTTCGACTGGCGGATCGATCAAATCGGGATCGAAGTAGCGCTTGCTCGCTGCGATGTCGCCCGGCAGCGAGAAGTTTGGCAGCGTGGACAGGTGAATGTTGGCGGCGCGGCCGATGCCCGATTCCAGCATGCCGCCGTGCCACACGGGCACGCCCTTGGCCGCACACAGGTCGTGCAGCCGGATCGATTCCGCGAAGCCGCCGACACGGCCGGGCTTGATGTTGATGATCCGGCATGCGCCCTGCGCGAGCGCATCCCGCGCGGCGTTTACCGACTTGATCGATTCGTCGAGGCAGATGGGCGTTCGCAGGCGTCTCTGTAGCGTGGCGTGATCGCAGATGTCGTCGTAGTCGAGCGGCTGTTCGATCATCATCAGATCGAACGCGTCGAGCCTGGCCAGGTGCTCGACATCTGCGAGCGTGTACGCCGCATTGGCGTCGACCATCAGGCGAATCGCGCCGAAACGTTCGCGGATGGCCTCGACTGCCGCCACGTCCCATCCGGGTTTGATCTTGATCTTGATCCGCTGGTATCCGGCCGCAAGCTCCTGCTCCACCTTCGCGGCCAGATCGTCGAGCGAGTCCTGAATCCCGACTGACACGCCCGAGGCGATGCGTTCGCGGACGCCGCCAAGGACCGTATGCAACGACTCGCCGCGCTGGCGCGAGTAGAGATCCCACGCGGCCATCTCTACGGCGGCCTTCGCCATGTTGTGGCCGCGGATCGCTTTGAGCGCGGGAAACACGTCGCGTGGATGCCGGAAGTCCACGCCAAGCACGCGCGGCGCGATGAACGACGTGATGATGTGCCACGCGGTGTCATTGGTTTCGGCGCTGTAGAACGGATCGACGTCGGCGACGCATTCGCCGTAGCCCGTCGCCCCCTCGCCATCGACGCGGACGATCAGAAATTGTTTGTCGTAGACGCGGGCAAAGCTGGTTTCGAAGAAGTGGACGAGCGGGAGCTTGACCAGGCGCAGCTCCAGACGTTCGATCTTCACGTCGCGATGATATCATCGGCCCCGCTTGCTCTTCCGGTACATCGCGATCGAGGGTCCCATCGGCGCGGGCAAAACTGCGCTCGCCGAGCGGCTGGGCACACGGCTCGATGCAACCGTGGTGCTCGAGGACGCCGAAAATCCGTTCCTCGCGGACTTCTACGCGGACAAACCCGGCGCAGCGCTGCAGACCCAACTGTTCTATCTGCTGAACCGCCACCGCCAGCAAACCTCGCTGCGACAGGCCGATTTGTTCAGCCAGATGACGATCTGCGACTATCTCTTCGACAAGGACAAGATCTTCGCGTACCTGAACCTGGACGACAACGAGCTGTTCATCTACCAGCGGCTGTACGAACTGCTCGCACGCGAGGTGCCCCAGCCCGATCTGGTGGTGTATCTCCAGGCGCCGACCGACGTTCTCCTCCGCCGGGTCCACGGCCGCCGGATGGACGCCGAAGCGGTCGCGCTCCAGCCCGACGATGACTATCTGCGTGAGCTGAACGAGGCGTACCATCACTTCTTTTTCCACTACAACATGACACCGCTGCTCGTGGTCGAGACGTCCCAGTTCGATTCGGACGCCAGCGACGAAGCGCTCGACGATCTGATCAAGCAGATCCGCGCGATGGGTTCAGGAACGCGCTACTACGTTCCCAGGACGCAGTAGCAGTTCAGTGCTAAGCTGCGGTGATGGCGTGGTTCAAGAAGACACGAAAGCCGATGGCGGCGCCGGCCAAGGACAAGGCCAGCCGCGTGCCGGAAGGGCTGTGGGTCAAGTGTCCTGATTGCTCGCAGGTCATCTACAACAAGGATCTGGCCACCAATCTCGGCGTCTGTCCGAAGTGCGCGCACCACTTCCGGATGTCAGCCGCCGACCGTCTGCGCATGCTCTTCGACGGCGAGTGGGTCGAACACGACAAGGATCTGGTCTCGACCGATCCGCTCGTTTTCACCGATACCAAGCCGTATCGCGCGCGGCTCAAGGCGGGAAGCGAGGCGACCGGTCTCAAGGACGCGGTCATCGTTGGCTCCGGCACCATCGACGGGATCGACGCGATCGTGGCCGCGATGGAGTACGCGTTCATCGGCGGCAGCATGGGCGTCGTGGTGGGTGAGAAGATCACGCGCGCGATCGAACGGGCTGTCGACGAGCGGCGGCCGATTGTGATCGTCTGCTGCTCCGGCGGGGCACGCATGATGGAAGGCGCGCTGTCACTGATGCAGATGGCCAAGATTTCCGGAGCGCTGGCACGGATCGACCGGGCGCGGCTGCCCTATATCTCGATCCTCACCGATCCGACGACGGGCGGTGTGACGGCCAGCTTCGCGATGCTCGGCGACCTGAACATCGCGGAACCGAAAGCGCTCATCGGCTTCGCCGGACCGCGGGTCATCGAGCAGACGATCCGCCAGACGCTGCCGGAAGGATTTCAACGCAGCGAATTCCTTCTCGACAAGGGCATGCTCGACCTGGTCGTGGACCGGCGCGAGATGAAGGGCGTCATTGCGCGAGCCATGCGGTTCATGGGCGCGACGAGCAGCCGGCGCGAGCCGGCTGCACCGTCGCTGCAAGCGGCCGGGGAATCGGAGCTCGCCGGTCTGCGATCGCAAGCCTGATTGGATCCGTTCCGCTACCTCCTCGGCCTCGAGCAGTTCGGCATCAAGTTCGGCCTCGACAACATCAACGCGATCGTCCGCCGGCTCGGTCATCCCGAACGCGCCTTTCGATCGGTTCACGTCGCAGGGACCAACGGCAAAGGATCGGTGACGGCCATGGTCGAGGCCGCGCTGCGGGCCGCCGGTCATCGATCGGCACGCTACACCTCCCCCCATCTCGTCGACCTCACCGAGCGGTTCGTCATCGGCGGCCGACCCATCGATCGTGGGACTCTGGCTGCCGTCATCGACGACATTCGAGTCTGTGTCGACGATCTGCGCGCCGACGGGACCCTCGAAGTGCAGCCGACGTTTTTCGAAGTCACGACGGCCGCAGCCTTCGAATTGTTCCGGCGTGCCCATGTCGAGGTCGCCGTGCTCGAGGTCGGGCTCGGCGGTCGACTGGATGCCACGAACGTGGTGTTGCCGGAGGTCGGGGCCATCACCTCGATTGCGTTCGATCACGAGATCTACCTGGGACGCACCCTGCGCGACATCGCGTTCGAAAAAGCTGGCATCATCAAACCCGGCGTCCCGGTCGTGATCGGAGAACTGCCGCACGAAGCGGATCGGGCGATCGAACAGATTGCTCGCGAACGCGAGGCCCCGCTGATTCGTTCGTCTCCGCGTGACGCCGCTGATTTCTTCGTGGGGCTGGGCGGCGCCCATCAGAAAGCGAACGCGGGCGTTGCCGTGCGTGTGCTCCAGGAACTCGGTTCGCGCGGCCTGCGCGTGCCGGTTGACGCCATCGCCTCGGGCCTCGCCCGCCCCGGCTGGCCTGGCCGGCTCGAGCTGTGGCGGCTGGCAGACGGCCGCGAACTTCTGATGGACGCAGCGCACAACCCGGCTGGCGCTGCTGCGCTGGCGTCCTACCTGTCAGGCTGGCACCCTGTCGAGGCACGTCCGCCGCTCGTCTTCGGGGCTATGCGCGACAAGGACGCGGCGAAGATGTTCAGCGCACTTCTCCCACGTGTGGGCGCGATCGTGTTGACGCGAGCCTCGACGCCGCGATCGGCCGATCCGCATGAGCTCGCGGGCATCGCGCGTCGCATCGCTCCCGACTTTCCGATCGTCGTCGAGCCCACGCCTGCGCGTGCGCTCGATGCAGCGTGGCGTTTGTCGCGAAGAGTTGTGGTCGCCGGTTCGATTTTCCTCCTCGGCGACGTGATGAAGCTGATCGAGGCGCCGTGATAGTCTTCCGAGAAGACTCCTGAACCGCGTGATGATGAAATCTTTGCGAATCACCGGTGGCGTGATCGCCGCGATCGCGCACGCCGCGGTCATGTTCGCACAGCCGCCGCCTGGCATGCCGCCTGTGGATGACGTCAAGAGCGATCACCAGGAGGTGACCAACAATCAGAAGACGCAACATCATATCGGGCACGTCGAATACAAGAGCGGCGATGTGTATATCTTCGCGGACGATGCCTGGTTTTATAGCGACGAGCACAAATTCGTCGCGACCGGCAACGTCGTCTTCGCGCAGGGCAACAGCCGCATCTCGGCCGAGAAGACGGAATTCGATACCGAAACGAGGATCGGCACGTTTTACACCGCATGGGGTGTGGCGCCGGTCCAGCCGCCGCGACAGGCTCCGCGGCCAGGCGCGTTCGCGCCGCCCGTCGCCAATCAGGAAACGTACGTCTATTTCTTCGGCGACACGATCGAAAAGGTCGGCCCGAAGAAATACAAGATCACGAAGGGCGGCTTCACGACCTGCGTCCAGCCGACGCCTCGCTGGAACCTGAACGCCGACACGGTGCTCCTGAACGTCGACCATTACACCGTGCTGAAGGATGCGGTGCTCTCGGTGAAGGGCGTGCCGATGCTCTACCTGCCGATCATGTACTACCCGACCAAACGCGATGGCAGAGCGACCGGGTTCCTCATCCCTACCTACGGCGCCTCATCGCTTCGCGGTCAATCGCTGCACAATGCATTCTTCTGGGCAATCGATCGAAGCGAGGATGCGACGGTCATGTACGACTGGTTTTCCAAAACCGGTCAGGGTGTGGGCGGCGAGTACCGCTACAACTTCGGCCTGGGCAACGATGGGAACCTGCGGACCTATCTGCTGGATCAGCACGAAGTGAGCTATGCGCAACCCGATGGATCCACGGTGCAAGTGGGTGGCGGCCGCAGTTACGAGTTGCGCGGCGGCGCGAACCAGACGCTGCCCGGCCGGATTCGCGCGCGCGCCAACGTGGACTATTTCTCGAGCATCGTCACCTCGCAGACGTTCAACACGAACATCTACGATCTGTCGCGAAGTCAGCGGCAGTTCGGCGGCAATCTCGTCGGCGCGTGGGGCACGTACTCGCTGAACGGCACACTGGATCATCGCGAATACTTCTACGACAGGACGAGTTCAGTCCTCTCCGGTAGCTGGCCGCGCTTCACGCTGTCCCGCAACGAGCGGCCGCTTCTCGGATCGGTCGTGTACTTTTCCGTCGGTACCGATTACGCCCACTTCCTGCGCGACACGCGAACACTGACCGGTGACGTCGATTCCAGTCTGAGCCGGTTCGACGTCTCGCCGCAGGTCCGATTTCCGTTCAAGAAATGGCAGTGGTTTACGGTCAACTCGACGGTCAACTGGCGGGATACGTTTTACACTCGGAGCCAGGACCCCGTTACGGGCAAGGTCCTCGACGAGGACGTGAATCGCCGGCTGTACACACTGCAGACACAAATTGTCGGCCCCGTGTTCAACAAGATCTGGGACACGCCCGACAGCGGCTATGCAGAGAAGTTCAAGCACACGATCGAGCCGTCGCTGAACATCCAGCGCACGTCCGACGTGGAGAACTTCAGGCAGATCGTCCAGTACGATGGCATCGATGCCTACATCGGCGGCACGCGGTACACCTACGGGCTGACGAACCGCTTCTATGCGAAAGTGCGCCCCGCCACTCCCGGACAGACGGCCCAGTCGCGCGAAATCATCGACGTGGAAGTGTCACAGAGCTATTACACAAACCAGAACGCCGCCGTCTACGACCGGCAGTATCAGACGACAACCGGTCAGCAGGCGCCGACTCATTTTTCTCCCATCGCGCTGAGCGTGCGGGCCGTGCCCAACAACGACCTCAACGCGACTGTCCGGGCAGAGTTCGACGGGCGCTACGGCGCGCTGAGGACGATCTCGGCCCAGGGCATGTACTCGTGGACCAACCGCGTGCAGGTCACGGCCGGCTGGAGCAAGAAAGCGTTCATCGCGGATCTGGTGGGTTTCAACGATCCTCGATTCCTGGATCACTACATCAACGGGCAGACGAACGTTCACACGCGTGATAACCGCATCGGATCCGTGTACTCGTTCAACTACGACCTGCTGCGGTCGGCGCTGCTGCAGCAGCGGATCTCTGCCTTTTACAACGCACAATGCTGCGGACTGGCATTCGAGTATCAGACCTACAACTTCGGGGTTGGCTCGCTGTCGCCGATTCAGTCGGACCATCGCTTCTTCCTCTCCTTCACGCTGGCCGGCCTTGGGAACTTCTCGCCTTTCAGCGGCGCCCTCTCGGGCGTTCCTCGCTGATGGCAGGCCATCAACCGATCTTGATAACTGGCGCGGCTGGTTTCGCAGGCAGCCATCTGCTGGATCTGCTCTCTCGTGATGGAGCGCCGATCGTTGCGTGGTCTCGGCCCGGCTCGCCTCTGCCTCCTGCCGGGCCGAGCGTGACCTGGGAGCCTGTCGATCTGCTCGATCGGCACGCCGTCGCCGCGGCGATCCGCCGGCGGCCGCCGCGCGCCGTTTATCACTGCGCCGGCGCCGCGCACGTGGGACGCGCGTGGGACGAAACGGCAGCGGCGCTCGCGGTCAACGTTCGAGGCACGCACTACCTGCTCGAGGCGCTGCGCGAGGTGTCGCTCGCCATCCCGATGCTCGTGCCGAGTTCCGCGATGGTCTACCAGCCCGGGCATGCGCCATTGACCGAGGATCAGCCGCTGCTGCCGTCGAACCCGTACGGCATCACCAAGCTCGCGCAGGAATTCCTTGCCGCACGCGCGCGCATCGACGGCGTCAGCGCGCGCATCGCGAGGGCTTTCAACCATATCGGACCGCGGCAGGATCCGTCGTTTTCGGCGTCCGGATTCGCGCGACAGATCGCCGAGATCGAGACCGGTCATCGCGAGCCGGAAATCCTGGTGGGCAACCTCGATGCTCGGCGCGACGTGACCGACGTGCGCGACACGGTGCGCGCGTACCGGGCCGTCCTCGAACGCGGCCAGACCGGGCGCGCCTACAACATCTGCTCGGGTCGCGCCGTGAGCGTCGAAGAGCTGTTGAATCGTCTGATCTCCAGGGCGCGTGTGCCGCTGCGCGTCCGCGTCGACCAGGCACGCCTCAGACCCAACGACCTGCCGCTCGTCGTCGGCAATCCGTCGCGCCTGCGCGACGAGCTGGGCTGGGCGACGACGATTCCGTTGGAGCAGACGCTCGACGACCTGCTGGAATACTGGCGCGGCGCTCTAACCCAGCACGCGCAGCGCCGTTAGCGCGTACACCTTCGCGCACTCGACCATCCGGCTGACTCTCACGAATTCCTGTGGGCCGTGCGACACGGCGAGGATCCCGGGACCGTATGCGAGCGCCGGCACACCGCGATCGGCGTAGAAACGGATCTCGAGGAGGCCCGGGCACATCTCGAAAGTCGGCGGCTCGCCCGTGATCTCGGCGATCGACGCCGCCAGCGAGCGCGCCAGCGGCGTGTCGGACGATGTCGATGCCGATCGACCCTCCTGAAGGATCCGCACGTCGATTTCGGCACCCTCTGCCCGTGCCCGATCGATCTCGTCGAAGAGGCGGCACTTCTCCGCGTCGAAGTCTTCGCCGGGATTGAGGCGACGGTCGATCGTGAACGAGCAGCGGCTCGGCACGACGTTGAAGTTCGAGCCGGCATCGACGCGGCCGCCGACCAGCAGTACTGAATCGTGATGCTGATCCAGCGACCGTGAAGCAGCGAACAGCCGCGTCAGAAGCGGCATGGCGCGCTCGACCGCGTTGACCCCATGGCGCGCCAGGCCGACGTGAGCCGCCTTCCCGACGACTGTCACCTCGAGCGTGATCGCGCCGCGATTGGCATTCCATACGACTCCACTCGTGGGTTCGGGCAGCAGCATCCCGACGCCTTCATTCCCAAGCTCGCCTCGTGCCGCCAGCGCCGCCGATCCGTACGTGCCGCCGGTTTCCTCGTCCGGCACGAAGAGAAGCGCTATCCGTCCGTTCAACCTGGCGCCGGCGGTCTTTAATGCCTGCGCGGCGTAGAGCATCGACACCAGGCCGCTCTTCATGTCCGAACTGCCACGGCCGAACATCGCGTCGCCCTCGATGTGCGCTTCGAACTGGTCGCGCGTGATCGCGGGCACGACATCGTAGTGACCGTGAAAGTGCAGGACGGGTCCCGACTGGCCGAGCCACGCTCGAAGCACAACGCGTGGGTCATCAGACGCTGATGGAATCTCGATGCGTTCGTACCTCAACCCGAGCTGCACGAGCGCAGACTCCAATCGCGCAACGCAGGGTCGATAACCCTGTGCGGGCGGATTCTCTGATGGGATCGCGACGAGCGACGCCAGCAGCTCCTGCATGGCCGGACGCTGCTCATCGATCGCACGCAATATCTGATCGGTGACGGACACGACGGCCATGCTACTGCAGCGCTTGACACCGGTCCGATACGGCTGGATGATAGGCGAACAAAGAGCGAATGTCCACGGCCCCCTTGTTGTTTGATTTGGGAACGCGGCGGCCCACGACCCGCGACATCGCGCGGACCGTCAAGGAAGGTGGAACCGCGGCGCTGACGGAGTCGGATCGCCGCGCGGACCAGGCGCGCTATCAGGAGGTGACCTGCAAGTCGGCGTTGAATCGCGTGGAAGGGATGCCCTTCAATTGGACGGTGAATGCCTATCGCGGCTGCACTCACGGATGTCATTACTGCTTCGCGCGTCGCTACCACGTTCAGTTCGAGATGAACACCGACGACGAGTTCGCATCGGTGATTCTCGTCAAGCACAATCTCGTGGAGGTGCTCACGCGGGAGCTCGATCGTCCGTCGTGGACCCGAGAGCTCGTCGCGGTCGGCACGGCGACCGATCCGTACCAGCCGATTGAAGGACACTACAAGCTGACGCGCGGCGCGATCGCCGCCTTCACTCGTGGACGCACGCCGATCGGCATCGTCACAAAAGGCCCCATGGTGGTGCGCGACATAGACCGGCTCCGCGATCTCACAGCCGCAGCCGGCTGTACCGTCCACATGAGCGTGCCGACGGTCGACGAAGATGCGTGGCGGATCCTCGAACCAGGCACCGCACATCCGCTGCAGCGTCTGCGCGCGGTCCGAGCGCTCGTCGACGCCGGCATCAACGCCGGTGTGCTGATGGCGCCCATCGTTCCCGGCTTCTCATCTTCCCGCAGCAAGCTGGAACGCACGGTCAAAGCCATCGCCGATCACGGGGCGCGGTTCCTCGGATGCAACGTGATGTATCTGCAGGACGGCACGCGCACGCACTTCATGCAGTTCATCGAACGCGAGTTTCCCGCATTGCGCCCGCGCTTCGAAAAGCTGTACGTGAAGAAATATCCTCCCGATGCGTATCGGAAGGAAGTGAAAGGAATGGTTCGCGTTCTCCAGCAGCGCTACGGTCTCACGCACCGCGAAGACACGCATCACGACGCGAACGAACCTGAAATAAAGGAACCAGAGCAGGTCGGGTTTGCGTGGTGAACACGACGATCAACGACGCGCAAACTCGCCGCTCGACAGGCTCAGGGGCCGGCAGCTGCCCTGCGGTGAGCAGCGGAGTCGAACCGCGGAACCCCGGGTTGATCGTCGTTACGCGACGTCTCCGAACGCCATCGCTGCATCGGGCGATATCGACATCGACGGTTCGACGACGATTTCATCGTCTTTCGCGCGAACGTCGAAGTGCACACCATCCTTCCAACGAGAACTGATCGGCAGCTTGATGTGCTCGTCGATGTAGCGTTTCAGAAACCGCGCTCCGAATGCCATGTTGTAACCCTTCACGACAACCAGCTCCAGCGCGGCGCTTTCGACAAACATTGTCTTGCCAGCTTTGGCGAGCGCGAGCTTGACCTGATCCAGGTAGTGCCTGGCAATCTCGCGCACCTCATCGTGCGTGAGGGGCGCGAACAGCACGACTTCGTCGATTCGATTGCGGAACTCGGGCGGGAAACGCCGCTCGAGCTCGCGCAGAACCTCGCCGCGGACCTGGTCGACGCCAATCGTTCGACTGAGGAACCCGAGCGGGCTCGTCAGCTTGCGGAAGTGCTCGGAGCCGAGGTTCGAGGTCATGATGACGACCGAGTCGCTCAGATACACGCGCTTCCCGCGACCGTCGGTCAGCCAGCCTTCGTCGAACGCCTGAAGGAACAGATTGAGGAGATTCCCGCTCGCCTTCTCGACTTCGTCGAGCAGGATGACGCTGTACGGATTGTCGCGCAGCTGGTTCGTCAGGATCCCGCCGCGCTCGCTGCCGACGATGCCGCGGGGCATGCCGATCAACTTGTCGACGGCGACCGTGCCGTCCTGGTACTCGGACATGTCGACGCGAACCATTTTCTTTTCGTCGCCAAACAGGAATTCGGCAACCGCTTTGGCGAGCTCCGTCTTGCCGACGCCGGTCGGGCCCAGGAACAACAGCACGCCGTCCGGCCGATCGAAGCCGTCCTTCAGCGGTCCCTTGTTGAGAACCAGACGTTGCGCCACGGCGCGGACGGCGTTCGTCTGACCGACGATGCGTTTCTGCAGCGCCGCCTCGATGTCCTTGAAGCGATCGGTCACGTCGCGATAGACCATGTCTTCGGGAATCTGTGCCGCGTGGGAGATGACCGTCACGACGTCGTCGGTCTTCACTTCCCAGCGCCGATCGATTTCGGCGCGGACCGCCGCCGTGTCAAGCCACCCGATGACCTTGTCCGGCAAATGGAGATGCCGCATGTAGCGAGGCGCGAGCTCGAGCGCCGTGTCGATGGCCTCGTCGAGCAGGCGCACGGAGTAGTTCCGTTCGAGACGCGGACGCAGGTTGTAAAGGATCCGGCGGGTCTCCTCCAGCGTCGGCTCGCTCACCATCACGGAACGGAACCGTCGCGCCAGCGCCTCGTCTTCCTGGATGTACTCCTTGTATTCGCTGAGGGTAGTCGCGGCGATCATGCGAATCTCGCCGCGCGCGAGGACCGACTTGAGCACGTTCGCCGCGTCCGACGGCGCGCCGAGCGCCGAGCCGGCGCCGACCATCGTGTGCGCCTCGTCGACGAACAGGATCAGGTTCGGCCGTTCTTTCAGCTCGCGAATCACGTTCTGGATCCGATCCTCGAACATCCCGCGCAGCATCGTGCCGGCGACGATCGTGTTCATCTGCAGGTTGACCAGCTGGCAGTCGCGCAGCCGCACGGGAACGGTTTCGGGATCGGATTCGATCCGGCGCGCCAGCCCCTCGACAATCGCAGTCTTGCCGACGCCGGGCTCGCCGATCAGCATCACCGAGTTGGCTCGCTCGCGGTGACACAGGATCTCCAGCACCTGCTGGATTTCCTTGTCGCGACCGAACACCGGGGGCACCTTGTCCTGGCGGGCCAGCAGGTTCAGATTCGTCGCGAAGTGCTTCAGAAAGGGCGGCAGCTCGAACCGCTTCTTCAGCCGCTCCTCGCGAAGCTCCATGTCGCGTATGCGGGCGCTCAGGCGCGTTTGCAGCACTTCGGGTTCGATGCCGTTCCGGCGCAGGATCGTCACCGCCATGCCCTGCGTCTCCTCGAACACCGCGGAGAACAAGTCGGCCGCTTCAATCGTTTGACGCCCTCCGCGGCTCGCGTGATGAAGAGCGAGCTTGAAGACCAGCTTCGTCGCCGGCGACACCCGCATTTCGCGGCCGGCAAACGACGGCATCATGTGCAGGTGTTCTTCGACAGCCTGCAGAATTGTGTGCGGATTCAGCTCGAGGTCGCGCATCACTTCGGCGAACGTGTCCCATTCGACCTGAGCGAACGCGAGAAAAATGTGTTCGTTGGTCAGCAGCGCGTGTTCGCGGCGGCGGGCTTCTTCGATCGCTCGATCGACAATGCGTTGCGCCGTTTCGGCAACCTTGCTCGGCGAGATGTCGAGGTCGTCAACTTGCACGGTTCGCCTCCGTCTGCGACATCCTGCAGCAAGACGTACGCCATGGCGTATGTGGCCCGGCGGCCACATTGAATCCTAATCACTCATGGCCAAGTGGCTAGGGTTGATTTGTGGGCTGGCCAGGATTCTTCCTGGATTCGTCGATTAGCCATTTGGTTCATTACGGGTCTGTAACAGCGCCGCGATGCGTGCGTCCGTGGGCGGGTGCGTGCTGAATAACCCGAGTAAGCCGCGCCCTGTAAAAGGCTTGACGATGAACAGGTGGGCTGTGGCTGGGTTGGCGTCCAGCGGAACACGCTTCGACGCGACTTCGATCTTCTTGAGCGCGTTCACGAGACCGTACGGGCTGCCCACGATCTTGGATCCGCCAGCGTCGGCGTCGTATTCGCGCGATCGCGAGATGGCGGCCTGGATGAGGGTCGCCGCGAGCGGAGCCAGAATCAGCATCGCCAGCAGCGCAATCGGATTGGCACCCTGCCGATCGTTGTCTCGACCGCCGCCCCAGAAGCCGCCCCAGAACATCGCCAAGCGCGAAACCATCATGATCGCGGCCGCAAGGGTGGCAGCGATCGAGCTCGTCAGAATGTCGCGGTGTTTCACATGCGCCAGCTCGTGAGCGAGGACGCCTTCGAGCTCGGCGTCGTCCAGAATCTGCAGGATTCCCTCGGTGGCGGCCACCGCCGCATGCTGTGGGTTACGTCCCGTTGCAAATGCGTTCGGAGACATCTCCGGAATCACGTACGTGCGAGGCTGTGGCAGGCCGGCTCGCTGAGCCAGGCCCGCGACAATTTCGTGCAGACGATGCCCCGGGCCGACTTCCTGGGCCCGGTACATTCGCAGCACGATCTTGTCCGAAAACCAGTACGATCCGAAGTTCATCACGACGGCCAAGAAGAAGCCGTACACGAGACCCTGGCCGCCGCCGACGAGCTGGCCGACCGCCAGAAGCATTCCGCTCAAGACACCGAGCAACAGCGTCGTCTTCAGGACATTCGACATAACCCTATTCTACGCGCGCGATCAGGCCGGCGACGAGCGTCGCCCGGTCGGCAAGCGCCTCAATCTCCACGTGTTCGTGCAGTGCATGGGCGCCGTCGCCGACGGCGCCGAGTCCATCTAATGTTGAGACGCCGAGTGCAGCGGTGAAGTTGCCGTCCGAGCCGCCACCCGTGGCACCTTCTTCCAGCTGCAGACCCAGCTCGGCGGCAACGGCACGCGCCATCCGGTACAACCGCACAACTCGGTCGCTCCGTTCGAGCGGGGGCCGGTCGATGCCACCAGTGACTGTCAAAATTGTGCGTGGGTCGACAGATTTGAGAGTCCGCAGGGCGGCGTCGATGCGGACGGCGTCCGCGGCAGTCGGAGCGCGTACGTCCACGACGGCCCGTGCCTCTTCGGCGACGACATTCGTTCGCGTGCCCCCGGATATCTGGCCGACGTTGATTGATATTCCCCGCTCGAGATCCTGGAGCTGCTGCAGCCGAAGGATCTGATGTGCAAGTTCGTGTATCGCGCTGGCGCCTTTGGTCGGGTCGACACCCGCGTGCGCCGCGATGCCGCGTACGTGAACTTCGTACTCGCCGCATCCCTTGCGGGCCGTCTTGACCGCGCCGCCAGGCAACGACGGCTCGAGGACCAGCACCGCGTCGCTGCGGCGCGCCTCGTCCTCGATGATCGCGCGCGACGTCCCGCTGCCTACTTCTTCGTCCGTCGTCCAGAGCATGACGATGCGACGCGCGATTGGAGTCGTCGTCTCAAAGAGCGCGCGGGTTGCGAGCATCGCGATACCGATGCCTGCCTTCATGTCGAAGACGCCTGGGCCGTGCAGCCGGCCGTTCGCCCGATGCAGGGGCATTCGCTCGAGTGTTCCCACCGGCCACACGGTGTCGAAGTGACCCAGCAAGAGGATCTGCGTCTGGCCCCCAGCGCCGAATTCCGCGCGCACGTGATCGCCCCGCTCGACCTGTGGTAACCGGGTCACGCGCGCGCCGATCGCCTCGAGGCGCGTCGACAGCTCTGCGCCGCAGCGGTCCACAGCGGCCTTGTCGTCGGATGGAGACTCGATCCGCACGAGCGCCTCGACCGTTTCGAGGAGCCAGTCGCGATGAGCGTGGCAGAAATCGCGCAGGTGGTATATTTCGAGCATACGGCGCAGGGATTTATGAGTACAGAGAGAAAGAGTAGCCAGAGAAGCTCAGAGACCCCGAGAAAAACGTCTCGCCGTGTCGCGATGCCCACAAACGCCCCCGCCGCTACCCGAACGCTGAGAGAGGCGTGTCTCCTCCGTGTCGCTGCATCGCTGTGGCTTATCTTCCTCTGTGCTTTCTTTGCGCTCCCTGTTCGCGCAGCACAGCAACCGCCAACCCCGCAACCTTTTCCGCGCCCGATGCCGAGCCAGCCCGCAAGGCCGGCACCGGCTTCGAGCTCGACCGAAAAAGCTCCGACGGAGGAATTCCTGGGTGTCCCAATCTATCCGGGCGCGCAGTTCATCGCGTCGTATGACGCGGGACGCGGTCAGCGGTACTACATATTCGGCACCGCCGCCTCGTTCGTCGATTTGGTGAGCTACTACCGGAATGTGTTAAAGCAGAGAGGCGAGTTGGTCTACGACGTCCCGGCCACGCACGAATTCGACGTCGGCAAGTACCGTGAAGAAACGATGGCGTTTCCGCCTGGCGTGACGATCAAAGACTTCGAGTCGGAGGTGTCCAAGGGCTACCCGAATCCCAAACCCGGTGGCCAGCCGGCACGATTTCCCACGTTGATCCAGATCGTGCCCGTAGCAGAACGCTGAGCAGTTCAGACTTCACCTTCAGCGATCGATCGTGGATTTCGATTCCAGAGACCAGATCTGAAATCAATCTGAACGCTGAACGCTGGATTCTGTACTGCCAGCCGTGACGTAGATCTCCCCTTTCTTCCTGAACTCCAGCGACATCTCTTCCATGCCCTTCTGCGCATACTCGCGTACCTGCTGCGTCAGCTCCATGCTGCAGAATTTCGGGCCGCACATCGAACAGAAGTGCGCCACCTTCGCGCCCTCCGCAGGCAGCGTTTCGTCGTGGTAGGCGCGAGCCGTGACGGGATCGAGCGCCAGGTTGAATTGGTCTTCCCACCGGAACTCGAACCGCGCCTTTGACAGTGCGTCGTCCCATTCACGAGCGCGCGGGTGACCCTTGGCCAGGTCGGCGGCGTGCGCCGCGATTTTGTAGGCCAGTACGCCGGCCTTCACGTCGTCCTTGTTCGGCAGACCCAGGTGCTCTTTCGGTGTCACGTAGCAGAGCATGGCGGTGCCGTACCAGCCGATCATGGCGGCGCCGATCGCGGACGTAATGTGATCGTAGCCTGGCGCGATGTCGGTCGTGAGCGGACCGAGCGTGTAGAACGGCGCCTCTGCGCACCAGTCGAGCTGTTTCTCCATGTTCTCCTTGATGAGATGCATGGGGATATGGCCCGGGCCTTCGTTCATCACCTGCACGTCGTACTCCCACGCGATGCGGGTGAGTTCGCCTTGTGTCTGCAGTTCGGCGAACTGCGCCTCGTCGTTCGCGTCGGCAATCGAACCGGGCCGGAGGCCGTCGCCGAGCGAGAACGACACGTCGTACGCGCGCATGATTTCGCAGATCTCGCGGAAGTGCGTGTAGGTGAAGTTCTCCTTGTGATGCGCGAGGCACCACTTGGCCAGGATCGATCCGCCGCGCGACACGATGCCGGTCACGCGGCGGGCGGTCATCGGAATGTACCGCAGCAGCACGCCGGCGTGCACGGTGAAGTAGTCCACGCCTTGTTCGCACTGCTCGACGAGCGTGTCGCGATAGATCTCCCACGTGAGATCTTCGGGGCGCCCGCCGACTTTCTCCAGCGCCTGATAGATCGGCACCGTGCCGATCGGCACGGCGGAATTGCGAATGATCCACTCGCGGGTTTCGTGGATGCTCTTGCCTGTCGAGAGATCCATCACCGTATCGGCACCCCACAAGGTGGCCCAGCGCAATTTCTCGACTTCCTCCTCGATCGACGACGACACGGCCGAGTTGCCGATGTTCGCGTTGATCTTCACGAGGAAATTGCGGCCGATGATCATCGGCTCGAGCTCGAGGTGCCGGATATTCGCCGGGATGATCGCGCGCCCGCGCGCCACTTCGTCGCGGACGAATTCGGCCGGCAGCCCTTCGCGCAGCGCGATGAACTCCATCTCTTCCGTAATCTCGCCTTTGCGCGCGTAGTGCAGTTGGGTGACGCAACGATCCGCCGATGGCGCGCGATCGATGGAGCGCGACGGTCTCGACAGTCCGTCGCCGAGGCGCGCCTGCACCCAAGGCTGGCGCAGTTTCGGCAGGCCGCCGCTCACATCATGGCCTTGTGGACCAC
>JBKPDW010000625.1:0-6794 GCA_046728115.1 Acidobacteriota bacterium | reverse complement strand
GTGTAGCGTCAGCCCGTGGGTGTTGGGGCGCCTTGGACCGTTTCTGTCTCCGGCCACTGCGGTCAGCACGACGCGATCGCCGCCTCGCCCTCGAGGGCCTTCTGCTGCCCGCGGGGAACGAGCGTGGAAAAACGCGGCGCTTGGGCGCGCCTGTCGATGGCCGCGTCGATGGGATCCCACCAGCATGCCGCACGAACAAGGCAGAATGCGGTGATTCGCCGGATCCCGGTGACCCGCCTGGATCGACGCGGCTGAGCGGCCCTCGCGCGCGTTTTACCGGCTGATACCGATCACGCTCGTTCCAACGCGGTCCGCACAAGGCCCTCGAGTACGAGGCGGGCGGAGAGGCCGTCGGCCGTGTCTGCTTCACCAGTTCAGGTCCTGCGTGCGGCATCAGGCCGCTGGCGTGTTGATCGCACGACGCCGCAACCACCCGCGGACCGCCGCGGCAGCGGCCGGAGGGCGAGCGGCGCGATGTTTCCGGTCTGACGATCTCGGCTCGCGCCGTGGGGGCGACCAGCCACCTCGCCGCGGCCGTCGGGCGGGCCGTTCGAGCATCGCCGCGTGGAGCTCGCGTGATCCCGGTCCCCGATCAACCGCGAGCTGGAGGCGCGCCCGGCCGCGTCGATCGAGGGGGGTCACCCGACTCTCTCGAGTACCCAGCTCGTGCTTGTTCCTGCGAGAGGACTCGACCTGATACATCGACGCGGCATCGTCAGGCCAGGCCGGAAGCCGCGGTTGACCACGCGAGGTCCCCGCGGCGGCGCTCGAATGGCCTGCTTGACGGCCTCCCGTCGACCACGCCCCGCGCTCGAGTGATCGATGGCCAACCGCGAATACAGCGAAATGGAAAACGCCCTAGTGCGTCCTGCCTGGCGTTGCGAAGAGATGTTGAATCGTCCGTGCGTAATAGCGCAGCACTGTGCGCTCGCGTACGCGAAAGCGACCGCGCTCGCTGACGACAATGCCGCGGGTTTCGAGCGGCTGCGCGGCAGCGTGCACGACTTCGCGACCCGTCGTCGGGTCGATGTTCGCGTGTCGCGCGACGAGTTCCTCGATCAGATGATCGATGCGCGATTCGAGGTCGCGGCGTGTGATTGACGGACGCATCGCCGTCGCGAACAGCGCCGTCGGCAAGACCTTGTAGAGCTGTCCAATCCGGGATCGAACGAGGCGTGCGAACTCGAGGACCTCGGTGCGCGAGTGCACATCGCAGCCTGCGGCGGCGATCGGCGCGCCGAACGTGACGAACGCCCGCGATCGGTAGCCGACGGCGTAGCGCACCATTTCGGCCACCTCGCGCCCGAACGGCCGCTGGCGTTTCTTGACGCGCTGGTGCGCGAGGATGTGGTCCTCGAGCACGAGGTCGTACGCGATGGCGGCCGGAATGATGACGAGATCCGGAAGTTCGGCGCTGAGCGCAGCGTGGAGCAACCCCGTCTTCGCCGGTTTCAGCTCGCCGCTATAACTGCGCCCGCCCTCGGGATAGAAGAACAGATCGTGTTTCTTGACGATTTCCGCGACGTACGCTTTGAGCGTTGTCAGGTACGCCGGATCCTTGCTGTTGCGCCGGATCGGAATCGCACCGGTGACGTGACGATTGAGCAGCCCGAGCGGGCCGCCGTACAGGTTGATCCCCGCGGCGATGAGCGGCGGACGGATGCCGTTGTCGTCGAGGACGAGCGGCTCGACGAGATAGTCGGTGTGACTCTTGTGATTCGATGCGTACACGATTCGGTGCGAACGCACGGCCGTGGTGACGTGGTGCAGATGCTCGTGCTTGCGCTCGATCTTGCGAAGGATCGGATACAGAGGATGCTGGAGGGCCCGGTAGATCTTGTGGCGCTGCGTCGTGCGCAGCTCGTCGAGAAACGCGTGGACCTGCTCGCGCGGGTACTTCAGGACGTCTTCGCGTGAGAGAACGGCCTGGGATATTTCGTCCAGCATCTCAGCGGGTTGGACTATAGCACGGTCAGGCGAGCGCGCCCGCCACGGCGTTCGCGAATTCGATCGTGGATGCCGTGCCCCCCAGATCCCGTGTTCGCACGGCGCCGGCCGTGAGCACGCTGCGAAGCGCCGTCATGATGCGGTCGGCCGCTGCACTTTCGTCGATGTGCCTCAGCATCATGACCGTTGACAACAACAATGCCGTCGGATTCGCCAGATGTTTGCCTGCGATATCGGGCGCGCTGCCATGGACCGCTTCGAATACTGCAATGTCCGCACCTAGATTCGCCGCGCCGACCACCCCGAGCCCGCCGACCAGACCGGCACACAAATCGGACACGATGTCACCGTACAGGTTCGGCAGCAGGAGGACATCGAACTGCGACGGGTTCATCACCAGATGCATGCAGGCCGCGTCGACGATTCGCTCGTCGTATTCGACCTCCGGATGACGGCGGGCGACATTTCGCGCGCACTCGAGGAAGAGACCGTCGCTCATTTTCATAATGTTCGCCTTATGAATCGCCGTCACGCGCCGCCGGCTGTGCCGGCGCGCGTGATCGAACGCGAACCCGGCAATACGCGTGGATGCGCGTTCGGTGATGATCTTCAGGCTCTCCACGACGCCGGGGACGACCTCGTGCTCGAGGCCCGCGTAGAGATCCTCGGTGTTCTCGCGGACGATCACGAGGTCCACGCCGCTGAAAGTGGCGCGCA
Organism: Acidobacteriota bacterium; assembly: GCA_046728115.1. GTDB lineage: Bacteria > Acidobacteriota > Vicinamibacteria > Vicinamibacterales > CAVVIG01 > CAVSWN01. Next base: position 4,130 of record JBKPDW010000625.1, on the reverse strand, counting down.
CGCCAGGCAGGTTCGAGACGGGCCGGAGGTTCGCATACAGGTCGAGCGCCTTGCGCAGCCCGACGTTGACGCTCGTGAATCCGTGCCCGACCGGCGTAGTCACTGGCCCTTTCAGCGCAACCTTGTTCCTGCGGATCGAGTCGATGACTTCAGTCGGCAGCGCGTGTCTCGTGCGCTCGACAGCTTCCACTCCGGCGAGGTGGCGCTCCCAATCGATGGCGACGCCCGCCGCCGCGACGATGCGGACGACCGCGTCCGTGACTTCAGGACCGATGCCGTCCCCGGGAATCAGGGTGATGGTATGAGTCATTCGCGAACGTACCAAATCAAGGAGACAAATCCGAGACACATGTTGACGAGGCGCAACGGCAAGATGCCATCTCGATACTCGACTACAGCAAGCCCGAGCATCGCTGCTGCCAGACCGATTCGCATCTTGAAGCCGTGAGGCGGCGGACCGACGAGTTTCATCGTGAGGAGCGCGGCAACGAGCACCGACCCGCACGCGTACTCGAGCCATTGGCGATCGAGTCCCGGGAGCGCCATCGCCGTCTGCATCGCGCCGAGCCACACGACCAAGGCCACCAGCGCGGCATACCGGACGATGACCATCAGGTCATTATAATTTCGGCATTGGCAGACCTCGATACGATCACGACCCACGTGCTCGACCGTGCGTCGCGCGAAGCATCGTGGGATCCATTCGCACTGGTGTTCCTGCTCCGGCGCTACCGAGTCACCGGTCGACAGGCCGTCGGCGACGCCCTCGGCAGCGGACTGGCCGTCGCGCTCACCACGTACGGTGCCAGTTCCGAGGCAGTGGAACGGGCGCGATGGCTGAGCGCGTTCGCCGAGGCCGCGACGTTGTCGGAGGATCCCCGGCTGGTCGAGGCGGTTCGCGATTTGATCGGCGCGCTTCCCCGGCAATGGCCATCGCTTGCATGCGTCGACGAATTGGCGGCATCGATCGATGCATGTCTGATGGCATCGCAACTGGTGGAGGCCCGCGACATCGTGCCGCGCGCGATCGATGAACTCGAGCGTGTGGTCGCCGGCTCGTATCGGCCAGGCGAAGGCGTGACACACGTGCTCAACAGCTCATCGCGTGTGCGCGGTGGACTCGCGGATCACGCACGACTGGCCTCGGCGCTGCTCACAGCGTTCGGATTGTCCGGTCGGTTGCCCTATTCGATGCTGGCCGAAGAGCTGATGCAGGCCTCGCGCGATGCGTGGTCGACATCCGAGGACGTCGAGGCGGTCTGCGACTCGGCACGCGTGCTGTGCCGCCTCGCAGCGCTTCACGACGACGCAGAATACCGGCGTGCGGCCGTGATTGACGCATCCGCGGACTACAGGTCAGACGCCCAGCAGTTACTCGATCGAATCGCACACCGCATCGAGACCGAGAGCCGTGATCTCGCGCTGTACGGCATCGCGCTCGCCGAATGCCGCGAGACCCAACCCCTGCCTTGAGCGAGCTCGCACCCGTCGACGCCAGTACGCGAGTCGAAGGGTGATATGCTTCGCGGGCCATGCCGCTCGATCGTGCTTCACTGATTCCCACGCTTACGAACATCGCAACCCGGCTCCGGATCGATTCGGTGCGCGCGACATCGGAAGCGGGCAGCGGACATCCCACGAGCTGCTGCTCGATGGCCGACATCATGGCGGCGCTGTTTTTTGCCGAGATGCGATTCGATCCGCGCGATCCGCACAATCCAGAGAGCGATCGATTCGTGCTGTCGAAGGGGCACGCCGCTCCAATTCTCTATGCAGCGTGGGCGGAGGCCGGCGCGTTCGATCGCGCCGAGTTGCTGAAGCTGCGGCACATCGAATCCGATCTCGAAGGCCATCCGACGCCGCGACTGGCATTTGTGGATGTCGCGACCGGGTCGCTCGGGCAGGGCATCTGCGCGGCGATCGGCAGCGCCTTGAATGCGCGACGGGTCGGTTCCTCCTATCGTACGTACGTGCTGCTCGGCGACGGCGAGTCGGCCGAAGGCTCGGTGTGGGAGGCGGCGGAGATCGGCGCCATGGACACACTCGACAATCTGTGCGCGATTATCGACGTCAACGCGTTGGGCCAGAGCGATCCCACGATGTGGCGGCACGACATGGATCAGTTCGCACGTCGCTGGCACGCCTTCGGCTGGCACGCGATCGTCATCGATGGCCACGACATGGGCGCGATCCTCGACGCGCTGGCCGAAGCCCGCCGTACGTCGGGACAGCCGACGATGATCCTGGCGCGCACGATCAAAGGGAAGGGCGTCTCCTTCGTCGAAGGAAAAGAGGGCTGGCATGGCAGGGCCTTCAAGAAAGGCGAGGAGCTCGATCGGGCGCTGGCCGAGCTCGAGCGTCAGTTCGTGCCGATGCCCGATGGCGCCTCGGAGCCTGCCACGCCAGCGTTGATCGCGAAGCCTTCATCGGCGTCGCGCGCGGCAGAAAGTCGAAGGCCGGTGGCGGCGCCCGCATACACGAAAGGTCAGGAAGTTGCCACGCGAGAAGCCTATGGCAGCGCCATCGCAAAGCTCGGCGAAGCCGATTCGCGCGTCGTGGCCCTGGACGCTGACGTCAAGAACTCGACGTTCAGCGAGAAGTTCAAGCACGCCATTCCCAACCGGTTCTACGAGAACTACATCGCCGAGCAGGTGATGATCGGCGCCTCGATGGGTCTGGCGGCGCGCGGCGCGATTCCATTCCCCTCGACCTTCGCGTGCTTCCTGTCTCGCGCAGCGGATTTCATCCGCATGGCCGCGATCAGCAACTCGAACGTGAAACTTGCGGGCTCTCACGCGGGCATTTCGATCGGCGAAGACGGCCCATCGCAGATGGCGCTCGAGGATCTCGCGATGTTCCGGGCGCAGCCGAACATCACCGTTCTGTATCCGTGCGACGCCGTGAGCACCGAGCGCGCGGTGATGCTGGCCGCCGATCGGCCGGGCCCGGTGTACATCCGGATCAGCCGGCCGAAAACCCCGGTCATCTACTCGAGCGACGAAACGTTCGTCGTTGGCGGCTTGAAGGTCCTGCGAGCGAGCGATGGGGACGCGGCGACCGTCGTAGCGGCCGGTGTCACAGTGTTCGAGGCGATCAAGGCGTACGACAGCCTGAAAAAGGACGGCGTGTCGATTCGCGTGATCGACCTCTTTTCAGTCGCCCCCGTGGACCAAACGGCGTTGATTGCCGCGGGGCACGCGACGAACGGCCGATTGATCACTGTGGAAGATCACTACGCATCCGGCGGAATCGGCGAAGCCGTGGCCGAGGCTGTTGCGCCGGCGGGCTTGACCGTGCGCCGGCTTGCCGTCCGCGAGATTCCACGAAGCGGCAAGCCGGAAGAATTACTGGATCGATTCGGAATATCCGCGAAGCACATCGTCAACGCTGTAAAAAGTCTGAAGTCTGAAGTGTGAAGTCTGAAGTACTTCTTCTCCCTTCACTTCTTACTTCTGCCTTTTACTTCTAACTTTTCCCTCGCCTTTGCTTTCTGCTCGGGCGTCAGGATTTGAAAGACCTCCGCATGGGCGTGCGCGCGCGCCACGGCGAGATCGGCTTCGACGACGGCCGCTTCGGCACTTCGCTGACGGATGAGCGCTTCGTCCACGACCTCAGCCGTCACGGCCTGTTGAAGCGCCTCGTGCGCGGCTCGCGCGCGGTCCCCCAAGGTCTTCCACTCGTCTCGATGCGATGCGACGATGTTCCTGATCTGCTCCCGCTGCGCATCGGTCATGCCAAGCTCTGGGCCGAGCATCGGCAGCATTCCCATCGCGCCGCCGGCTTCCCTCGGTCCACCGGGGCCGCCCGTTCGGCCTCGCATAAACGGTGGCGGGTCCTGACTCGTATTCCGAGAAGACGCAAATACCCCCGCCGTAACCCCAACGGCAAGGAGGCATGCGCCAACGGCAAAGACCATACGTTGTTTGGTCATGTTTCGGGCTCCTTATGTGATTGGACAGGACGGCATTGACGGGGGTTTGACCGATTCGTGAAAAAACCATGAAGGAGCCGACGCGCATTCTCGTCGTCGAGGACGAGCCCCATATCCGGGAGCTCGTGTGTTTGCATCTTGGTCTCGAGGGCTATCAATGCGACGGCATCGGAGATGGGAAGGTCGCGCTCCAGCGGGC
>JBKPDW010000624.1:0-6244 GCA_046728115.1 Acidobacteriota bacterium | reverse complement strand
TCCTTGAGGGTGATCGCGCCCTTGCCCATCAGCTGAAGGACACCGAACGCCAGGCCGCCCTGAACCTGCGCTTCGATCGTGAGCGGATTCACCGCCGTTCCCAGGTCGATAGCAGCCGTTGCGCGATGAATGCGCGGTCGCCCTTCCGCGACAGACACCTCGACGGCCAGGCCGACTGCCGTCCCGAAACATTCATGCACGGCAATGCCCAGTGCGTGGCCGGTCGGCAGCGCATTCCGCCAGGTCGCGCTCTTCTCATCCATCAAGTCGAGCACCCTCCGCCGCTTCTTTGCCTCAGGTGAGAGCAGCGTCCGGCGGAACGCGATCGGATCGGCATGCGCGCGCGCGGCGAGTTCGTCGATCAACGTTTCCATCACGAAGGCGCCGTGTGTATTGCCAACAGACCGAAAATCCAGCACTGGAACGTTGACCTTCGGCTGGTGAGCCGACACGCGGATGTTCGGAATCGCGTAGCCCGTGTCGGCCGTGCCCTCGATGACGGTTTCATCAATCCCGTCGTGGAGTTCAAAGGCGGCGGCGATCGTGCCTTCAAACAGAGATTGCGCAACCACGACGTGGTTCCAGGCGAGTGGCATGCCGTCCGGACCGATACCAATCTGGACGCGATGCGCGCACATCGGCCGGTAATGGCCGCCGCGGACATCGTCTTCACGCGTCCACACCAGCTTGGCGGGGGTCCCAGGGTAGCGTTTCGCGATCGCCACGGTTTCACGAACGATGTGGGCGTCGAGTGGGCCTCGTCGTCCGAAGCCCCCGCCGGCAAACAAGGTGTGGAACGCGACTTGTTCTGGTTTGATGCCGAGTGCTTCGGCAATGGCGGCCTGATCGATCGTCGGCAGCTGCGACGGCACCCATGCTTCAGCGCGATCGCCGTCAACGCGTACGGTCGCGTTCAATGGCTCCATCGGCGCATGCGCCAGGTAGGGGAAGTCGAACTCCGCGACAAGCCGATTCGACACGGGAACACGATCCATTGCGGCGAGGTCACCACGGTTCAGCGCGATGAGTCCCTCGGTGCGCGCGAGGCTGTTGTACTTGGCACGCAAATCCACGGTGTCCGGATGTTCGACGTTCGACACGTCCCAGTCGATCTTCAAGCGATCGCGCGCTTGCTTTGCCGTCCAGAAACGATCCGCGACGACCGCGACGCCAGTCCCGTTCACGAGCGGAATCTCGAAGATGTCAACACGCTCGGTGGTGGTGCGTGCCGCGCCCTCGTCGAAGGCCTTCACGCGCCCGCCGAACACAGGTGGATGCGCGACGACCGCCACTTTTAGCCCGGCAGCATAGAAATCAAGACCAAACGCTTGCGAGCCATCGCATTTTGGCCGACTGTCCATGCGACGTGTACGCTTGCCGATCAGCGTGAATTCGGACGGCGCTTTCAGCCGCACGTTTTGCGGCACCGGCTGCCGCGCGAGGTCAGCGACGAGGTCGGCGTAACGCGCGGACTGATTGTTTGGACCACGCACGACGCTGTTGCTGGTTCGACAGGTATCAGGGCTCACGTTCCAACGCGTCGCGGCTGTTGCGATCAGCATGGCGCGGGTCTTGGCGCCCAGCTCGCGATATGGCTGGAACTCATGGGCGATCGACACAGATGCCCCTGTTTCCATCATTTGGTAGAAGGGGTCGTTGTACACGGCCGCGGCCGGCGCCAACTCGGCCTTCACGTGCGACCAGTCCGCATCCATTTCATCCGCGAGCAGCATTGGCAGCGATGTGTGCACACCCTGGCCGAACTCAAGCCGGTTCACTTGGATAACGATTGTGCCGTCCGGTTGGATCCGCACGAACGCATCTGGTGGTAGCGGCGGCGCTGCGGGAGGCTGTTGTTGCGCCTGAACGGGCGCGTCGACATACAGCGACAGCAGCGCGCCGCCGGCCGCAACGGTTGAAGCCAGGATGAATGTGCGGCGGTCGATCATCGCGTGCGTCCTTGTTGTAGTTGCTGTGCGGCAGTCTTGATGGCCTGACGGATTCGGACATACGTGCCGCAACGGCACAAGTTGGCTCCCATTCCCTGCTCGATCGCCGTGTCGTCCGGATTGTTGACACGCTTCAGCAGCGCGACGGCAGTGATAATTTGGCCACTCTGGCAGTAGCCGCACTGCACGACGTCCGTGGCGACCCACGCGTCCCGGACGACGCGTCCGACGGCATCATGCGCCATCGCTTCAATCGTCGTGACTTCCCGAGCGCCGACCAGCGATATCGGCAGGACGCACGAACGCGTCGGAATTCCACCGGCCAGAACGGTGCAGGCGCCGCAGGCCGCGACGCCACAGCCATACTTCGTTCCCGTGAGTCGAAGTTCTTCGCGCAGGACCCATAACAACGGCGTGTCTGGATCCACCGCCACCGATCGGTTTTGCCCGTTCACTGTGATCGTGTACGTCGCCACTCTCACCTCCGCATCAGAACAGTTCCGTCCCTCGACGCTATGGACATGGGGTCCCCGCCTCGACCCATATGCGCGTCGCGCTGACAAACGTCTCGTGGGTCAACGGTGGTACCGTGAACGCGTTGCCATAGGGGAGGTGTCCAGGCTCAAACGCCCAACGAACCAGGGGCGCCTGCGCGTGATGCTCGAGGAGAGCAGGGCCATCGAGGTGGCCGTTCGTCGATCGATTCGTGACTGACCGGCAGACCCGTGCGCCTGAAAACATGCGGCCATCTGCCGACTGCCATTGCATCGATAACGGCGCCAAGCGCCAGCCAGGAGCGCCAGGAATACCGGTGCTCGCATTCGATCGTTGGTGGCAGGTCGCACACTGCAACCCTGGTACGCCCTGGCCGGCGGGGCCGCGCACGACGTTGAACACATGACGATGGCGGTCGTCGCCTTGATCCGGATGGTTGGTCGCTGTATGACAGTTGATGCACCGGGGATGGGTGAGCACCGAATACACCTGTTGCCAAGCAGCGAGTCCCTCGGTGCGACTCGGGGCTGCGGCGAGAGTCGTGACCGACAGCGCGATGGCCACAAGAATGTTCCCGATGTGTGTGATGCCGCGGGTCATGAGCGCGGCTAGAGCAAGGCTGACGCCACTCGAAACGAGCAGCAAATCGGCTGAAAACCAGCGGATGGGGTTAGGAGTTCGTTCGTGGAATTCGTGAAAACCGTGAATTCACGAATGCCCCGTGGCTACGAGAGTTTGAATTGGCTCTTGCGAATGCGCAGCCGCTTGATCTTGTAGTCAAGGGTTGTCGGCGGAATACGAAGCTTCGCGGCGGCGCCTCGAGCTCCGGACACGCGGCCGTGGGTTGCCGCCAATGCCGCTTCGATCAGCTTTCGTTCGCGTGCGGCATCGTCCGCTGAATCGCCGACTGACTGTCGGCTGGATATCTGACGGCCTGACCGCGATAACCACGCATCATCGACTCGAAACACACCTGGAGGACTCACGATAACGGAGCGCTCAATGACGTTCTGCAACTCTCGAATATTTCCTGGCCAATCGTACGCCTGAAACAACTCAATGGTGCGTTTGTCGATGCGGTCAAATGTCTTACCCACCTCCGTCGCGAAGCGACGCACGAAGTACTGGAGCAGCAGCAACACATCGTCCTTGCGCTCTCGGAGCGGCGGCACATCAATCGGGAACACATTGAGCCGGTACAAGAGGTCCGACCGGAACGCGCCGCTGGCCGTTGCCGCTTCGAGGTCGCGATTGGTCGCGGCGATGACTCGGACGTCGACCCTGATGCACTGCGTGCCGCCGACGCGTTCGAATTCCTTCTCTTGCAGGACGCGCAGCAGCGCAATTTGGACGTCTGGCGGAAGATCGCCCACTTCGTCCAGGAACAGCGTGCCCCCGTGCGCCAATTCAAACCGCCCGGCCCGTCGCTGGGTCGCCCCAGTAAATGCTCCCTTCTCATGTCCGAACAGCTCAGACGAAATCAATGACGATGGCAGCGCGGCACAGTTCACGCTGACGAAAGCGCGGTCAGCACGCGGCGAACGCTTGTGAATCGCGCGCGCAATCAACTCCTTGCCGGTGCCCGTCTCGCCGGTGATCAAGACGCTGGAGTTTGTGAGTGCCACTTTGACCACGAGAGCCAGAACGTTTCGCAACGCCGTCGACGCACCGACGATCTCCTCGAACATCGACGCCTGCGCGATCTCTTCCTTCAGTGCGAGATTCTCGTCTTGTAAGCGGTCCTTCAGGCGCTTGATTTCCTCGAACGCGTTCTCCAGCTTCATTCTGGCCTGCACGTGTTCGGTGACGTCCATCGTGGTCCCACCGAACTCGATCAGCTCGCCGGAACGATTCACAATTGGACGGCCAAACGCGTGGTGGTATTTGACCGAGCCGTCGGGAACAACGATCCGGTAGTCCGCTTCATAAGGGCATCGGTCCTTCAAGCATCGTTCGAACAGTTCCTGCACGCGCTGCCGGTCTTCAGCGTGAACTCTGCTAAACCAAAACTCCGGGTGCGACGCCTCGGCGTCCGAGGTCGTGGCATACATTCGTAGCGCCTCCGGTGACACGGTGACAGTCCCTGACGCCACGTCGAGTTTCCAATGGGCCGTGTGTGTCAATCCTTGCGCCTCTAGCAAATCGGCCTCGCTCCGGCGCAGCCTTTCCTCTGTTGTCTTAAGGTCGTCAATATCGAATAGCTCCAGATACCACCGGACGATCCGTCCGTCAGCATCTCGCTCGGGAAGACGGCGGACATTAAACCAGCGGTATTGGCCATCCGCGCCACGCACCCGATGTTCAACATCTGGCGGCTGGCCGGTCTCAATGGAGCGTCGCAGCTCATCGACGGCCCGAGAAAGATCATCCGGATGAATGAGGTCGTTCGTGGCCGTCCAATCTCGCTTCCCTTGGAGCGTTTCCAACCCGAGTCGAAGATGCCGCTTCAACTCTTCGAGGGTCCTGCCGGTGTACTGCATCAGTTGCTGATTGACGAACTCGATTTCCCCGTCCTCCGTCGCACTGAACACGAAGCCAGGCACGCCATCGACGACACGCCGAAGGCTGTCTTCGCTTGCGCGGAGCGCATCCTCGGCGCGCTTGCGATCTTCGATATCGGTGAGCAGGCTGTACCAGCGAACGATGCGACCGTCTGCATCGAGGACTGGGCACGTGCGTCCGATGAACCAGCGGTAGGTACCGTCCGACCGTCTGAGGCGATGCGGGGGACTCTCCCAGGGCGCACGCGCGTCGAGCGCACGCTTGCGTGCAGCGAGCACCGACGGGACGTCATCGGGGTGGATTGAGTCGCTCCTGGCCCACTGCTTGAGCTCTGCAAGCGTTCGGCCGAAGTACTCGAGTACCCGCCGATTTACAAATTCCAGCTCACCATTCGGACTCGTGGTGAACACGAGCCCAGGAATGTTGTCGACAATCAGTTCGAAAGGTCGTTCACTGGAACGCAGGAGTTCCTCGGCGCGCGCCTGGACGTGGTCGTTGCCCACGTCCTGAGCGGCGGCCAATGGGGTGTCGATCGGTCGGTGCAGCGGAGCCGACAAAACGCGTCGAGGATAGACACAAACTGTCGGCGCGGCAAGCGAAACGGGTGCCGACATATGGCAGCCGATCAGGGCTCACGGGACGACCCGCCGCGGGCAACGCCCCGAAGTGGTGGGCGCACCTGGTGGGCGCACTTCGAGTTCACCCGCATAAACATTGCGCCGATTATCCTCCACAAGAAGATCGAGGACCTGCGTACTCCGGGTGCGTTTTGGGTTTTCCCGCCCGTAATTCAGGCTCAGAAGTCTCAATCGGGTACGCTTGGCAAAGGGATGTCGCCGGGTTTTCGAGAACGACTGGCTCGGCTTCGCGGCTTCGTCGCGCGAGACGCGTCCCCGCGCCTCGCGGATGAAAGTCGTTGGTACACCGAGCACACGGCACTGCTGATTAGCACCCTCAAATGGGCATTGCTTGGTGCCGCAGCAGGCGCCAGCGTGGGACTGGGCACGCGGGTCTTCCTATGGGTGCTTGGCCGCTCGGCCGATTGGGCGCGCGCGCTCACGGCTGGCCGCGTTCCGGCGCTAATCGGCCACGCATAGAATGAGCGTCCCTGCGATGACAGCAATAGGACAGGGGGGCCGACGATGAAGGCGATCGTGGTGACGGACCAGGCTGCGGGAACGGCCGGGATGACGCTGGTGGAGCGGCCCGAGCCGCAGGCAGCGATCAACGACGTCGTCGTTCAGGTTCATGCGTCGGGATTCGTCCCGACTGAGCTGACGTGGCCCTCGACCTGGACC
>JBKPDW010000623.1:0-12153 GCA_046728115.1 Acidobacteriota bacterium | reverse complement strand
ATCGAGGAACGGGCCGAGGATTGGGACGGGGTTTGGGGACCGGCGCGGGGTCGGGGATTGAGGAATCGGGATTTGGTCGGCGACTAGTTGCGGTCGCGGAGCTCGAGGAACGCGTCGACGATGTCGGGATCGAATTGGGTGCGCGCGCTGCGACGAAGCTCGACGATCGCCTCCGCCGGGTGGCGGAGCGCTCGATAGGGACGCGGGTGCGTCATCGCATCGAAGGCGTCAACGACGGCGATGATGCGGCTGACCACTGGAATGGCGGTGCCGCGGAGTCGGTACGGATAGCCGCCGCCGCCGAACCATTCGTGCGTGGCGCGGACAACGGGTGCGGCGTCGCGAAGCACGTCGGTTGCCGCGAGAATGTCGGCGCCGATCTCGATATGGCGCCGCATGATGGCGCGCTCGCCCGGCGTGAGCGGTTCGCGCTTCGATAACAGCGCGCGCGTCATCGCCATCTTGCCGATGTCGTGAAACCGAGCGGCCAGTTCAATGGCCGGGACGTCGGCGTCCAGACCAAACTCGCGGGCGACGGCCGTCGCATAGCGCGCGACCCGCGAGGAATGCTCGACCAGATCCGGCGCGCGCTCGGCTGTGATCGTCGTCAGCGCATCCGACGCGCTCGTTCCGGAGCGCATGAGATCGCGAACGGCGTCGTTGATGGCGGCGACGCGGTGTTCCAGTTCGATCGAGAGTTGCGCGTGGTCCCACAGATCGTCGAACGCTTCCTTGCGCCAGCGACGGCTGCGATCCGCGGTGTAGCCACCGCGCTGGCCCGGAAACGGCTTGGCGAGAAAGCCGGCAATCGGAGCGTGAACCTCGCCGTCGTCGCGCGGACGTGTGTAGGTGGTCGCGATGACGACCGCCGTGTGGGGGTAGTCACGATGCAGCTGTTCGCCCAGCCAGAGACCATCATGGCCTGCCATCATTACGTCGACGACGGCCAGGTCGTAGTGTCGCTCGCGAAGAGTATCCAGCGCCGCGTCGGCCGATTTGGCGCTCTCAGTCTGCAGTCCCAGCGTGACAACCCAGTCGGTCACCATCTCGCGCACGACGGGCTCATCGTCGGCAACAAGCACGGATGTCATTAAGGATGCGCAGGGCAAGAGGATTGCCAAGAGTGGAATCTTGAAATCTCAGTCGCTTGCGGCGCGTCGTCATGTGCGATGTGTGCGCGGCACACAGGGCGCCCAGTGTGCAGGGCAGGAGTTCGTGGCGCGAAGGTGTCAGCCGAGCGCGGCGCAGAAAGTCCGGAGAGAGGTAGATTATCCGCCCCGCGTGTGCATTTCCAGATGCGGATCCCGCCGGAGAAGATCCTGGACGGGGACGAATGCGCGCTGTGTGCCTAGGGCAAGTCGATCCTCGGCGCCGCGGTCGCTTCGTCCCCGCCAGGTGGCGGTGACGATGGCCTTGATGTCGTCGATAGTCGCGCCGCTTCGCAACGGCGCGCGCAGATCGATCCCGCGCGTGGCGTAGAGGCACAAGTACCACATGCCGTCCGCGGTCAGACGGCTTCTGTCGCAGGTGCGGCAGAACGGTTCGGTCGTGGATGAAATGATGCCGAATACGGTCCCGTCTGGCAGCGCAAAACGGTCGGCCGGCGCCGAAGACTCTTCGACGATGGGTTCGATGCGGCCGTAGCGGGCAGCCAGCGTGCGCAGCATCTCGCGGCGCGACGCGACCCTGTCGGGCGTCCACCGCGACGCACCACCCACATCCATGTACTCGATGAACCGCACTTCGGCGTTTACCGACTTGCCGTACTCAATCAGATCTCCGAGCTCATCGTCGTTGACGCCGCGGATGACGACGGTGTCGAGCTTCAAACCGCCGTAGACCCGGTGGGCGGCGGCAATGCCCGTGTGCACGGCGTCGAGCTGGTCGAACCGTGTGAGTCGGTGGAATCGTTCGTGTCGCAGCGTGTCCAGGCTGACCGTGATGCGACCGAGCCCGGCGGCTTTGAGCTTATCGATTTGATCGGCGAGCAGGATGCCGTTTGTCGTGAGCGCCAGATCGCTGAGGCCCGGCTTGGACGACAGCATGCGCACGAGCGCCGGCACGTCGCGACGCAACAGCGGCTCGCCGCCGGTCAGGCGAACCTTGTCCACGCCGAGCGCGAGAAAGGCGTCCACGAGGACACTGGTCTCCTCGAAATGGAGGATGTCTTCGCGCGGCAGCCAGACGTAGTCGTCCTCCGGCATGCAGTATTCGCAGCGAAGGTTGCAGCGGTCGGTAACCGACAGCCGCAGGTTGCGGAGCGGTCGGCCGAGGCGATCGTTCATCGGGAACCAATAATTGTAAACCGCCGGTTTCCAGGCAGGAAGGGCCGCGACGCGATCTGTCCGTCGAACTTTGGACTCCAGCGTCCCGGAACCGTCGCGCGGCACGACGGACACCTTCCGTCGCTCGTGATGTGGTAGTCCCGGATGTGGTAACCGTATCGAGCCACCAGCACCTCGCCGCAGCCCGCACACCGCGTGTCCTCGAGATCGCCGACCTGTCCGGGCAGGTTGCCTGCATAGACGAAGTGCAATCCGTTTGCTCGTCCGATGTCGGCGGCCGTCAACAGCATTTCGGCGGTCGTGTTCTGCGGATCGGTCATCTTGTAGTCGCCGTGGAACGCGGTCACGTGCCACGGAATATCCGGCGACACGCTGGCCACGAATGTCGTCAGCCGGTCGATTTCATCGCGCGAGTCGTTGAAGCCTGGAATCAGCAGCGTCACGATTTCCAGCCAGAAGTCCATCGCGTGAAGTCGACGAATCGTGTCGAGGATCGGTTGAAGCCGACCGCCAAGTTGCCTGTAGTGCCGATCGTCGAAGCTCTTGAGATCGACTTTGTACAAGTCAACCCAGGGGCGCAGGTACTCGAGCACCTGTGGCGTACCGTTGCCGTTCGAGACGTACGCGGTCGTGAGCCGTGCGGCCTTGGCTTCTTTGAAGACTGCGACCGCCCACTCGCTCGTGATCAGCGGTTCGTTGTACGTGCTGACGATGGCGCGCGCACGCTGCGCCACGGCATCGCAAACCAGATGCTCGGGCGACGCGCCGAGTGGCGGCACCGCCGCCGAGGGATCCCGGAGGGCCTGCGACGTCACCCAGTTCTGACAGTACGCGCAGTGGAGGTCGCACCCCAGCATGCCGAAGCTGTAAGCCAGCGCGCCGGGATGCGCGTGGAAAAAGGGCTTCTTCTCGATCGGGTCGCACTGAACGCCGCCAACGTAGCCCCAGGGCACTCGCAGGTGTCCGTGGTCGTTGAAGCGTACCTTGCACACCCCGGCTGCGCCGTTCGGGAGCGGACAGCAATGCCCGCACGCAACGCAGCGCAGGCGGCCATCGGGCAGCGTTTCGTAAAGTTCGCCCTCACGCGTCTCGCGCGCGAGAACCTCTGCGAGTGTGGACATCCGCTAAAACCCCTAACCCCTGATCCAATCCCTGTTCTTACATTGTACAGTGGCGCTTGATGGCCGACCGCTCGAGGACCGCGGCATTCTCGAGCAACACGGCGGCTGTGCCGTTTGCCTGGCACGTTGAGACGCGGTGAACCTGGAGGGCGCCATGCGCAACCTTGGGCTGGCTTGTTTCTTCACTATGGCCCTGCTGCTTCCACGAGTGGCGCCAGCGCAGGTCATCCAGTACCGCACGCCACTGCCTGAAGTCACCGCGGCATACGCGCCATGGCAGATCGCAGCCGATCCGATTGTCGTTCAGGGACTCATCTATTATCCGACTCGCGAGACCCGAATGTTCGACGGAGCGGTGATGACCCAGGTCGACGTGTACGAAGGCGTCCCCGTGTACGCAGATCCGACGCGCGAGCCGTTTACGCTGGTTTACGTTCCGCTGACGCGCTTCAACCTGCGAACCTACGAGCGGGCGGCCGATCCCGGCGTGCCAGTGATTTCGGGACGCGGCCGGCCTATGGCGCAGGCGGTGCCGACGGCGGGCGTGACCGAGCCAGAGGGGGAGATCGAGACTCCAATCGCGACGACGCTTTCGCGCGGTGCGGTTCTCGAATCCATTCCGCCTCCTCGAGAGAACGGGGGCGTCTGGATTCCCTTCAACGGCCAACGCTGGTACAGCGACGGTGCTGCGGTCTCGTATGCGGCAGATCGTTTCGTGCAGATCGGAACGTACTACGATTTTCCGGTGTTCAAGGACACGATGGGTGCGGCCGATCGCATCCTGGTTCCCGCAGTCATCGGCGGACCGTTGACGCCATACAAAGCCTCGCCGCGCTGAGGAAGTTCGAACGCCGGGACGAGTTTGGCGCAGCGACGGGCTGCTGTTCGTCGCCTTATAATCGTTGGAGTTCATGCGACAGATTCTCGTTACCAATGACGATGGTTACCGGTCGGCTGGAATTGACGCATTGGCGAAAGCGCTCGGCGCGCTTGGACAGGTCACGATCGTGGCGCCGTTTCAGGAAGCGAGCGCCATCGGGCACGCGCTGACGCTGCGACACCCGCTGCGACTGGAGGCGATCGACGATCGCGTCTTTGCAGTCGATGGCACGCCGACCGACTGCGTCAACGTGGCAATCACGCAGGTCTTTCGCGGCGTTCTGCCCTCGCTCGTGGTTTCTGGAATCAACAAGGGATGGAACCTGGGCGACGACATCACGTACTCCGGCACCGTGGCGGGCGCTCTGGAGGGCGCGCTCCTCGGCATTCCGAGCATCGCCGTGTCGCTTCGTGCCACGCGCGGCGAGTACGACTTCAGCCACGCCGCGCGCGCGGCTGCGATGTTTGCCGACGCGATCCTGCGAACGCCGCTGCCGGCGCGCACGTTTCTGAACATCAATGTTCCCAAGGGCGTGCCCAAGGGACACCGCATCACGGTTCAGGCGAAGCGGAATCACGTCACATCGGTCGCCGAGCGTCACGATCCGAAGGGACGTTCCTACTATTGGATCGAAGAAGGCCAGAACGACTGGGAGCCGCACGATCGGTCGGACTATCAGGCGGTGCGCGACGGGTACGTCTCGGTCACGCCGCTGCACCCGGACTTGACGGCGTACAATGCGCTCAAGTCGGTTGAAGATCTTCCCGTCGAGAAGGAAGCTGAGGTAAGGTAGCGCGGGGAGGCGTTCATGCGCAGCCGTTCCATCGGCGGTCTCGTGTGTCCTGTGCTCCTGTTCAGCTCCCTTGCGGCGTCCGTCAGCGCCTCGGATCCTCCGAGACGAAAGCCTCTCAGCAACGACGAGCGCAACGCCGTGCTCGCGTTGATCAGGGCCGTGGACGTCGCCCAGGAAACCGACGTCACGTCCGGCGACGCGGTCACGTGGGATGGTCACGTGCTGCGGTCTGGCAATCTCACGGCGTATATTCCGTTTCGGCTCGCGCTTCACGACCTCCCCGACGGCTTCAGGTCCACGATCGTGTACGTGCGGGCTGTCACGCGCCACGATGGTCTGCGCGCCACCGACGAGCGATCGGTTGCGCGCGACTGGCTCGCGCGCGGCAACACGACGCCGCCTCGTCCGCCCGAAACCATCTACGTGGGCCAGGGCGAACTTCCGGTCGGCGGTCCGGCCGCCTCTTCTTCACGCGCCGCGGTGGCCGCGCCCGCCCAGGCGCTGACCGTGCTCGCGCTCCAGCAGCGGGAACTCGAACGCCAGAAGGCCGCGGCGGAAGCGGCGAAGAAAAAGAATGAGGTGAAGGAGCGCGATCCGCTCGTCTTTCCATTCGAGGACTACTACGTCGCCGACGTGAAGCCGGCGCGTGGTTCGAGTCCTCGAATGCTCGAGCGGGCGCTAGCGCTTCCCCCAGGCGAGTTCGACGTGTACATCGCAATGCTCGACCGGGGCCGGCTCAAGACGAGCGGTCCCGTGATCCTTCGTCACACGCTCAGCGTGCCCGACTTCTGGAACGACGAACTGTCGCTCAGCAGCCTCATGCTCGCGTCCGGAGTCAACACGCTGGCGCACCCGCTGTCCGCGCAGGAGCAGAGCGATCATCCCTACACGTTCGGGCGCGCCGAAGTCGTTCCCGTGACCGCCGCCTCGTTCACGACGAACGACATCTTCTCGGTCGTGTATCAGATCTGCAATTACGGCGCGCCAGATTCCGATCTGACCGCCGACTACAGCTTCTACCGCGTGGACGATGGTCCGCGACGACTGTTCAATCGCACCGCGCCGCAGGCCTTCGGCGATGACGATTTGCCTGCGCCATCGCCGTGGGAAACCGTGGCGTTTGCCACGCAGGCGGTGTCGCTGCAGACGTTTCCGGCAGGTCGGTACGAACTGGAAGTCACCGTGCGCGATCGACTGACGCGGCGCACGGCGTCGGGAACCGTGGCGTTCACCGTCGCGTCACGCTGATGAAACGAGTGCCTATGCGATACATATTGGCTGCAGCCGCTGTGTGCGTGGTGGTGAGCGCGGGTCCGCCGCTCATCGGACAGTCGGGAGCGAAGACCGGTGACTGGCCGACCTATGGCGGCGACCTGGGTCACACGCGCTACGCCCCGCTCGATCAAATCAACGCCGCTAATTTCAACACGCTCGAGGTCGCGTGGCGATTCAAGCCCGACAATCTCGGGCCGCGGCCAGAATACCAGTTCGAATCGACGCCGCTGATGGTCAAAGGCGTCGTCTACACGACAGCAGGCTCGCGTCGCGCCGTCGTGGCGCTCGATGCCGGCACCGGCGAAATGCTGTGGATGCACAGCGAGAACGAAGGCGCCCGCGGGGCTGCGGCGCCGCGTCAACTCTCGGGTCGAGGGCTCGCATACTGGAGCGAAGGGAGCGAACAGCGGATTCTCTACGTGACGCCCGGCTACCGCCTGATCGCGCTCGACGCCAAGACCGGCGTGCCGGTCGCCACGTTCGGCAAGAACGGCGTTGTCGATTTGAAGCTCGAAGACGACCAGGACATGGATCTCATAACGGGCGAGATCGGTCTGCACTCGACCCCGATTGTGGCGAAGGACGTGGTCATCGTCGGCGCGGCGCACAAGACCGGCGCCAATCCCAAGAGCCGCCGCAACGAGAAGGGCTATGTTCGCGGCTTCGACGTACGCACGGGGAAACGCCTCTGGATCTTCCACACGATTCCCGGTCCTGGTGAATTCGGCAACGACACGTGGGAGCGCGATTCGTGGTCGTATACCGGCAACGCAGGCGTGTGGGGGCAGATTTCAGTGGACGAGGATCTCGGCCTCGTGTACCTGCCGGTGGAGCTCCCGACAGGCGATTACTACGGCGGTCATCGCCCAGGGAACGGATTGTTCGGCGAAAGTCTCGTTGCCGTCGATCTGCGAACCGGCCAGCGCCGATGGCACTTTCAGCTCGTCCATCATGGCATCTGGGACATGGACATCCCGTGCGCGCCAATCCTTGCGGACATCACCGTGAACGGCCGCACGATCAAAGCCGTTGCACAACCGACCAAACAAGCGTTCTTGTACGTCTTCAACCGCGAAACGGGCGAGCCGATCTGGCCGATCGAAGAGCGTCCGGTCCCAAAAGGTGATGTTCCGGGCGAGTGGTACTCGCCGACGCAGCCATTTCCAACGAAGCCGCCTGCGTACGATCGCCAGGGCGTCTCGACCGACGATCTGATCGACTTCACCCCGGAGTTGCGAGCCGAAGCCGTCAAGACGATCGCGCGCTACAAGATCGGTCCGATCTTCACGCCACCGGTCGTCAGCAAGCTCGAAGGCCCGATTGCCACCTTGACGTCGGGATTTGCGACCAATTGGCCGGGCGGCGCCTACGATCCAGAAACGCACATCGCGTACATCTATTCGCAAAGCGGCGCGAGTCCGCTCGGACTCGTTCCGCCGCCGGACAACATGTCGGACATGAACTACATCCAGGGGACGGTGCTGACCGGTGCCCGGCGCACCGGTGGGTCTGGATCGGCAGCGGGAGGAGGTCGTACCGGCGAAACTCCAGCCGCTGCGGCCGCAGGTGGCGAGGGCGGCGGCGGAGGCGGGGCATTGCAGGTCCAGGGACTGCCGCTGCTGAAGCCGCCCTACGCGCGAATCAGCGCGATCGATCTGAACAAAGGCGACATTCTGTGGTACATCGCCCACGGCGAAACCGCGGACAACGTGCGCAACAATCCGGCGCTGAAGGGACTGAACGTTCCAAGGACAGGGCGCGCGGGCTTGATTGGGCCGTTGGTCACCAAGACGCTGCTGGTGGCGGGTGAGGGCGGCTCGTTCACGACGCCGTCGGGGAAACGCGGCGCGATGCTGCGCGCGTACGACAAGGCCACCGGGAAAGAGGTCGGGGCGGTGTATATGCCGGCGCCGGAAAGCGGATCCCCGATGACCTACATGCACAACGGACGGCAGTACATCGTCATCGCGATCAGCGGCGGGAATTACTCTGCCGAACTGCTGGCGTTCCGGCTGCCGAGCAGCTGAAGGAGGACGACGTGGATCGTCGCGGCTTTCTGAAACGTGCGGCGGCGGGCGCAGGGGCCATTGCGATGCCGGTCGCCGGCGCGGAGGCGCAGGTGCAGCGTGCGCCGGCGTCGGGCACGCCGATCATGTCGGCGAGCGCGGAAGCGGCCGCGCCGTCCGACGGCGACGTGTTGACGGCGGATCGGACCGGCTCCGACTTCATGGTCGACGTCCTGAAGTCGCTCGGTCTCGACTACGTCTGCGCGAATCCCGGATCGAGCTTCCGCGGCATCCACGAATCGGTCATCAACTACGGCGGTAACCAGCGGCCAGAGCTGATTACGTGCTGCCACGAGGAATCCTCGGTCGCGATGGGCCATGGATACGCAAAAGTCGAAGGCAAGCCGCTCGGCGTCTTCGCGCATGGCACCGTCGGCCTGCAGCACGCCGCGATGGCGATCTACAACGCCTGGTGCGATCGCATACCGGTTTACATAATGCTGGGCAACCAGCTCGACGCGACAATGAGACGGCCGGGGCCGGAATGGGCGCACAGCGTGCAGGACGCCGCTTCGATGGTGCGCGACTACACGAAATGGGACGACACGCCCATGTCGCTGGCGCACTTCGCGGAGTCCGCGGTGCGCGCCTACAAAATCGCGCTGACGCCGCCGATGGCGCCGGTCGTTCTCGTGCTGAACGCAGAGATGCAGGAACAGCCGCTCGCGGCGGATGCGAGGATACCGATTCCCAAGCTGGCGGTGCCGAGTCCGCCGCAGGGAGATGCTGGAGCGGTCGCGGAAGTCGCCCGGCTGCTGGTCGGCGCCGAGCATCCGGTGATCGTGGCCGACCGGCTCGCGCGGACGCCTGCCGCCATGCAGACTCTCGTCGAACTGGCCGAAGTGCTGCAGGCCGGCGTCGTCGATCAGGGCGGCCGCATGAACTTCCCGTCGCGCCACCCGTTGAACGTGTCGCAAGCGCGTGCGATCGCCGATGCCGACGTGATCCTCGGCCTCGAGCTCTCCGACTTCTGGGGAGTCGTCAACACGTTCCGAGACCAGTTGAACCGCGGATCGCGCCCGATCACCAAGCCTGGGACCAGACTGATCAGCGTCACCAGCGGCGATCTGTACGTGCGCGCCAATTATCAGGATTTCCAGCGGTTCGCCGAAGTGGATTTGGCCATTGCCGCAGACGCGGAGGCGACGCTGCCGGCGCTCGTCGAGGCCGTCAAGCGATTGGTGACCGCCGATCGCAGGCGAACGTTCGAAAGCCGTGGCGCAAAGCTTGGCGAAGCGTCCGGGGCTGCACTCGAGCGTGCACGGCTCGATGCGAGCTACGCGTGGGATGCAAGTCCGATCAGCACCGCGCGACTGTGCGCCGAGTTGTGGGGACAGATTCGCGCGGAGGACTGGGCCCTCGTCAATGGCACGGGCGGGTGGGCGCGGCGCCTCTGGAACTTCGATAAACCCTATCAGTGGATTGGGGGATCCGGCGGTGCCGGCGTCGGGTATGGTGCGCCCGCAGCAGCCGGGGCTGCGCTGGCGCACAAACGTCACGGCCGTCTGGCCGTGAACATCCAGGCCGACGGCGACTTGATGTATGCCCCAGGCGTTTTGTGGACCGCTGCGCACCATCGCATCCCGCTGCTCAGCGTGATGCACAACAATCGCGCGTACCACCAGGAGCTGATGCACGTCCAGAAGATGTGCAACCGCCATAGCCGCGGCATCGATCGCGGCCGGATCGGCAGCGAGCTCGTCGACCCTGCCATCGACTACGCGAAGGTCGCGCAGGGGCTCGGTGTGCACGCTGAAGGTCCAATCACTGATCCGAAGGAGCTGGGTCCCGCCATTGCACGCGCGGTCGCGATCGTAAAAGACGGCGAGCCGGCGCTCGTCGACGTGGTCTGCCAGCCGCGGTAGGTCTTGAAATGAAGAGCATGTTCCTCGCCGCTGTTCTGGCGATCGCAGGGTCGGCGCAGGCGCCCGCGCCGGGTCAGCCGTCCGCCGTGCCCCCGGGCGACGCCGACAAGGGTAAGACGCTGTTCGTCAAGAACGGCTGCTACCAGTGCCACAATTACGAAGGGCAGGGCGGCGCCGCCGGCGCACGCATCGCGCCAACTCCACCACCGTTCCGCGGCTTTGTCAGCTACGTGCGATCGCCGCGTGGTGACATGCCACCGTATACGGCCAAAGTAATGTCGGAGCAGGATCTGGCCGACGTCTACGCTTATCTGCGAAGCCGGCCGCGTCCGCCTGCGGTCTCGAGCATTCCGCTATTGAAGTAACCTTGCTGCAACTGCGGCCGGCCATGTCGCAGGGGATCGTTCAACGGAGGTGTTCATGAAGCGTTCGGCTCTCACACTGGCGATCGTGACCGTGGTCTGGGCCGCGACGTCCGCGCAGCAGCCCGCGCCATCGTCGGTGACCTTCGCCAAAGACATCGCGCCGATCCTGCAGCGCTCCTGCCAGAATTGCCATCGCGCGGGCGCGATCGCGCCGATGTCGCTCGTGAGCTACCAGGACGTCCGGCCGTGGGCGCGCTCGATCAAAGCGAAAGTCACCGCGCGCGAGATGCCGCCGTGGTACATCGATCGCCACGTCGGCATCACGAAGTTCAAGGACGATCCGTCATTGAGCGACGCCGAAATCGCCACGATCGCGAATTGGGTGGATGCTGGTGCTCCAGCCGGAAACCTGGCCGACATCCCGCCCCCCCGACAATTTGCCGACGTCGACAAATGGCACATCGGCAAGCCCGACATCGTCGTCACGATGCCGAAACCGTACGAGCTGCGCGGGAACGGTCCCGACGAATTCGTCGACGTGGACATCGACCCTGAGTTCAAAGAAGACCTGTACATCGCCGCGGTCGAGACCAAGCCCGAGCCATACGCGTTCAAGGTCGTCCATCACGCGACGGTGAACATGATCGAGGACGAAGAAGAGGATCCGATCGGCCTGTTCTTCAACGAGTACGCGCTCGGAAAGAACGGCGATATCTTCCCGCCCAACTCGGGACGCCTGATCAAAGCTGGCTCGAAGCTGCATTTCAACCTGCACCTGCATCCGAGCGGCGAGCGGTCGCTGGTCAACATTTCCGTCGGATTCAAGTTGTATCCGAAAGGTGAGACGCCGAAGTACGTCGCGTTCACGCAGCACATGGGCGACAACAACGATCTCGACATTCCGCCCGGCGAGGTGGCACGCAGCGACGGCTATTTCCGTCTTCCGCGTCCGGCCGTGCTGTCGGCGTTTCAGCCGCACATGCACAATCGCGGCAAGGCGATGTGCATGGAAGTGATCTATCCGGACATTCGCGCCGATTCCGCGCGTCCCGGCCCTGCGCGCACCGAAACGCTCAGCTGCGTGAGCAACTACCAGTTCGGCTGGCACATCACGTATCCGTACGCCGACGATGTCGCGCCGATTCTGCCGGCCGGAACGGTGATTCACATCACCGGCTGGCACGACAACACCGCGGCGAACAAATACAACCCGAACCCGCGCAACTGGGTCGGCTACGGCCAGCGCACGATCGACGAGATGAGCTTCGCGTGGGTGAGCCTCTTCTACATCGACGAGGCCGATTACCAGCAGCGAATCGAGGCGCGCAAACGGCCCGCGACAAATCCATAAGAGGGTCATGCGCAACCGAACCGCCACGAAATCACGCAGGCACGAAAGAAAGCCCAATGTAGGTTTCGTATTTTCGTGTTTTCGTGGCGAATCGACGAGGACAGCCGGGTTCGTCGTTTTGCTCGCAGCGGTCGCGGTGGCCTGTGCCGGTG
>JBKPDW010000622.1:0-8179 GCA_046728115.1 Acidobacteriota bacterium | reverse complement strand
CGATGTGCACGCGATCTGGATCGATCCGGCGAATTCGAATCACCTCATGATCGGCAACGACGGCGGCCTCGCCGATAGCTGGGATCAGGCGAAGACGTGGAATTTCCTGCCGAATTTGCCGGTCGGGCTCTTCTATCACGTGAGCCTGGACAACGCGACGCCCTACAACATCTGCGGCGGCATGCAGGACAACTACAGCTGGTGCGGTCCCAGCGCCGTCAGGGGCTCGGCAGGGATCGCCGGCTACCACTGGATGATCATGCAGGGCGGCGACGGCTTCGTCGCGCTGCAGGATCCATCCGACTATCGCGTCGCGTACAGCGAATCGCAGGACGGCAACATGGTCCGTGTCGATCGGATTACCGGTGAGACGGTCTCGATGCGGCCAATCGCGCCTCCAGGCGAGCCGCCGATACGCTGGAACTGGGACACGCCGCTCGTGATGTCGCCGCACAACGCGAGCATCCTGTATGCGGCCGGCAACAAAGTGTTCCGCTCGTCGAACCGCGGTCAGACATGGGAAGCCATCGGCGCCGATCTCACCTCGAACGCCAACCGCGACGAGATTGTCACCATGGGCGTCAAAGGGAGCGATATCACGATCGCGAGAAATGACGGCATCCAGGCGTGGCCGACGATCATTTCGTTCGCTGAATCGGTGAAGCGGCCCAATCTGCTGTACGCCGGCACGGACGACGGCAACGTGCAGGTGTCGCGCGACGGCAAGTCGTGGACCAACGTCACAGCCAACATACCGAATCTGCCGAAGGGTATCTGGGTGTCCGAGGTGGTGCCGTCGCGGTTCGACGAAGCCACTGTGTACGCCACGTTCGATGGTCACCGGCAGAACGACTACGAGAGCTACATCTACGTCAGCCACGACTACGGCCAGGCGTGGCAGTCGGCAGTCGGCAACCTCAAAGGCGAATCGGTGAAGACGCTGACGGAGGATCCGAAGAACCCCGACGTGCTGTACATCGGCACCGAAACCGGGCTGTTCGTCTCGACAGATCGCGCGAAGAACTGGACGCGCGTGAAGGCGAACCTGCCCAGCGTCCGCGTCGACGAGATCGCGATTCATCCGCGCGACAACGCCATGGTCCTTGCCACGCATGGACGCGCGCTGTGGGTGCTCGATCATCTCGAGCCGATCCAGGAGTACGCGGCCGTGCAGGCGACGACCGCAGACGCGAAGCTGTTCACGCCGCCGCCGTACGCGATGTACCGCCGGCCCGCTCGCGATCGCAACTACGAGTTCTGGGGAGATCAGACGTTCTATGGCGAGAATCCGCCGGCCGCCGCGGTGATCTCGTGGTTCAACAAAAAGCTGGTCGGCAATGTGGCGCTCAAGATCACCGACGGCACGGGCCACGATATCCGCGAAATCGCCGGAACGGTGCTCGAGAAGAGCAAGGGGGCGGGGATTCAGACTGCCTGTTGGGATCTGCGCGTCCAGCCCGCGCCCGCGCCTCCGTCGACAGGTCGTGGCCAGGCCGGTCGCGGTCAAACTGAAGGCAGACAGTCAGAGTCCGGTCAGCCGCCCCCGGCCGCACCGCCGGCTCAGCAGCCGGAACAGTCCTTTGGCGCCGGCTGCGCGGCACCCACAGGCGGCGGCGGTGGCGGTGGCGGTTTTGGCGGCGGAGTACCGACGGCAGGCCCATTCGTGCTGGCCGGCATCTACCGGATTGCGCTCGTCGTCGACGGCAAAACTGTCGATACGAAAACGCTGCGCGTGACTGACGATCCGGAAGTCGCGCTCAGTGCCGTCGAGCGCAAGCGGATGTACGACATGGCGATGGAGATGCACGCTGTGCAGCCGAGCGTGAACGAAGCCGCTGCCGCCCACGCATCGCTGACGCGGCAGCTCGCCGAATTGAAGACGACGATCGGCAGCCGCGACGATGTTCCTGCCGACGCCAAGGCATCTGTCGAATCGCTGAGCAAGGACCTGGCGGGAATGGCGCCGAAAATGGCCGTGCCTGCCGGCGGCCGCGGCGGCGGTGGCGGGCGGGGTGCGAACGACAGCCTCGTCGCCAGACTCGGTCAGGCCAAGGGCGGTCTGATGGCGACGATGACGCCGGGCGAGCAGACGACGACGGCCTACAGCGAAATCAAAGCGCAGCTGCCAAAGGCGATCGCGGATTTGAACGCCGCCATCGCCAAGGCATCGACGCTGAGCACCGTGCTGGCGAGGTACAACCTCACCTTGACGGTGCCTGCGGCCATCAGAGTTGACACCCCTGCAGCGTCGAGGCGAGCGACAGGGGCCAAATGAATCTTTCCACGGCTGAACGCCTCGCGCTACATACGCCGCACGCATTCGCCTTGTAGCGCGAGCCTTGCAGGCGAGCTTCGGGACACCGACATGTCACTGCGGGCGCCGCGAGCTCTGCATCGATCGCCGTATCGTTGATCGCCGTTTCGGATCATCGATGCACTCGCTCCTGATCCTGTCGAAACACGCGGACGCGTACCGAGCGCTCATCGAAGCCGAACGCTTGCCGCAGCTCGCGATCGTGCCGCCGGCTTCCGATCTCGATCGCGTGGACATCGTCCTGGGCGATCCGTCGCTCGTCCGCGACGTCATCGCGACGCTTCCATCGCTGAAGTGGGTGCAATCGACCTGGGCCGGCATCGAACCGCTGCTCGACTCGTCGTTGCGACGCGACTACATCCTGACCAACGCGCGCGGCGTCTTCGGCCGCCTGATGTCGGAGTACGTCTTCGGCTACATGCTTGCGCGCGAGCGGCTGATGTTCGACAAGCGCGCTTCGCAGCTGGCAGGGCGCTGGGATCCGACGCCGCCCGGCACCTTGCACGGCAAGCAGATCGGATTGCTTGGCGTCGGATCGATTGGCGCCGCGCTGGCATCGACGGCGCGTCAGTTCGGCATGCGCGTGAAGGGCTACACGCGTGCGAGCGAAAACTGTGCAGACGTTGACGCCTATTTCCACGGCGACGATCGCACCGCATTCGCCTCGAACCTCGATTACCTGGTATGCGCGATGCCGAATACGTCGCAGACGCGCCATCTTGTGGACGCGACGCTCCTCGCCGCGCTGCCCGCGCGCGCCGTGTTCATCAATCCAGGCCGCGGCGCTGTCGTGGACGAGCGCGCCCTGGCCGAGGCGCTCCAATCAGGGCGCCTCGCGGGTGCGGTCCTGGATGTTTTCCAGCAGGAGCCGCTGCCCCCCGATCACGTGTTCTGGCGGCTGCCGAATGTGTGGATCACGTCGCACACGGCGGCCCTCAGCGTCCCCGCAGACATCGCGCCGGTGTTCATCGAGAACTACAAACGTTGGAGTTCCGGCGAGCCGTTGCGACACCGTGTCGACTTCGAGGCTGAATACTGACCATTGGCGAATTTCGCGAGTTGGAGAGTCCGTGAATGCTTTGACTCTCCAGCCCGCCAATTCTCCAACTCACCAGATTCCGCGCAAAGGCGTGAACCCCACACTGCCAGGGTTGACTTTTCCCGGGGTTTCTGGTGTCCTACAAGTCTGATGTCCGCGACCTTCGGCCATTCGAGCATCTCGCCGTTGTCGGTCGGAGTGTCGCGTTCGCTGCTGCTGAGCCTGATCCTTATCTGCGTCGGCATTAGTTTGCCGACGCCACCCGGGTGATGTAGCCAGCCAACAGACGCCTAGAACCAAGGGCCATCATCCGATAAGGGGTGATGGCTCTTTTGCTTTTCAGGGGAGAAAATATGACCGCATCAACTTCGGAACCCAAACCCAAGCCGGCACCGCCGCAGGCGCTCGCGCCTCCGCCGTCACCACAACCGTCGCCGCCGCCGCCGGCCGTGGCGACGCACGAGGCGCCACACGACGACCATCCCCACGACGAGCCTGGATATGGGCATGGTGTTTAGAACGGTTCTAGGTTCTAGGTTCTAGGTTCTAGGTTCTAGGTTCTAGGTTCTAGGTTCTAGGTTCAAGGGTTCGAGGTTCGAGGTTTGGAGTGGTGGTTAGTCACGCGATTCCGTTTCGTAGACGAATGGCCCGCCTGGCAACTCGACGCCGAAGATCTCCCGCGCGATGGTGCTTCGCTCGCCGCGGCCCACTGACTGCTCTTCCACGCGGCCGTTCCGGTATCGCGTGAGCACGTCGTTGCGCCAGATGGCTCTTTCGCCGCGCGTCGTTCGCTGAATCGTAATCGAGCGGCGGAAGATCGAATCGCGGTGCGTGGACGTGTAGTGGTTCGCCACCTCGATGTCGCCTGGCGTTTGCGGATCCTCGGTGAACTCGTACAGATCCAGCTCCGATCCTGCATCGGATTCCGCCTGCGCTCCGACCTCCGACCCCTTGCACGACAGGATCCACGAACTCCCCTCACGACGCAGACGGTAGGTGAAGCCGACCTGATGCGAAACGGTCCCGTCAGCGAGTGGCATCGGCTCGAGGAGACCCAGCCCTCCAAAGCCGCAATCTGCCAACCATGACCCGCTGCCGATTGGCACGCGCAGAACCATGTGCGTGCGGCACCAGCGATCCGGCGGACCCCTGCGCACGCGACCCAGCAGCACAGCGGGCCTGAAGCCCAGATCGCGCAGGGCCGCGGCAAACAGCGTGTTGTGCTCGAAACAATAGCCACCGCGTCCCTCGTCGAGAAACTTTCGCTCGATGGCCTCCACCGCGACGCTGACAGCGTTGCCGCTTTGAATCGACAGGTTCTCGAACAGAAACGCTTCGCGGTGACCGATGTGCACACGTCGGAGCGTCTCGATGTCAGCGCCGGACTGCGAGTCGACGCCGATCCGCCGTAGATATTCGTGCAGTCTCACGCGATCCATCATAATGGCGCTCGATGTTCATCGGTCACTTCGCGCTTGGATTCGCGGCAAAACGCGCGGCGCCTCGAGCGTCGCTCGCGGCGCTGTTCGCGGCGGCGCAGTTGGCCGATCTGTTGTGGCCGGTCCTGGTCGCGTTCGGAATCGAGCAGGTGCGGATCGAGCCTGGGAATACGGCGTTCACTCCGCTGGATTTCGTCAGCTATCCGTATTCGCACTCGCTTCTGATGCTGGTCGTATGGAGCATCGTGTTCGCGGGCGTGTACCGGGTCCCCACGATTGACACCGCCAGGGCTGCGACGGTCCGTTGCATCCTGGCCGCGCTCGTCATCAGCCACTGGGTTCTCGACTACGTGACGCATCGTCCCGACATGCCGCTCTATCCCGGCGGTCCGAGATTCGGCCTTGGACTCTGGAATTCTGTACCCGCGACGGTCGCGATCGAGGTGGCGATGTACCTCGCGGGATTGTGGGTATACGTTCGAGCGACGCGTTCACGCGATGCGGCCGGAAAATGGGGCTTCGTTGCGCTTGCAGTTTTTTTGCTGATTGCTTATGCCGGAAACATTCTGGGTGGACCCCCGCCGTCGGTGACAGCCATCTGGACCTTGGGGATAGTTGGTGGCGCGATTCTGCTGGTGTGGAGCTGGTGGGTGGACCGCCACCGCAACGTTATACTGACATCATTCGAGGAGGCGACGAGATGACAAACACACGTGCACTTCGCGCGCTGGCCGTGGCGGGTGTGTTCGTAGCCGGATTCTGGTTGGGCAGTGTCGCCGGATGGCGCGGCACGGCCGTCCACGCGCAGGACGGCGGCCCCGTGTTCGAACTGCGAACCTACACGGCGCCTGAAGGCAAACTCGACGATTTGCACAAGCGATTCCGGGATCACACGCGCCGAATCTTCGACAAACACAACATGAAGAGCATCGGCTACTGGACGCCGCAGGACCCGCCCAACTCGCAAAACACGTTGATCTACATCCTGCAGCATCCCAGCCGCGACGCCGCCAAAAAGAACTGGGCCGAGTTCCAGGCCGATCCCGAGTGGCAGAAGGTGAGCGCCGAGTCTCAGGTGAACGGACGGATTGTCTCGAAGGTCGATTCGGTGTTCATGGTGGCCGCCGACTACTCGCCCATCAAGTAGGGGCAAGTAGCACGAGACTTTCAGCCGAGCGACGTATCGCGGGAGGTTGTCATGAAACGCATCATTACGGTCGCCGGTCTCTCTCTTCTTCTCAGCGCAGCGTCGTATTGGGTCGGGTCCGCGCAGCAGGACGATCCGCGCTTTACTGGTAAAACCGACACGATGGACGCGAAGGACCTCACCATCGGACGCCGCAGCTTCGAGCCTGGCGCGCGGTCTGCATGGCACAGCCACGACAAGGGCCAGTTGATCTACGTCGAACAAGGCCGGGCGCGCATTCAGAAAAAGGGCCAACCGATGAAAGAGCTGGCAGTCGGCGACAGCGACTACACGGGGCCCAACGTCGCCCACTGGCACGGCGCCGCACCAAACGAGCGCCTGGTGCAGGTGGCAGTCGGCTTCGGCGGCGACATCAAGTGGCTGGAAAAGACGACCGACGATGAGTACAACGGGAGGGCCAGGTAAGAGCGCGTTTCCAACGCACTCAACGAGTGAGTCAGGTATCCACTGCGTAGGACACAGCGGACGCGGAGCAGGACACATCAGACCGGATTTAGAGCTGCGCGACCGTTGGATTCCACGGGCAACAGGCAATTGTATGAAGGCTGTAGAAAGAGTAAACGCTGACGAAGCGGCGAAGGCAGGAAAACACCACAAAGTGACGACAGGATTCGTGGGCGTTCTCGTCGCGCTGTCCACAACGCTCGCGGGTTTCCAGGAGCCGGTCTTTCGTGGCGGTACGCGAACCGTGGCCGTGTACGCGACAGTCACTGGTCCGGACGATCGCCTGGTTCCCGATCTGCAGCGCGATGCGTTCAGCGTTCTGGACAACGGCAAGCCCCAGCCGTTGACGCTGTTCGCCAACGACATCCAGGCGATCACGGTGGTGGTGCTCCTCGATCGCAGTGTCAGCATGCGCCGCAATTTCGACCTGGTCGAGAAAGCCGCTGAGAAATTCGTCGAGGCAATGCGGCCCGATGACAAGGCGCGCATTGGCAGCTTCTCGAACCGGATCCAGGTGGACCCGCGCGATTTCACGTCCGACAAAGGCAAACTGCTCGAGATCCTGCGATCGGAATTGCAGGAAGAAGGACCGACACCGTTGTGGAACGCCGTGAATGTCGGCATCACCGCGCTGCTGCATCAGCAGGGACGCCGTGTGATCCTCGTGTTCACCGACGGCATGGACAGCCCGATGAATTTCAGCGCCAACAACTCGTCGCTGAAGGACGTCATGAAGCGTGCCGAGGAAGAGGACGTCATGGTCTATGCCATCGGCCTGGCCGGTTCCGTGCCGATGGCTCGGCGCGCGCCGATCGGTGGCGGCCACGGTGGCGGATTCGGCAGGCCGGGCGGATATGGCGGCAGAGGCGGCTGGGGGGGCGGCTCCGGCGGGGGCGGCTACCGCGGCGGCGGATTCATGAACGACAGGCCCGATGAGGGATTGCCGAAAATCGCGGCGGTGACCGGCGGCGGTTACTTCGAGTTGACGTCCACCAGCGATCTGGCCGCGACGTTCGCGCGGGTCGTCGACGAGCTGCACCATCAGTACGCGCTGGGATTCACTCCGCCGGCGCTCGATGGCAAAATGCACACGCTCGAGGTGCGTGTCACTGGGTCCGGGCTCGTCGCGCGCGCGCGCAAGAGTTACCTCGCCCGGAAGACCGCCGATTAGGAGTGGCCATGATCGCTCGCTTTCTCGTTGTCGGCCTGTCGTTCGCGTCGGTCGCACTGTTCGCGCAGGGCGCCGCGCAGCAGCAGCCGGATTGGACCAAGGTCGAACCGGAGACGATGCAGCACTACCAGGCCGCGCTGCGGCTCGACACCAGCAATCCGCCCGGCAACGAACACCTCGTCGTCGACTACCTCAAGCAGCTGTTCGACAAGGAAGGAATCCCGTCGCAGACGTTCGCGAGCGATCCGAATCGCTCGAACTTCGTCGCTCGGTTGAAGGGGAACGGGAAAAAGCGTCCGCTTCTCATCGTCGGACACAGCGACGTCGTGACCACCGACGCGGCAAAGTGGAAGTATCCGGCGTTCAGCGCCACGCGCGAGGGTGGCTACGTGTACGGCCGCGGCACGATCGACGACAAGGACAATCTCACGGCCAGCCTGATGACGATGCTGCTGCTCAAGCGGATGAACGTGCCTCTGGACCGCGATGTCATCTTCCTTTCAGAGGCTGGCGAAGAGGGCAGCACCGGCGTCGGCATCGGCTTCATGGTCGGCCAGCACTATGC
>JBKPDW010000621.1:0-11073 GCA_046728115.1 Acidobacteriota bacterium | reverse complement strand
CGGATGGCCAAAATCCACGCCGAAAGGCGACCGCGGTGGAACTCCGGTTCGACATCGATCGGTCGTCTCTCCCTGTGGACGTTCAGGCGCGGTTGAGAGTGCTCGGCGGCCGGCACGTGACTGGCCATGGCGTCCTCGTCGTAGTCAGCCGGCGGTATCGCTCACAGGGGCGCAATCGTGAGGCGGCGCGTGAGCAATTGCTCCAGCTGCTGCTGGAGGCAAGCCAATCACCGAAAGAGTCTAATGACGTAGTCACCGCCTCAACAAGATCGCCGTAAGACAATATGCAGGGCGGCTGAAACGCGCAGCTGCTGGTGAAGTGGGTCGCGACTGTTAAGCTCCTCTCGAGAATCCGCATTCTGAAAGGAGCGCTTATGACGACAGCCACGACCCAACATCAGGAGTCTACCGCAGGCGCAACTGACCGATTGCTGATGGCGATCGAACTTGGACGACGGCAATGGAAAGTCGGCTTCACCGCGCAGCAGGGGCAGCGCATCCGCCGACGAACGCTGCCAGCGGACGCCTGGGATCGCTTGCCGGAGGAGGTGACGGCCGCAAAGAAGCGCCTGGACCTGCCCGCTGATGCGCCAGTGACGAGCTGTTACGAGGCAGGACGGGACGGGTTCTGGATTCACCGGTATCTGGTTGGCGCGGGTGTCGACAATCTCGTCGTGGACTCGTCGAGTATCGAGGTGAACCGGCGCGCCCGGCGGGCGAAGACGGACGCCATCGATTTGACGAAGCTGCTGTCGATGCTTCGCCGCCATGTCGGTGGCGAGCACAAGGTGTGGCGGGTGGTGCACATCCCGAGCGCACAGGACGAAGAGCGGCGGCAGCCACATCGGGAGCTCTGGGCGTTGAAACGCGATCGGACGCGCGTGACCAATCGCATTACGGGCTTACTCGCCACGGTCGGCGTCTCTGTCACGGTGGACGCGAAGCTCGTACAGCGCCTCGATCGATTGATGCAGTGGAATGGGCAGCCGATCCCGGAGACGCTGCGGGCCCGCGTGGCGCGGGAGTGGGAGAAAGTCGCGCTCTTCACGACGCAGATCCAGGCGCTTGAACGCGCCCGCCGGCTCGAGCTGCGCCAGGAGGCCGATGCCGCGGTGGCTCGGGTCCGCCAACTCTTACAGCTGCGCGGGATCGGCCACCAGACCGCGTGGCTGTTCGTGACGGAGCTCTTCGCCTGGCGGCAGTTCCGCAATCGCCGCGAAGTCGGCGGGATCACGGGCATGGTCGGGACGCCCTACCGAAGCGGGCTCCTCAATCATGAACAAGGAATCAGCAAGGCCGGCAATAAGCGGATCCGCGCGATGGCGATCCAGATTGCGTGGGGCTGGCTGATCCATCAACCACGGAGCGGGTTGACGCGGTGGTACACCGAGCGGTTCGCCCGCGGCGGGCCGGTCGCTCGCAAAATCGGGATAGTCGCGGTCGCCCGGCGCTTGGTGATTGATCTGTGGCGCTTTCTGGACGCGGGCGTGATCCCGGAGGGTGCGGTCTTCAAGGATCACGTGCTCGCAACGAATGGGGAGCAGGTAAGACGCGGATCAAATGAAATGATTTGACCAGTTCTCGCCAGGACGTTGATTCGCGCCCTGGCGACTCAAGCTGGTGCGAACGACCCGGCATTGATCACGGGTCTTACAGCGAAGCCTCGCCTCAAACCGCCAAGTAAGACCCGGGCGCTGTTGAACGTGTGGTGAAGGTCGCGACGCGTCGGCTCCTTCGTCACTCCGGCGAACCTTCGGATGGCGGCCGCTGTGCGGCCGTTTAGGAACAGACGATGTTGGGACCGGTCGAACCGGCGTACTCCAGCTGGAGTACCCTCATCGGACTTCCGGCCAAGGAGGTCTCAATGACGCCCAACATCGCCGACATTATCCGTCACCACGTGGCACTCGAAGTCCGATGCATTGATCGCGTGTATCTGCACGCCTACATGCCCAAGCTCCAGACGTCCGGCGGCCTGTGCTACTTCCTCCACGACTATCTCGGCCACCCCTCCCTCTTGAAAAGTCCATCTGGCCCGCGCGGTGGCCCGTTGAATCGCCTCGACGTGGATCCTCAGCGTTTTCAAAGCCGTTTCGCCTCATCGCAACGCTCGTAACGGCCAACAGGTAGAACAGACAGAGTTCGACCCCATGAAGCGACGTGACGCATCGCGGGTCACTCGCAGTACAGAACGAGCTCAAGTCTCGGTTAGGCGGTTGTTTTACGCCGCGGCGTTCGTACCGATGGTGTAGGCCGCCGACTTGCGGAACCGCGACGATGTCTCCATCGTTCGGTGACGCGACATGCGCGAGATCGGCGCGTCTTTATTGAGCGCGAGATGCGTTCTGGAGCGCGAGTAGTACGCGACATAGGCGGTCAAAAGCCTTCTTCAGCTGGTGCATGGCACGCAATCTAGCGGCATCGAATCCCGTCTGTCGGGTCAAATTCTTCAACGAAGACACTCACGACTGGGCATTGTCAAGTTGTTCGCACCATCCGGTGGCAGGCGTTGGATACGTAGGGGGCCACTACGGACGTTTCGAGCAAGACCTCACGCCGCGGCAGCGAACGTGGTCGTTTCCGCTGTTGCGCGGTCCACGCAGCTGTCGGATGGTCGGTGACACCCACGTGCACGACGCGCCGGCGCTCGTGGGCCAGAATCACCAGGACGAACAGCAGGCGACACGTCGCAGTTGGCACGACGAAGAAGTCCGCCGCCACGATCTGGCCGATGTGATTCCGGAGGAATGTCCGCCAAGTTTGTGACGGCGGTTGGCGAGGACGGGCGGTGTACTTCGCGACGGTGGCCTGAGACACGTCGATGCCCAGTTTCAACAGCTCACCGTGGACCCGCGGCGCACCCCAGAGTGGGTTGGCTTCCGACATCGTTCGAATCAGCGCGCGTACGTCCGCCGGCACCGTCGGTCGTCCGATCCGTCGGCGACTTTTCCACGTCCAGAACAGGCGGAAGCCTTGACGATGCCAAGCGATGACGGTGTCCGGTTTGACGATGACGAGTGCGGTTCGCCACACGGGCCACGAGCGAGACAGCCACGCCCAGAACCACCGGTCTGACGTCTGCTAGCTGCAACCGGCGCGGTCGCGACCGATTCAGCACCTGAAGCTGGTGCCGCAACGCGATCAATTCAAGCTGCAGTGCGGCGCGCGACCGAAGCCAACTTCCGAACGATAGGACCAGCGACACCAGGACGGAAATCATCGACGCGGAGCGTATCCAAGGAAGACTCGAACATCAATGGTCGCAACACGTACGGGGATTTCAGCAGCTACAGCACATCCGACTACAGCGACCGTCCGAACGAGGTGACGCATCGGGCGTAGAATGGCCAGCTACCGCGCCGCCGTCAATGATCTTTGCGTGGACGTCATTCTGGCGAGGCACAAGGCCGATAAATGCCGTGCCGACACGCCTCGGCCAGCGCCGTCACATCCCGGCGATCGGTCTTCACGCGTCGGCTCCGATGCCCGTACATCAACCCGTAATTGGGATCGGCGACCACCACTTCGTGCCCCAGCGTCTCCAGGTGCTGCGCCACCCATTCACTTTCAGTCGAGGCCTCGATCAAGATGCGGGCGTGTGGCCGACCCCCAAAAAGTGCGGTCAGGCGATCGCGCGTCGTCGGAATCTGGCGGTCAATCACGTCGCCGCCCTCCGTAATGAGCTGCACCTGGCTTTCCTTTTTGTGCAGGTCGATGGCACCATACTCCATGGCTGGTCTCCTCTCTTGCGCCTCTGAGCGCGTCTTCGCAATGTGGAGCGAACGCTACCACCTCACGAAAGAGGCCAGCCGCTTCATCATATCTTCGGCACAGGCGACGCGGTTCCTGCAGACCTGACGGCACGCGCGGCCGCCGCACGCCGCGCCCGATTGAGGCCAACCGATCCGCTGCCTGCGGGAGATGCCCATCCATCAACGCGCCGCATGATCTCCGACAGCCGATGACCGGAACCCTGCGGGCCCGTGCGTCTGGAGGGGAATGCGCGGGACAAGCAGCTCACGCGGTCACCTGAGTAGAACGGGCAGAGCCGTGTCCGGGCTCACCGCCGCTCTCCCCTAGCCGCCCCGTGCCGCCTGAAATCACGAGAACTCGCGCACCAAATTCCAGAATGTCCGTGAAGATAGCTCGGCTTCGTCCACTTCCGGGAAGCACGCCCAGCCGCGTTCAGCCTATCGCCTTCAAATCGTCGCTTGATCGGGCGCTCCAATTGACGTGAAATAGGCGCCTCCTATCGAACCCAGGCGTCTTCAACGGCAACGATCGCAGGTGTTCTTCAACGGTGCCGACCCGCTGGACCCCAGCTCCTCAAGGACGACCGGAAGTGACTGACCAGGAGGAAGGGCATGAAACTCAGGCAGGAGCGACGCTCGCTACTTCTAGCCCTCGGTTCTCTACTGTTGGTCTCGTCGGCTCTGGCGCACGCACAAGTGACCACCGCGGACTTAGTGGGGACGATCAAAGACAGTTCCGGCGCTGTCGTGCCCGGCGTCACCGTCGCGCTCACCAACGAAGCCACCGGCGTCATCCGCTCGACCACCACCGGCGACGCCGGCACTTACAGCTTCATCTCGTTGCAACCCGGTCGCTACAGGCTGACCGCGGAACTTCAAGGTTTTCGCAAGGTCGAGCGCACCGGCGTGGAATTGCAGGTCAACCAACGCGCGCAGGTCGACATGGACCTGGAAATCGGGCTGGTCAGCGAAAGCCTGCTGATCGAGGGCAAGGCGCCGCTGCTCGAAACCCAATCGTCCGTCCTCGGCAGCGTGATTGAAGAAAAACAGGTGCAGGAGCTGCCGCTCAACGGACGCAACTTCGTGCAGCTGGCCACGCTCAGTACCGGCGTGTCAGGCGCGGGCTCTGGCATGCGCGGCACGATCATGAGCGGGACGCGGCCCGACGACCTGCGGCCGGGCACGGAGCTGTTCGTCAACGGCAATCGAGAAAACTCGAACAACTATCTCTACGACGGGATCGACAACAACACCAGGCTGACGCTGGTTCTCGTCGTGCGCCCGAATGTCGAAGCGATCAAGGAGTTCAAGGTTCAGACCAACCTCTTCTCCGCCGAGCAGGGGCGCAATCCCGGCGCACAGGTGAATGTCGTCACCAAGTCCGGCGGCAACAAGATGCACGGCGCGATCTACGAGTTCGTGCGCAACGACCGGTTCGACGCCAACAACTATTTCGCCGATCGCGCCGGGCAACCCAAACCGCCGTTCAAGCAGAATCAATTCGGCGGCGCGCTTGGCGGGCCGATCGTCACGAACAAGACGTTCTACTTCGCCGACTACGACGGGTTCCGCCAGGAGCTCGGGCGCGTCTTCGTCAACACCGTGCCGACGCTGATGATGCGGCAGGGCGACTTCACCGAGGTGGGGACCATCTACGACCCGCTGACGACGGTCGTGCAGCCCGGCGGCGCCGTGACGCGCCAGCCCTTTCCCGGCAACGTCATTCCGCGAGACCGGTGGGACCCGGTCACGGCCAAGTTGATGAACGCGTACCCGCTGCCGACGTCGACGGCATTGGCCAACAACCTGATCACGACCCCGACGCGGACGCAGGACTGGAACCAGTTCGACGTGCGCATCGATCACACGCAAAGCGAACGGAACAACTTCCTCGCCCGCTACTCCTGGTCGAAAACCGCGACGGTCAACCCGTACACGTTTGCGGCGGTCCAGCTTCCCGGCGTGTCGAAACCGGTCGGCCTCGGCAACGAGGACACGTTCGCGGGTCCTTCCGATCTGCTCGCGGAGCACGCCGTCGTCGGCTGGGTGCACGTGTTTTCGCCGCGTCTGGTGCTCGATTCGCGCGGCGGCTACAACCATTTCAATCTCGAGTTCACGCAAGCCGACGTCGCACCCGGCGATCAACTCGGCGAACAGCTCGGCGTGCCCAACGCGAACCAGCAGGACAACCAGAACGGCATCCCGATTTTTAGCCCGGCGGGCTACACAGGCATCGGTCAGAGCCGCTCGCTGCCGATTCTGCGCCACGAAAAAACATTTCAATACGTGGCCAATCTGGTCTTTGCCGGCGACCATCACGGGATCAAGGCGGGCTTCGACGTGCGCCGGCGGCACATGGGCGAGTTTCAAACCAATCGCGGCAACGGCCGTTTCAACTTCTCGCCGAACATCACCAACAACCCGTCGAACAACACCGGCGGCCACGTGATGGCCGCGTTTCTGCTCGGCGCGCCGAGCCTGATCGAGCAGGATTACCTGCTCGCCGATGCGGCCATTCGCACCACCGAGTACGGCATCTACGTCGCCGACGACTGGCGCGCAAGCGGAAAGCTGACGTTGAACCTCGGGCTGCGCTACGAGCTCGACACGCCGCCCAGCGAAACGTCGAACATGTGGGCCAACTTCGATCCGACGACGGCGACGGTCCTGGTCGCAGGGCGCAACGGCGTGAGCGAGACCGCCGGCGTCAAGACCTTCAAGACGGCCTTGGCGCCGCGTCTTGGCTTCGCCTATCAGGCGGCGCAGCACACCGTCGTGCGCGGCGGAGCGGGTATCTTCTATAACACCGCGGGACACGGCGGCAACGTCCTGCGGTTACAGCGCCACGTGCCCTTCGGGCCGATCTACAGCTTCAACCCTGGCACCCAGTTCGTCACGCAGCGCGTCAGCGACGGCTTTCCGACGATTCCACCGCTCGATCTGACGCTGGCCGACAATCCGGTCGGCAG
This sequence comes from Acidobacteriota bacterium, assembly GCA_046728115.1. Taxonomy (GTDB): domain Bacteria; phylum Acidobacteriota; class Vicinamibacteria; order Vicinamibacterales; family CAVVIG01; genus CAVSWN01. The sequence goes on along the minus strand of JBKPDW010000621.1, from coordinate 4,352 downwards.
CGTCATCGGCGTTGACCCGAACTATCGGCCCGGTTATGCCGAACAGTTCAATCTGACGGTCGAACACGAATTGCCATGGTCCTTGTTGCTCAAGACTTCGTATGTCGGCAACCTCGGTCGCCATCTCGACACGACCTACAACCTCAATCAGGCGGTGCCGGGATCGGGACCCGTCAACAATCGCCGGCCGTTTTTTGCCGTGCGTCCCACGCTCGCGGATGTGACCTGGGCCGTATCCGACGGGACGGCCTCGTATCACGCGCTTCAATTCAGCGCGACAAAGCGGTTGTCGCACGGGTTGAGCGGCTTGCTCTCGTATACCTTCGGCCATGCCGTTGACACGGTCGGGCAAAGCTTCGGCGGCGGCGCGGACGGGCCGTTGCCACAAGACCCTCGCAACCGCCTCGCGGATCGCGGCAATTCGCCATTCGACATCCGCCATCGTTTGACCATCGCCTGGAACTATGCGCTGCCTTTTGGCGAAGGGCACAGATGGCTGAGCGACGGCGGCGCGGCGGAGTACTTACTGGGCGGCTGGCAGGTGAACGGGATCAACATGTTTCAGACCGGCTTGCCGTTCACGCCGACGCTGAATGCGCCGACGGTCAACACCGGTACGGGCAGCCGTCCTGACCGCATCGGCGATGGCACGTTGTCGAACCCGACCGTCGACCGCTGGTTCGACACCTCGGCGTTTGCGACGCCGGCGCAGTTCACCTACGGCAACTCGGGCCGGAACATCTTGCACGGGCCGGGTCGCGTGAACGTCGACTTCTCGCTCTTCAAGGAGTTCGACCTCACGACGGCCTCGCGGCTCCAGTTTCGCGTCGAGTGCTTCAATCTCTTCAATACGGCGCAATTCGATCTGCCGAACGCCGCCGTCGGTGCGAGCAATGCCGGAACGATTACCGCCATCGTCGGCACGCCGCGCCAAATTCAGTTTGGCGCAAAAGTCATCTTCTGATCAGTCGTAGGATGCCGCCGCAACCATCCACGTCTGAAGTCGGCGGCCAGCGGAGTGTCGGGTATTCGGAAGAAGGAGGACTCGATGCTGTGGTTCAAGTCGGTCGTCGTCACCCTCACCGTACTTCTCATGTCTGCGGCAGCGCAGGCCCAACAGGTCGGGGGATCCGCGCTTCAAGGCCGGGTCGTCGACCAGCAGCAAGCCGTGCTTCCTGGTGTGACGGTCATCATCACGAATCAAGACAACGGGACGTTTCGCGCGACGGTGACCGGGCCCGATGGCACTTACTTCGCCACCGGTCTTCAAGCGGGCCGCTACAAAGTCTCTGCGGAGCTCTCAGGGTTCAAGAAATTCACCCGCGAGGACGTCAGTCTCGTCCTAGGTAGTACCCAGACAGTCGAGATCAGGCTCGAGGTTGGCGGTCTCGAGGAAGCGGTGACCGTGACCGGGGAATCGCCTCCAGTTGATTTGACGTCGTCGAAAGTCGGCGGGAACGTCGGATCGAAGGAGGTGCTGGAACTGCCCTCGCCCACCCGCAACTTCATTGCGTTCGTCGCGATGGTGCCCGGCATCCAGCTGAATCCCAGCGCCGAGGGATCGGACTCGCTCAGCATCAACGGTCAGAGCAACAACCAGGTCACATTCGTGCTCGACGGCGGCAACAACACGGACGACAACTCCGCGTCGGCCTCTGGCGCGCAGGCGCGGACACCGCTCGAGGCCGTCGAGGAATTCCAGGTCCAGACCAATCAGTTCGACGTGGAATTCGGACGAACGACCGGCGGAGTGGTGAACGCGATCACCAAGCGCGGCGGCAACGCGTTCCACGGATCGGCGTTCGGCTATCTCACGAACTCCGCGATGACCGCCGAAACGATCTTCGCGACGCTGTCCGGCGAGGGAGAGGCGGAGACGGAGAAACATCAATACGGCGGTACGTTCGGCGGGCCGATTGTCCGGAACAAGGTTCATTTCTTTGGCAGCTACGAGCGCTATGTGCTCGGCACCGGCCTGACGAACGTGTTTCCGACGCGGCCCGATCTGAACTGGAGCCAGAAGAGCGGTCTGAACGGCAAGAATTTCATGGGCCGCATCGATCACCAGATCAACGCGGCCAACACCTACACGTTTCGCTATCTCACCGAGCGCCAGCCCAATCGCGGGCTGCTCACCGGCGACACGGCGACGCTGACCAGCGGCAACTACGAGCTGGACACCGACCAGACGGCGAGCGCCGCGTACAACCACGTGTTCGGCAACAAGGCGTTGAATACGGTGCGCGTCTCGATGGAGTCGGAGGACATTCAACGCGGCGCCGAGCCGGGCACTTTCCTCGAGACCAACGACAAGACGCTCGAACCGCCGGTGCTCAATCACTTAAGCTTCACCGAGCAGGGGCATGTCAACGGACAGCATCGATTCGAGCGCGCCATCGGGCTCGACGACACCTTCAGCCTCTTCCTCCCCGGCCACCACGGGGACCACGACATCAAGGCGGGATTCCAGTATCAATACTCCGGAAACGACCTGAACGAGCAGGGCAGCATGAACGGCGCGTTCCAATTTGCGAGCGACTTGGAATTCAACGCCGCCAATCCTTCGACCTACCCGGAGCGGCTGTCGATCCGCGTTCCGATCCCCAGCCATCTGCTCACGCCGCTCAATTCGTTCGCGTTCTTCGGCCAGGACAAGTGGCGGGCGACCAAGCAGCTCACGATCAACCTGGGTCTGCGGTACGACGTCGACCTCTTCCGCTACGTCCAGCCGTACAATCCGCTGCTCGGCAGCTCCTATCCGGTGGATGGCAACAACCTCCAGCCGCGCGCCGGATTTGCCTATGCCCTGAACGACCGCTCGGTCGTCCGCGGCGGGATCGGGCGCTACTACGAGAAGCTGTTCAACGGGCAGGCGTCTCCGCTGCAGGCCAACGGCGTCTTCGGCGAGTCGTTCATCGTGAATTTCCCTCTCACCAATGCCGATCCCGGACCGAGCAGCGGACGGCTGCCGACCGATCCGATGCTCGTCAACGGGCCCACCGTGAACCGCGCGCTGCTCAACCGGCTCTATCCTCCGGGAACGCTCACGCGCAATACGGCGACCGTGCAGTACGACACGCCGGATCGGCAGATGCCGCGATCGACGCAGGTGTCGTTCGGCTACGAGCGACAGATGGGCGCGACGATGTCGATGGGCGCGGATTACGTGCACAACAACGGGCGAGGCTGGCTCGCCTACGACCTGAACCCCGGCCTGCGCGTGAATACGACCCGGACCGGCGCCATCATTCGCACCGATCTCCTCGGACTCGCCGCGCAATTGGGGATCGCGCCGTTTCCCAACAGCGTGCTCTCCCGCTACGACTACTCGGGCAAGACCACCTACGACGGCCTCAACCTGTCGCTGGAGCGGCGGTACAGAGGCTTCTGGAGCGCGCGCGCCAGCTACACGCTCGGCTACGCCCGCGGCAACACCAGCGGCGCGCCGGCCGCGACGAACAACTTCCAGGTGCTCGGCGAGCGCAATCTGGATCTGAATTACGGCCCGCTGGACACCGATCGGCGGCACAATCTGACCGTGAACGGCCGCCTCGAATTGCCGCACACCAAAGGACTGACCGTCAGCGCGCTGTTCCGGTATATGACCGGCCGGCCATTTACGATCATGGACTCGACGGTTGATGCGGACCGCAACGGGATGCTGTTCGATCCCCTGCCGCCCGGCACCTACAGCGGCGTTGGCACTACCGCGATCACGGCGGAGAGCAAGGGCGGGCGGAACGGTGCCTATGGACCGGACTATGCGCAGTTGGATACGCGTCTCGGCTACCGGCTCCATCTGCGCGGGGCGAGGACGATCGATCTGTTCGCCGAGGCGTTCAATCTCTTGAACCGATCGAATTATCTGAACCCGCCCAGCGACAAACGGCTGCCGACGTTTCTCGTGCTGAATGGTCTGGTCGCGGGGGGGTTCCCACGGCAGATGCAACTCGGCATGCGGCTCGGCTTCTAGGAGGCATCTATGAGACTACGGCATGTCACCTTTGCACTTGCCCTTGCGATCGTCGCGCTTGCGTCGTTCACGCTGCGTGCGCAGAACGGCCAGAACGGCTACTGGGCGCCGACCGGGCCGACACACGAGAAGCTGTACATTAATTCCGGCGAGGCCGACATCAACAACCTCACGATCGTCGACGTCGCGACGATGAAGGTCATCAAGAAGATGACGACCGGGAAACACCCGCACGGCGTGGCGTCGCCGAAATCGCAGGACGTGCTCTACATCGCCAGCGAGACGGAGGGCACGGTCACGAAGCTGGACACGGTCAACGACGAGATCATCGAGAACTACGGCGGCTGGGGCACGGAACCGCAGGAATCCGATATCACGC
>JBKPDW010000620.1:0-23144 GCA_046728115.1 Acidobacteriota bacterium | reverse complement strand
GGCCGGACACCAGCAGATCGCGCGAGTCCGCGTACCGCAGAATTACACGCGGCCGCTGAGCCGGCGGAATGATGTTGATGCCGTTTCTCAGCTGTTCGTCCGTCACGGGCGTCGCCTGCCACGGGTCCACGCGCGGATCCTGGGGGATTTCCACTCCCAGCCGCCCCTGGGGCACGTCTGGATCGTCCGGTGTGCCGCGTCCTGTCGGGCGGTTCGTGTCGTCGCCGCCGAGCCGTCGTCCACCGCCGCCGCCAACGGAGTTCGAGACGTTGAAAATCGGACCGTTGTCGCACCAGAGCGCCAGGTTATCGGTATAGCCGTACGCGATCGGGCTGGTGGCATCGATCATCTTCGACCGCACGACGCTGCCGATGATACGCATCCGCTGGCGCTGCGCCACCGAGAGTCCAGGTGTCATGCCGGTCGTGACCGCGAGATCCGCCGTGTCCATCGATGTCAGCAACAGACCGCCTTTGCGGACGAAGTCTTGGAGATGCGCGACGCCGATCCAACCGAGTCCCGGCCGCATGTCGTCGGTCTGATCCTCGGATCCGAGATTCGGCGTTTCTGGCGTCTTCTTCCACGGTAGCGGGTTGCCGTACATCGGCATGCCGTTCACGATGACCTGTGTGCCGCGGCCGACGGGTGGAAACACGATCGCATCGTATTTCGCGTTCAGGTCATCGTCCTTGGCGATCTGCTGCGTGCTGATATAGCTAAAGGGTACGTGCGCGACGTCGAATGCCTGGCGCCACCAGCCCTCGGTCTGCGTCGTGGCCCACGTGTGGAGGATGGCGACACGCGGCGCGCGCAACACGTGCGTTTTTACGGCAGGCACCGTCTCGACCGCCTGAACCTGGAGGCCCAGGTCGGCAGCAGCCTTCTGCATGTCGGCGGCGCCAACCTTCTTGATGATGAACGACCCACGCGCGTACTTCCTGCCGGCGCTGTCGAACGATTCTTCTGCAGCCTCGAACGATGCGTCCTTGAAACGATACCGCAGAGTTGCCAACGCGATGTCGGCGTTGTGATTGACGAGAAACACCGGTTCGGCACCTGCCTTGAGCGAAGTCGAAATGTCGACCGCTCCTTTCGATCGCACATCGCCGGAGACCAACTCCATCGCAGCGTCGAGGACTTTGACGTCGGTCACGCGCACGGCTTGCACGTTGAAGAGTTCCGGAAAAGTCCACCCGGTGTCGTCGTACGGTGTCCGCTGCGGATCCGTCGGGCTCCAATACTGATAGTCGAGCAGCGAGTCCGCGATGCGGCTGTACGGCTGGTCCATGCGAACGATGTACGAGTCGGCAGGGAAGGTTCGCGAAGTTGGTTGTGGTTTTCGATCCTCCCCATCGCGCTTTTCCTGGGATTCCTGGGCGCTTGGGCCGCTCGAGCGCTCGGCTGAAGGACTCGTGCTGCCGTTCTGGCGCGCGCTATCGTTCTGGTTCGCGCTCCGGCCGTCCTGCCCTTGCGGCCCATCGTTGTTCGTCGTCGTCGGCCGCGCAGTGGACCGCTTGCCGGGCACCGTGACCGTAAACGGCGCCGTCGCGCGCGAAATCTCGACGCCCTGCTTCTGGAGGGCGCGCAGGAGATCGGCCTGCGCGCCGGGGCGTGCGTCGTCGCCCGGCAGCACGTAGGCCGCCGGCCCCTCGGTCCTGGCCTTGAGGATCGATCGCTTGCTCTTCAGATAGAAGTTGCGCAGGAACAGTTTGCCGTTGCTGGCAAAGTAGTGAAGCGACGTCAGCAACCCGGTCTGCTCGTAATTGTTGTTGTTGCGCTGCGACCAGACGGTTTTCGGCAGCGGCGGATTCTGCTTGTACCAGGTTCGCGCGTAGTCGTTCGGCTGGAGTGTGCGCTCAACCGTATCCGCGCCGCCGTTGCCGAACGTCTCGTACAGCCGGCTGATCCCGTTGTGGAGCGCCGCGATGAACATCAGGTAGCCGGGCGACCAGGTGTCGAAGTTGCCGTGCGTGAACACGCCAGGCATTCCGAACTTCGTCATCTCGGACACGTTGTTCCAGCCGATCATCTGCCACTCGTCGGCGAGGATCGGATCGATCCATGCGTTGTACGGCCCGTCGCCGACGGTGTTGTCGTACAAGTACGGGACAGACTCGTGCAGATCGTGAAGCACCTGCGGATTCCAGCGCCTGTAGGTGTTCAGCACGTTCTCGGTGAGCTTCAGCGTCACGCCCATCGCGTCGCGATTGTTGTCGTGCGCGACGTACTTGCCCCAGTAGACGAGGCCCGGGTAGTTCTGACCCGGATGTGCGAGGTGCCACCTGTAGATGTCGACCATCTTGTCGCGGCCATCGACCTCGACCACTGGCGTGATCAGCGTGATCAGGTTGTTGCGGATCGTCTTGATGTATTCGTGTTCGTCGACGACGAGCCGGTACGCGAGCTCCATCAACGCCGTCGGCGCGCCTGTTTCGGGCGAGTGAATCGTGCCGGTGATGTAGTAGATCGGCGTGGACTGTTGCACCAGCGACTCGGCCTGCGCATCGTCCATGTTGATCGTCCGCGGATCGCCGAGCCTCGCCAGCCGCCCGCGGTTCTCTTCGAGCTTCGCCATGTTGGCGTCCGACGAAATCGCGACCGCGATCATCTCGCGGCCTTCTTCGGTCGTGCCAATCGAGAACACCTTCACACGCGGGCTCGCTTTCTCGAGCATTCGCATGTATTGGTAGACCTCTTCGGCGTACGGCAGTTTTCCCGGCGCTCCGGCAACATCGCCGATGATTGCTTTGGGTGTCGGCACCGTTTTCGATGCGGGCAGATAGTCGACGAGCGGCGACGTGAAGAACGGCTGGGTCGTGTATTCCCTGATCTTCGCTGTGTACTCCTCGTCAAGCGCGATCTTCGGATCGCGGACGAAGCTCTGAGTCGATTGCATCGGTTGCATCGCGGGCGTTCTGGATTGTTGCGCCGCAAGGGGCGCCTGGATGAGTGCGCAGACGACCGCCATCGCCAATGCCACGTGTGTCTTCATGCAGACCTCGTCAGGATTCCCTGCATCTTACAACCAATTTCGATGGCTCCTGCCGCGATGGCCGTACCGTCTCGATCAATGGATGGGCGGCGCGGGCGGAACGAGGCGCGCGTACTCATTCCTCGCTTCGACGAGCAGCGGCAGGTTCGTGTCGGCGTTCTTCCATCCCTCGAAGAACCGATCGTAGGCTTTGCGGCTCTCCTCGATTTTCCCCAGCGCCGCCAGCGCCCGGCCGTAGTACAAGGCCGAGAGCGGCGTGAGGGGGATGAAGGTGTTGCGATCGATGACCCGTTTGAACTGCGCGGCAGCGGCTTCGGGGCGGCCATCGTGCAGCGCGACGACGCCGCGCGCGAAAATGACGCCGGGATCGTCCTCATCCCTGGGCTCTGGCATCCCGGCGAAGGCGCGTTTGTCGCCTTGCCGCTGCCGGATCAGCGTGTCGACGAGTTTGAACGCCCGTTGAGCGTCCTCATTCGCCGCGCCGGGCAAGTTGGCCGCCTCGTCGAGAAGAGTCCGGGCGGCGCCAGAATCGCCGCACGCGACGAACGCGAACGCATTGCCCAACAAGGTGTCGACGCTCCGGTTGAGGCCGAGCGACGCGCGAGCGGCGGCGCGCGCAGACGCGACATCGCCGGAGACCGCGGCAATTTGCGCGACGTTGGCCCAGAGACCCGCAGCGGATCCTGTCAGCCCGGCGGAGGCCGCTTCGGACGCGTACCGCGTCGCCAGATCCTTTGCGAGCGCAAGCTGTCCCTGGTACAGGGCCAGCCTCGCCTGCGTCCCCAACATCTGCACCGCGTCAGGAAAGCGACGGGCCGCCTCGAGCTGTCGTGCCATCTCCGCCTCGTCCTTCCGCAGAAACGCGAGGCCGTACAGCTGGCTCCGGAACCCGATCGAATCGACGCCTCGCGCGATCGCGTCCTCGAGCAGCCGGCGGCCCTCGTCCGGCTTGTTCATCGATTCGTAGAGGCCCGCGAGATTGGTGTAAGGCAGCGGCTCGTCAGGCGCGAGCGAGATGGCCGTCCGATATTCCTCGACCGCCTTCTCGAACTGATTCCTTTGGGCATACATGCCGGCGAGGTTCGAGTGCGGCACGAAATCCTTGGGATAGGTCTGAATCCAGAACTGGTAGGTCTCGATTGCCTTCTGGACCGACCCTTCGACAGTCGAGTAGTAACGCGCGAGGATGTACAGCCGCTCGGGCTCGCTGACGCGATCCTTCAGCGCGTACGCCTTCGTGATGTGCTCGCGCGACCGCGCCGTCTCGCTCATATTGGTGTACACGGTGCTCAACCGCGCGTGTGCGAGCGCGAAGTCGGGATCGAGCTCGATGGCCTTCCGGAAGAATGGCGCCGATGCGGTGTCGCCTTGCCTGCGCCGCGTCAGCATGCCTTGGCTGTACGCCTTCAGGGCATCGAGCGATCCGGTGGTCGCGCCTTGAATCGGCGCGTCGTACTTCTCGATCGACGCCATCGACTCGCCCAGGCCGCGCCTGAGCTGCTCGGCCGCGGTGCCCAGCGCTTTCAGCACGTCGTCTTTTCCCGAGGCTTGGACCTGACGCTTCTCGATCGTGTCGCCGGTCCGGCAGTTGGAGGCGTCGAGCGAGATGACGTAGCTCTGTCCGAGCTGCGCGATGCCGCCGGCGATCATCGCCTTGCTCGCCGTCCGCTCGCAGATGTCACGCGCGATCGCCGGCGTGATCTTCTCGTCCGGCTTCCGGCCCATCAAGCGGAGCGTCCTCTGCACCCGCTGCTCCGGCAGCACGCTCAAGAACGGTGACTGGCGCAGCTGCACCTCGAGCGCTTCCTTCAACGTGTCGTCGAAGACCGGCTCGCCGGTGTTGTTCGCGAAATCGGCGAGGACCACCGAATCGCGCTCGCTGAAGGCGCGCGTGCCATTCGAATTCGAATATATGAAGACGCCGCCAACAGCGGCGGCGATGACGGCCATGACGGCGGCCACCACCCGCCAGTCCAGCCGTCGCGAGGATGCCGCCCGCATCGCGCGGGTTGCGGCGGCGGCGGTACTCGATTCGCTCGAACGCTTCAGTCTTCTGAGGTCGCTTCGCAGATCGGCGGCCGTTTGATAGCGGACGTCGCGGTCTTTCTCGAGCGCCTTCACGACCACGTGATCGAACTCCGCCGGAAGACCGGCCCGTATGGTCGACGGTGGAGGCGGATTTCGCGTCAGCAGCTCTTCGAAGACGGCGATCGGGTTCCTGCCCGGGAAGGGCAGCACACCTGTCGCCATCTCGTAGAGCACGACGCCGAAAGAGAAGAGATCGGTGCGGCCGTCGATCTCGGCTCCGCGCGCCTGCTCGGGCGACATGTAGGCGACAGTGCCCAAGGTTGTGCCGAGCGTGGTGACGTGATCCTCGACTGCCCGCGTCTGCGCATCCGGCGACCCCGCCGCGTCGCGCGCACCCTTCGATACGGCGAGCTTGGCGAGCCCGAAGTCGAGCACCTTCACGTGGCCGCGGCGCGTCACGAAGATGTTCGCGGGCTTGATATCTCGGTGGACGATTCCGCTTGCGTGGGCCGCGTCGAGTGCGTCCGCAATTTCCAGGCCGGCATCGAGGACGCGCTCGAACGGCATCGGCCCGCTCGCAAGTTCTTCCTTCAGCGTGTGGCCGTCGAGGAGCTCCATCACGATGAAGTGCTCGCCGGCCTGTTCGCCGACGTCGTGGATCGTGCAGATGTGCGGATGATTGAGCGACGACGCGACGCGCGCCTCGCGCCGGAATCGTTCGAGCGCCTCGGGGCTGGCTGCGAGATCGGGCGGCAGAAACTTCAGCGCGACCTGGCGCCCGAGCCGGATGTCTTCGGCCCGGTACACCACACCCATGCCGCCGCCTCCGACGCGGTCCAGAATCCGGTAGTGTCCGACGACGGTCCCAATCAACCCGGTTCAACCGCGCGCTGCCATCGGCACCGGCGACGTGTCGCCGAGGTTCGCCGAAACGACAGCGTGAATGGGCGTTGTTCCTTCATCCGGTCCCTACACGAGCGCCGCCGTGAGCTCGCGGATGTTCGTGAGCCGTTCGATCGATTCAATCAGGCCAATCACCCGATGCGTGCGCTCGGGAGAAAGCACCAGGCTTGCGCAGTCTGCGAACTTCTCGTGCAGCTCCTCCCGCGTGAACGGCCGGTCGGGACCGCCGCGATACCGTTCGTCCGACGGCTGCGTCAGCGTCGTGCCATCGGTGCGATCGATCTCGACTATGCTGCGCATCTTGTCGAAACCTCGGGCTTCGATATCGGGATCGAACACGGTGTCGACGCGCGCCATCATCGCCTGGACGGGTGCCGATGCGACGAACTCGTCGGTGAACTCGCGGATGCCGGCTCGCCGCCGCAGCGCGATGCTCGCCATCATGAAGGGCAGGCAGAATTTCGCTTCCAGTTCGGTCTTGGCGGTCTTGTAACGCAGCGGATTCAGGATGTTCGAGCCGGCACGGACGCGAACCTTCGAAATCTGCTCCGGCTTGATGTCGTGATCGCTCACCAGCTTCAGCATCGCGTCCATCGTCGGATGGCCGAGCGATCCACATGGGTACGGCTTGATGGATACGCCCGGGTCGACGATCGAGTACGGTTTGCCAAGTGCCGGCACGAGGCGCTCCAGATCGGCCCCACCGCCGTGCACCTGAAAGAATCCCCATTCGCCGTCGAGCGGATCGTCGCCGGCGGTGAAGCCGCGCGACGCGAGTTCCGCGGCTGTGACACCATTCTCCGCGGCCCGGCCGGCGTGAAGCGGCTTCGTCATCGAACCGAAATTCACGCGGATGCCGGCGCTGAGGCTGGCCGCGATGCCGAGTGCGTGCGTCGCTGCGACCGGCGATAACTTCAACAGTCGCGCCGCGCTGCCAGTCGCGCCAAAGGTTCCGATCGTGCCCGTACTGTGAAATCCGCGCAGGTAGTGCTCCGGCTTGATCGCCTCCGCGATCTTGCACTCCACCTCGAATCCGATGAGAAATGCTTCAAGGACCGACTGCCCCGATGCGCCAATTTGCTCGCCGACTGCGAGCGCAGCAGCCAGTACCGGAACGGTGGGATGCGTGAGCAGTCCGAAGACACGGTCCGCTGTCGTAGACAGCTGCGTGTCGTCGTAGTCCATCGCGTGACCGCTCGCGCCGTTGGCGAGCGCGGCGTGAGCCGCCGTGCACGCAAGGCGCTCGGGCCCGATGACGGTCGCCACCCGCACGGCGGAGGCGCTGGTTTTGATGTACTCCCGTACGATGGCGCTTCCTCGTGTCGTGGCGCCCGCCAGAATCACGCCGAAACCGTCGAGCAGGCAGCGCTTGGCTTCGATGACGGACGCGGCGGGCATGTCGGCGAGCGAGGCACGAGCGATGAACGCGGTCACCGCTGCGGTCGCGCCCGCGGGGAACCGCGACCGCTCGCGTCCTGCCTGCGACGCGCTGGCGACCGGCAAGGCGGTCAGCGGACTGCTGGCAAGGAGCCTGAGGAATTCCTGCCGCGTCATTCGCAGGATTGTAACGCCTTCGGGTCCGCGCGACGTCGTGACGAGATCGGCGGCTCCAGATCACTCGACACCCGTCCCCAGTTCGCCGTAAAGCGTGCAGCTTGATTCCCGGACGGGGCGCGCGCCACCCCGCGACCATTTGTCATCACGAAATTCGTCGTCCTGGCGTCCCGCATTCGCCCTGGTCCCTGCAGCCGGGGGTCTAAAGAACGCATACACGAATTTCTGGAGGGATATGTCTCGCAGGCCTGTCGATTTGGTGGCAGAATCTGCACACAAGCACCTTCATGCGCAGCAGCAGCGCGCGCCGGTAACAGCATGGTTGGCGAAATTGTTTCCCATTACCGCATCCTCGACGAACTCGGCGGGGGCGCGATGGGCATCGTCTACAAAGCCCAGGACACACGCCTGAAGCGGCTGGTCGCGCTCAAGTTCCTGCCTCAAGGGCTGACGCGTGATGCGGCCGCCAAGCAGCGATTCGTGCAAGAGGCCGAATCGGCCTCCGCACTCGACGATCCTCACGTCTGCACGATCCACGACATCGACGAGGCGGCGGACGGCCGCGTGTTCATCGCGATGAGTTTCTACGAGGGAGAGACGCTGAAGAAACGGATCCAGCGCGGACCTCTCCCCATCGACGAAGTAGCCGCCATCGGCACGCAGATCGCGCGAGGGCTTTCGGCGGCGCACGAGGCGCGCATCGTTCATCGCGACATCAAACCCGCCAACCTGATGATCACCACAAAAGGTGAAGTGAAGATCGTGGACTTCGGGATTGCGAAGCTGGCGGGCCAGGAGGACCTGACCGGTACCGGCCTGAGCCTCGGCACCGTCGCCTACATGGCGCCCGAGCAGTTCGAGGGACAGGTCGACTCGCGCGCCGACATCTGGGCGCTCGGCGTCGTGCTCTATGAAATGCTCACCGGCCGCCGCCCCTTCGAGGGCGACACCGACGCGAAGGTCATGAACGCGGTGCTCACCTGCTCGCCTGCCTCCGTCAAAGTGTTACGGCCGGATGTGCCGGACGCACTCGTCACGATCGTCGATCGCGCGCTGCAGAAAGATCCAGCGCGACGGCCGGACACGGCGCGGGACGTTGCGGCAGCCTTGGAAGCGTGGCGGAGCCCTGCTGCTGCGGTACTGCGCCGCGCGATGACACGGGAGCCATCCTGCGGACCATCCGGCGACCAGTCGTTGCTCTGCTCACGCTGGCCGTTGTCGGCGTGCTGGGGTATGTGGTCGTTTCCGCGCTGCTCGGCCAGTCACGCGCTCGGTGGGCGCGCGAGCAGGCGATTCCCGAGATCGGCCACCTGCTCCAGGTCGATGATTACGAGAATGCCTATCAACTGGCGCAGCAGGCTGATCGCTATATCCCGAACGATCCGGTACTTGCCGGACTGCTCCCACAGATCACGGGGGCGCCGATGTTCAGCAGCGTGAAGCCGGACGGCGCTCGCGTCTACGCGAAACCATACAAGGACCCGAAGGCCGAGTGGCGGTTGCTCGGTACCGCGCCGCTCGAGAACGTGCGCTTACCGAGGGGCACGTATCGGTGGCGGATCCAGGCCGACGGTTTCGACTCCGCGGAGTTCGCGCGCAACGTCGGCGATCGTGGAGGCCCGCCGGGCGCGATCGAGGCTGTCCAGCTGGTCACAAAGGGATCTGTCCCGGGTGGCATGGTGGCCGTCGGGGCAAGCCGGGGGCCGGTGGACATCACTGGCTTTGCAACCGAGGACTCGGTGTCGCTTTCGACGTTTGCCATCGATCGGCACGAGGTCACGAACCGGGAGTTCAAGGCTTTTGTCCAGGCCGGTGGATATGCCAGGCGCGAATACTGGAAGCATGACTTCGTCCGCGATGGTGCCCGGTTGTCGTGGGACGAAGCGATGATGCTGTTTCGCGATTCCAGCGGGCGATCGGGACCTGCGACGTGGGAGCTGGGCGATTTCCCTGCCGGGCAAGCGGAATACCCGGTCGGTGGTGTGAGCTGGTACGAAGCAGCGGCCTACGCGGAGTTCCGCGGCGCAAGCCTTCCGACGATCTATCACTGGGCGCGTGCGGCGCTGGCGTTCACGAGGGCGGCACCGATTCGGGGACTCATCGTCGAGACGAGTAATTTTGCGGGGAAAGGCCCGGGCGAAGTGGAGTCCACTGGCGCGCTCGGCCCGTACGGTACCTACGATATGGCCGGCAACGTCCGCGAGTGGTGCATGAACCTGTCCGGTGAGAACCGTTGGATCCTTGGCGGCGCGTGGAACGACCATTCCTACATGTACGTCGTGCCGTACAGCCTGCCGCCGTTGGACCGATCGCCGATGAACGGATTCCGCCTCGCAAAATACGCGGACAACGAACGCGTAGCAGAACTCTCGAAGCCGATTCAAGTCTTTCGCCGCGACTTTCGCGAGGCAAAGCCGGTCTCGGATGAAGTATTTCAGGTGTTCAAACGGCAGTTCGCGTATGTCCCGTCGCCGACGAACGCCAAGGTCGAGCAGACCGATCGGTCGTCACCGGACTGGGTACGCGAAAAGGTCACGCTCGACACAGGTTACGGTGAGCGGATGACGACGTACGTGTTCACCCCGAAAAATGGGAGATCTCCGCATCAGGCCGTCGTGCTATTCCCGGGGCTCGGGCAATTTCTCAGCCAGACGAATAGCGAGCGTATCTCAGCCAATGACTTCGGGCTGGACTTCATCCCGAAGAGCGGCCGCGTGCTCGTCGCCCCGGTGTGGAAGGGTTCGTACGAACGCTTCGACGGGTTCGTGACGCTCACGGGCGATCGGTATCTCCAGACATTTCGACAACGGATGGTGCAGTGGCGTCAGGAAATGGGACAACTGATCGATTACTTGGCGACGCGGCCCGACGTTGATTCCGGCAAGCTCGCGTATACCGGTCTCAGTTTTGGATCGTCAACGGCGCTGCCTTTGCTGGGGCTCGAGCCGCGATTCAAGGTGGCCGTGCTCCAGCTGGCCGGCTTTACCTACCGGGACCTGCTTCCGGAGGTCGAAGCCGTGAACTACGCGCCTCGCATCACCATTCCTGTTCTGATGCTCGAAGCCCGCTCGATCATCTCTTTCCGCCCGACCTGTCGCAGCAGCCTCTGATGTCGCTGCTGGGTTCACCCGCCGATCACAAGCGGCAGGTGCTGTTCGACGCCGGTCACGGCGCGCTGCCGCGGGGCCAGGTCATTCACGAGGCGCTAGCGTGGCTCGATCGGTTTCTCGGTTCGCCCCAATAACCTGCGTCCCGGCACGCACACTAATCATTCTCGTCTCGAGATCAAGTCGAGGAAAAGCGCTGATACGGAGGACCGAGCGGTTTCACCGCGAGAGATGCTTGAGGACGACGCTGGCGGCGTTGGAGCCCGATCGTCCGTTCAAACCCGTTCCCGGATGGGTGCCCGATCCGCACAGAAAAAGATTCCGGATCGGCGTCGTGTAGCGGGCCCAGCCGAGCAGCGGCCGCGTGACGAAGAACTGATCGAGCGCGATCTCGCCATGGAAGATGTGGCCGCCGGTGAGGCCGTAGGTTCGCTCCAGATCGAGCGGCGTGATCACCTCCCGCGCGACGATGGACGCGTCGAATCCAGATGCATAGCGCGCAATCGTGCGTGTCGCCACATCGCCGAGATGTTCTCGCTCCGCGTCCCACGTCGTGCCGCGGAGCATGTACGGCGCATATTGCACGTACGCCGAGACGACATGCTTTCCAGAAGGTGCCAGCTCGCGATCGACGATGGATGGGATGGTCAGCTCGATCCAGGGATCGGCAGAGAAGCTGCCGTACTTGGCCGCGTCAAATGCGCGTTCGATGTGTTGAATCGAATCGCCCAGGCGCACGCGGCCCGAGAGGGCTTCACCCCGCTGCGCGGCATCCCGCGAGGAAAGGGCCGCGAGATTCGGCAACTCCGACACGGCGTAGTTGACCTTTGCCAGCGTGCCGCGCGTGCGGAGATGCTGAAGCCGTCGAATCGTATCGGGCGCGAGATGCATGGGATCGACGAGGCCGAGCAGCGTTCGTTTGGGGTCGGCGTTCGACACGATGCCACGGGCCGCGATCGTGTCTCCCTGGCTCGTGGTCACGCCTGTCGCGGTACCGTCGGCGATTTCGATGCGCGCGACGTCGATTCCCGTCCGGATCTCAACGCCGGCGGCACGCGCGGCCGCGGCCAGGGCATCGGCCAGACCCCCGGGGCCGCCGTGCGGAAACCAGCCGTTCGCGATCGGATGCCCTTCGCCGGCGCCGAGCAGCATCAGCAGCCCGGCACTTCCAGCCGACGAGGGACCAAGCAGCGATCCGAGCAGGCCGCCGGCAGCGATGGCGGCCGCGAGCGTCTCGTTCTCAAACCATTCGCCGACCAGATCGGCGACGGGCATCGCCATCCATCGAAGGAAGCGATACGCGTCGGCCCTGCCGAGCGCGCGAAACCGCCGGCCGGTCTTGATCAGCTCCAAAATGTCGGCAGCGCTCGGGCGATCGATGTCAGGCGGTGCCGCCGCGGCGATCGCACGGAGCACGGTGACGATTCTCGCGAAGCTGTCGAGGAATCGCGAGTACTGGCCGGCATCATGAGCGGAAAACGTTTGAATCTCGCGCGCGGCGAGCGCGCGATCGTGCCACAAAACCAGCGCGCGGCCGTCCAGGCGCGGCGCGCAGACGTCGACCGCAGGCCGGATGATTCGAAGACCGTGCCGCTCGAGACCGAGCGCTCTCACGATCGTCGGCTCGATCGCCGCCGCGTGCGCAAGCGTCGGACACCGAAACCCGGGCGCCAGCTCGCTCGTGAGCGCACAACCGCCGACACGATCGCTGCGCTCGAGGACGAGCGTTTTCAAACCGGCGTTGGCGAGCAGCGTTGCCGCGATCAGGCCGTTATGGCCCGCGCCGATGACGATGGCGTCACGGGGCATGCGGTTCGCCGCTCGAGGTTCGTCGTTCGACATGACTCATCGCCCCAATATCCTCCTCGCCGCATTCCTCCCCGGCGCGCCCATGATGCCGCCGCCGGGATGCGTCGCGGATCCGCACATCCACAGGTTATGAATCGGCGTTTCATAGTTTGCCCACCCTGGCACTGGACGCGCGAAGAAGAGTTGCTCGAGCGTGAGCTCGCCTTGAAAGATGTTGCCTTCGGTCAGCCCGAAGTCGCGCTCGAGATCCAGCGGTGTTAGCACCTGGCGGTGAAGGATGATCTCGCGGAGGTTGGCGGCGTACTCGGCAATCGTGTCGACGACCGCGTCGCCGAACGCGTCTCGTCGGTCGTCCCAGGTTCCAGACGCGAGCGAGTACGGCGCATATTGCACGAAACAAGAGAGGATGTGTTTGCCGGGCGGCGCCACCGAAGGATCGGTAAGCGTCGGAATCACCATGTCGATGTAGGGCCGACTCGAGAAGTCGCCGTACTTTGCCTGATCGTATGCACGCTCCATGTAGTCGACGCTCGGCGAAATCGACAGCGCCCCGCGCAGATGAGGGCCACCGCCCGGCAGGCAGCGGAAGTTGGGCAGTGCATCGAGCGCAAGATTGACCTTGCCCGAAGAGCCCCGAAACTTGTAACGCCGTACGTCGTCGACGAAATCGCCGGGTAGATCTCGCAGCTCGATCAGCTTCAGAAACGTCAGACGCGGATCGACGCTCGACAGAATCACATCCCCCGCCAGTTCGTCGCCGTTGGCCAGGGCCACGCCCGTGGCTTCGCCGTTGCGGACCATTATCCGTGCGACGGGCGCCTCGGTCCGAATCTGCACGCCAGCTTCCCGGGCGGCCGCGGCGATCGCATTGGAGATGGCGCCGGTGCCGCCGCGCGCGAATCCCCACGAGCGAAACGCGCCGTCGATCTCGCCCATGTAGTGGTGCAGCAGCACGTAGGCCGTGCCCGGCGATCGCACGCCCAGAAACGTCCCGATGATCCCCGACGCGGACATCGTCGCCTTCAGCACGTCGGTCTCGAACCACTGGTCGAGAAAGTCGGCCGCGCTCATCGTCATCAGCTGGATCTGGTTGTACCGATCGACGTCGGCAAGCGCCCGGAATCGTCTGCCCAGGACGAGCAGTTTCTTCAGCTCCCTGGGGTCGAACGACATCGGATCGGGTGGCGTCATGCTCAGAATCGGTTTGACGAACCGCGCCATCTCGACCATGGCCTGCCCGTACTCGTCGTAGGCTTCGGCATCGAGTTTCGAATGACGCGCGATCTCGCGTCGCGTTTTCGCGTGATCGTTCACACGCCACAGGTAATCGCCGTTCGGCATCGGCGTGAACGTGCCGTCGAGCGGAAGAATTTCGAGCCCGTGGCGCGGCAGATCCAGCTCGCGGATGATTTCCGGCCGCAGGAGAGAAACCACGTAGGAGCAGACCGAGAACCTGAAGCCCGGGAAGATCTCCTCCGTAACCGCGGCGCCGCCGAGGACGCGCCTGCGTTCGAGTACCAGCACCTTACGGCCGGCACGGGCGAGATAGGCTGCCGCCGTCAGGCCGTTGTGCCCGCCCCCGATTACGATGGCGTCGTACTTCATGCAGCGTCAGGGGATTGGGGATCGGGGATCGGGATTCGGGATCGGGGATTGAGGATTGGCGATCGAGGATTTGTATACGACTCCGCCCTTCATCACCCACGTGACGCGCTCCAGCTCGGTCACGTCGCGCAGGGGATCGCCGGCGACGGCGATCAAGTCCGCGAACTTTCGCGCTTCCACCGTGCCGACTCGGTCGCTCCAGCCGATGATCTCCGCGGCCGTTTTCGTTGCCGATTCAATGGCTGCGATCGCCGACTGGCCAAGGCGCACGCGGTAGGCGAACTCGCGCGCGTTCTGGCCGTGCGGAACGACCGCGGCGTCGGTGCCGAATCCGATCGGGAGCCCGGACTTCAGCACGAGCTGGAACGAGTGCTCCTTGACCTCTTTCAGCTCCCGCGATCGCTCGCGCTCCGAGTCGGGGACGCTGGGGTTCGTGGGCCCCGCGATGCTCGTGTACAGCGTCGGCACGAAGTACGCGTCGTGCGTCTTCAGCAGTTGCACCGCCTCGTCGTCCATCATGCTGCCGTGGTCCACGGTGTGGACGCCGGCGCGAATGGCGGCTTTGATGCCATCCGTGCCGTGCAGATGCGCGGCCACGGTCTTCCCCCAGCGCGCCGCTTCTTCGACGGCCACATGCATTTCCTGCTCGGTGTACTGCTGGGCACCGGGAGGAGCGCCCTTGGAAAACACGGCGCCGGTGCCAAGAATCTTGATGAAGTCCGCGCCCTGCTTGAGGTTCGTGCGGACCGCCTTGCGGATCTCATCGGGGCCGTCCGCGAGATTCTTCACGATCGGCACGTCGACGTAGATCGAGAACTGACGGGCGTCGCCGGCGCCGCCGGTCGGTGAGACGTAATTGCCGGAGGCCAGCATCCTCGGCCCCGGTACGATGCCTTCGTCAATGGCTTTGCGCAGGTCGATGTCGGTAAACGGCCACGTCGGGCCCATGTCGCGACAGGTCGTAAAGCCAGCCATCAAGGTCACGTAGGCGTTGTGCGCACCATGGAGCGCTGCCGTACCGGGCGTCGTTTTGAGCAGCTCGTCTTCCCAGTGCACGCCCGTGCTGGTCAGATGAGTGTGGAGATCGATGAGCCCTGGCAGGAGCGTCGCGCTGCCAAGATCGATGACACGTGTCCCGGCAGGGATCGCGAGCCCGCTGCCGACCGCTTCGATGCGATCGCCGCGCACTATCACCACGGCCGACGCGATCGGCGCGCCGCCGCGTCCGTCGATGAGCCGAGCGGCGCGAATAGCGACCGGGGGTCGAACAGGTGTCTGCGCGCTGAACAGCGCGACGCCGATCGCGACGGCGACAAGCTGCCTCATGGTGATGATTGTATGCGCTCTGAGGTCGCGGTTTTCCACGCGGCCTCCTTCGCGGCGACGGCCATAATCGACCCTGGACGCGCGCGCCATGCGACTTTGTCTGTCCTACAATTCCTCACCATGCCCATCGGAACCGCCGTGCACGAGCGCATGTTTGCGCTTTGCGAGAGCCTGAATTTCCGGGAATGGTCTGGCTATTACGCGGTGAGCGCCTACGAAGCGCACCACGAACACGAATACAACGCCATTCGCAACGCGTCCGCGCTGATCGACGTGTCGCCGCTGTTCAAATACCTGGTTCGCGGCCGCGACGCGGCGAAGCTCGTCGATCGCATCATCACGCGGGACGCGTACAAGCTGGCGGTCGGCCAGGTCTGCTACACGCCCTGGTGCGACGAGCGCGGCAAGGTGATCGACGACGGGACCGTGACGAGGATCGACGAACAGACGTTCCGATGGACAGCGGCCGATCCGAGCCTCCGGTGGTTCCACCAGAACGCCGTCGGTCTGGACGTAACCATCGATGACATCTCGGAGCAGGTCGCAGCGCTGGCGCTGCAGGGCCCGACGTCCGGCCGCCTGCTCGATGCCGTGGCCGACGCGGACATCCGCGGGTTGAAGTATTTCCGCATGACGAGCGGTGTTATCGGCGGTGTGCCGGTGGACATTTCACGAACCGGCTACACGGGGGATCTCGGCTATGAGATCTGGATGCCATGGGATCGCGCCGTCGAGGTGTGGGACACATTGATGGCGCGCGGCCGCGCGTTTGACCTGCACGCCGTCGGGATGCTGGCGCTCGATGTTGCGCGCGTGGAGGCAGGCCTCCTGCTAATCGACGTGGACTTCATCAGCAGCAAGAAAGCGCTGATCGAGACGCAGAAGTACTCTCCGTTCGAGATGGGGCTTGGAAGACTCGTGCAGACCGACTCCGCGCCGTTTGTGGGCCGGGCCGCGCTCGTCCGGGAACAACGGGAGGGATCCGCGCGGCAGATTGTGGGTCTGGAGATCGATTGGCCCGCCGTCGAGAAGCTGTACGACGATGTCGGGCTGCCGCCTCAGCTTGCGGCGACGGCATCTCGCGTAGCCGTGCCGGTGTACAAGAACGGGCGTCAGGCAGGTCGCGCCACGACGACCACCTGGTCGCCGGTCCTGAAGAAGCTGATTGCCCTCGCAACGATCGCCGCGCCCTGGTTCGCGCAGGGCACCACGCTCGAGTTCGAGGTGACGATCGAAGCGGTCCGTCACCTCGTTCCCGCCATGGTCGTGAAGACGCCGTTTTTCAATCCAGCACGGAAGACGGCGGCTGTCGCCTGATCGGTCCGTTCAGCGTTGGCGGTTCGACGAACGACGCACCACGCACCACGAACGAGAACGCAGCACGTCGAACGTCGAACCACGAACCGTCAGCTATTGCTCGCTCATGAACGGGTATCGGTAATCTTTCGGTGGGTTGAAGTTCTCCTTGATCGTCCGCGCGCTGACCCAGCGGATCAGATTCAATTTCGATCCCGCTTTGTCGTTGGTTCCCGATGCGCGCGCGCCGCCGAACGGCTGCTGGCCGACAATAGCGCCCGTCGGCTTGTCGTTGACGTAGAAATTGCCGGCGGCGTTGCGGAGTGCGGAGGTCGCCTCGACAATCGCTGCACGGTCCTGCGCAAACACCGCTCCTGTCAGGGCGTACGGCGACGTCGTGTCCACGACCTCCAGCGTCTCCGACCACTTCGCATCGTCGTACACGTACGCGGTCACAACGGGTCCAAAGATCTCCTCGCACAGCAGGCGGTATCCGGGCTCGGTCGTCTCGACGAGCGTGGGGTGGACGAAGTACCCAGTGCTGTCGTCGGTCCGGCCACCGGCGACGATCTTCGCACTGCCGCGCGCGTGTTCGATGTAGCCGCTGATCTTGTCGAACGCGCGCTTGTCGATGACGGCGCCCATAAAGTTGCGGAAATCGGCGACGTCGCCGATCTCGATATCGTCGATCATCGCGACGGCGCGATCGCGCACCTGGTTCCAGAGCGAGCGCGGGACGTACACGCGGCTCGCGGCCGAGCATTTCTGACCCTGGAATTCGAAACCGCCGCGCACGATCGCCACTGCCAGCGCCTCGACGTCCGCGGATGGGTGAGCGACGATGAAGTCCTTGCCGCCGGTTTCGCCGACGATCCGCGGGTAGCTGCGATAGGTCGACATCGAGGCGCCGATGGTCTTCCACATGTCGTTGAAGACTTCGGTGCTGCCCGTGAAATGCACTCCGGCGAGATCGCGATGCGAGAGCAGCACCTTGGAAATCGTCGACGCGTCGCCGGCCACGAAATTGATGACTCCGGGCGGTATACCCGCGGCTTCATACAGCTTCATCAGGTGATAGGCCGAGAACATCGCGCTCGACGCCGGTTTCCAGACGACGGTGTTGCCCATCAGCGCGGGCGCGGTGGGAAGATTGGCGGCGATTGACGTGAAGTTGAACGGCGTGACCGCGTAGACGAAGCCTTCGAGCGGGCGGTATTCGAGCTGGTTCCACATCGTGTGGTCGCTGAACGGCTGCTCGTCGAGCAGTTCCTGCGCGTAGTGGACGTTGAAGCGCCAGAAATCGACGATCTCGCACGCGGAGTCGATTTCGGCCTGGAATGCCGTTTTCGATTGCCCGAGCATCGTCGATGCGTTGATGATGTCGCGCCACGAGGTTGTCAGCAGTTCGGCAGCCTTCAGGATGACCGCGGCGCGATCTTCGAACGACCAGCTCGCCCATTCCAGTCGCGCTGCCCGAGCGGCGTCGGCCGCCATCATCACGTGCTGCTCGGTCGCCTTGTGGTATTCGCCGAGCACATGGTGATGATCGTGCGGCATCACCGCTTGTCCGCACTGGCCGGTCTTGATTTCGCGGCCGCCGATGATGAGCGGCATCACGATTTTTTCCGCCGCCATCGATTTCAGACGTGCCTTGAGAGAGGCGCGCTCGGGCGTTCCAGGGGCGTACGATCGGATGGGCTCGTTGAGCGGCGGCGGTACTCGACGGCGCCCGTTGAAGACGGCAGTTTGCGTAGGCATAACGATTGAGTGTAGCGCGACAAACGAGAAAATGGCGAATCGTGGCAGCCGACACCACACGCGCCGCGAGTGTCGCTGGCGCCGCACCGTCGTTGTCGTGCTGGTTTGTGGATCGAGGTTATTTCGCGTTGTCGTGGTGTCGTGGCGAGTCGAAGGAGTCCGCCTCGCGTCTCACGACTTCGTCGAAACTCCACAACAACTCTTCGCGCTCCGAATATGGTCCTGGTTCGTACACGCGCGAGTTGATTCCCGCCTGCGACTGCTCTGAAATCCACCAGTCCTCGCGGTTCGTCACGTCCCACAACTCGATCGCATCGTCCGGTCGAAAGTTCGGTTTCGCCATCTCGCGCGGATGAAAATGCCATTCGCAGACGATTTCGGTGCGGTCGTGGGCGCGGGGCCACAGTGTGTGCGTCATCATGTAATCGGGATGGAGGCTCAGCAACAGGTTGGGGTAGATCGAAAAATAGGACACCTGTTGCCGTTGCGTCTCGTCGAGGCCCGGCAGGTAGTCGCGACGCCGTCTACCGTCGCTGCTCATTGTCTCGACACCCGGCTTGAATCCCATGGAGCCGCCGCAATAGCAGGCCGTCGGCGCAACGTTGTCGGCACTGAGGTAGTGGTGCAGCTTGTTCAACGCCGGATGCAGGTTCGGACAGTGCAGGCACTCGTTGTAATTGAGAACGATCAGCTTCCAGTTCGCCTTGACGTCGTAAACGATGCGTCGCGCGAGTCGCAGGTCCTGCATTCGATATGCGCTGAATCGCGCCGGCAGGTCTCCCAATTGCGCGCGCAACCCTTGTTCGTCCCGCCCCTTCTGCCCGTCCCATCCATCCCGGCCAATATGAATGAACACGTGTCCATCCCAGACTTCGCAGCCGGCTCGGTGCAGCGGGTAGTCGTCTTTGCGAAACTCCGACGCCATGTGCGGCGCGGCAAGCAGTCGCCCGCCCAGGTCGTACGTCCACGCGTGATATGGACATTGAATCCGGCCATTGAAATGACCGTCGGCCCGGTCCGAGAGGCGCGTGCCCCGGTGCCGGCAGACGTTGAACAGCGCGTGGATGTCGCCTGATGGGTCCCGCGCCACGAGCACACTTTCATCGCCAACCGTACGGGCGAAGTAATCGCCGGCGTTCGGAATCTGATCGGTGCGGCCCGCACAGATCCAACGTTCGAAGTAAAAGCGCTCGAGCTCACGCCGGTAGAAATCCGGATCGGCGTAAAACTGCCGGGGCAGAGGGGTGTGCATCGCCTCTCGCCGAGTGTATATCAGCGCGGGCCGGCCAGAGAGTTCGATGCGCTTGGACTCGTGATACAACCGCTGCGTGGTCGATGCTACTGCCCCCGCGAAGCTGGGTCTGCGACGCGCGCTTGGCCGCTGGGACCTGACGGCCATCGGCGTCAACCAGGTGATCGGCGGCGCGATCTTTCTGATGCCGTCGCAGGTCGCCGCGCAGATCGGCGCCTGGAGTCCGCTCGCGTTCGTACTCATGGGGCTGGCGTCGATGTCGGTCGCGCTCTGCTTCGCCGAGGTGGGCAGCCGCTTCGAGGGCACGGGTGGTCCGTATCTCTACACGCGCGCGGCCTTCGGGCGATTCGTCGCGTTCGAGGTCGGCTGGATGCAGTGGTTCACGCGCGCGTCGAGCCAGGCGAGCGTCATGGCGGGCATTGCCGTCGCGCTCGGCTATTACTGGCCGGCCATGACCGCGGACTGGCCGCGGGCCGCGCTGCTGATTGGCGTCACGGCGGCGTTGACCTGGATCAACGTCCGCGGAATCCGGCAGAGTGCGTGGCTGGTCGACGCGCTGACGATCGGCAAGCTCGCGCCGCTGGCGCTCTTCATCCTGCTCGGGCTGCGGTACGTCGACGTCGGCTCCCTGACGCGCCTGCCGCAGGTCACGCTGGCACAGTTCTCGACTGCCGCGCTCCTGATGATCTTCGTCTACGGCGGCTATGACGTCGTGCCGGTGCCGGCCGGCGAAGCGCTGGATCCACGTCGACACGTGCCGTTCGCGCTCGTTGCCACGATTCTCACGGTGATGACGGTGATGACGCTGGCGCAGGTCGTCGCCCAGAGCGTCCTGCCGGATCTGGCCGCGCACAGCACGCCGATCGCCGACGCGGCCGCGGCGTTTCTGGGCGCGAGCGGCGCGCTGATCGTCGGCGCCGGCTCGGTGATATCGATGACGGGCAACAACGCCGGCCAGATCCTGAACGGCTCGCGGATGCTGTTCGCGCTGGCCGAACATGGCGAGCTGCCGGCAGCGTTCGGCCGCATCCACCCGCGCTATCGCACGCCGGCGCACGCGATCGTCTTCACGTCGGTAGTCGCCGTCGTCCTCGCGCTGACCGGATCGTTCGTGAAGCTGGCCGTCGTGAGCGCGCTGGCGCGGCTGGTCACCTACGCCGGCGTATCGGCCGCGACGCTCCGGCTGCGGTCGCCGCGGTTCGCGGAGACGGTGGCGCCGGCCGCGTTCGTCGCGCCGCTCGGTCCCGTCGTGCCGATGGTCGCGATTGTCGTTTCCGGGGCCATCGCCGCCGGCGCCACGCGCGAGCAGTTGCTCGGAGGCCTTGCTGCGCTCGCTGCGGGCGGCGCGTTCTATCTGCTTGCTCTGGGGACGCCACGTGAACGCGCGTCCTGAGCCTTATCCCGTCCTCGAAGTGCCTAACAGGCGGTCGAGCTCTTCGGGATGCACCGCGCGAGCCATCGCATCCTTTCGATCAATCAGGTCCCGCTTCACGAGCTCGGTCAGCGACTCCTCCAGTGTGAACGACCCGTGCTTGCGGGTGATCGTAATCTCCTGATGCAAATGCTGGAGCGCGTTCTTGCGAACGTGCTGCCGGGCCCCGTAGCCGACGATGAGCAATTCCGCCGCGGGAATCAGCCCTCCGCTGTTTCTGCGCATCAGCGTTTGCGTGAGTACGGCCGCGAGCGACATCGATAATTCCTGTCGAATCGTGTTCTGACGCTCGAGCGGAAACGAATCGGCGATCCGCGCGACCGTCGTCGTCACGTCAGGCGTATGCAGGCTCGACAGCACGAGGTGCCCGGTTTCGCCGGCCGTCACCGCAATCTGCATGGTCTCCGGATCGCGCATCTCCCCGACGACGATCACGTCCGGCGCCTGGCGGAGCGCGGCACGCAAGGCCGTGGGGAAGTCCGGCGCGTCGACGCCGACCTCGATCTGCTCGATCAGGCACTTTCGATGGGTGTGCTCGTACTCGATCGGATCTTCAATCGTGATGATGTGCCGCGCGTCGCGGTGGTTGATCTCGTTCACGAGCGCGGCCAACGTTGTCGTCTTGCCCGAGCCGGTCGGCCCGCCGATGAGCACGAGCCCGCGCGGCAGGCGCGTCAGGGCTTCGACGTGCGGCGGCAGGTTGAGCGACGCGAGGCGCGGAACGAGCGACGGCAGACGCCGGATCGCGGCAGCGGCTCGGCCTCGCTCGTGATGGAGGTTGATGCGAAATCGCCCGAGAGTGGCGGTGCGAAACGACGAGTCGGCGATCCCCATCTCGCGATACGCGCGCCGCGCGTGCGGCAGCAGCGCCGGTACGACGGCGCCGGCGATGTCGTCGCTTTCGAGAGGATCCTCGTCGAGCGGCACCACGGCGCCGCTGACACGGATCGACGGCGGCGCGGCCGAGACCAGCAGCAGATCGCTGCCTCCCTCGGCGACGACGCGCTCGAGCCATCGACGGAGGCGACCAGTCTGGTCCTCGTCCGGCAGGCTGTCGACCGTTGAGGCTTCGACTCGCGCACGCCGCTCCACACCGGACGCACGCTGACCACCCTCGTTCAGCTGTGTGACCAGCGCGTCGAGATCGTCGCTGTCGCTCATCGCTCGCGGCCAGGCGCCAGCGGCTCGTTCAGGAAGCGGATGACGGGAGTGACCTGCCGGAACACTCCAAGCAGTGTGGCGTAGAACGTGGGCTTGCACGCGACAGGCGGCGGAAGCTCGCGGCCGGCCAGGAACTGGCGATACTTCAGGAACTCGGCCGCCGGATGATCCTTTGCGAACCCGCGTGGCACGCGCTGCAGCTGCTCACCTTCGAGCCGTCCGATCTGTCGCCGGAATCCAGGCGACTCCACGATCGCGCGCAGCCGTTTCGAATTGGCGGCGATGTGTTCCCGCACGGCCTGCAGTTGCGGCGGCTGAGGAGCGTACATGCCACCGCCCATCCAGACTTCGTCGGGCGAGACGTGAAAATACAGCCCCGCGCCTTCATGTTTCGGGAGACCTCGCCACGGGAAGACCGCGGCGACGTGCGTCTTGTACGGCGTCTTGTTTTCCGAAAACCGCGTGTCGCGGTAGATGCGGTACATCGCCGTCTTCGGATCGACGACGATCTCCGGCGCGAACCTCCGGAGATCATCGGCCAGCCTCGCAACGATCGCGAGCATCGGCGCGCGGACATGGGCCTCGAACTGCTCCTTGCGCGGTTGAAACCAGTCGCGCCTGTTGTTGCGTTTCAGCGCGCGGAGGAAGGTGAGCGTCTCCTGCGGCAGGCAGGAGGCTGACGATCGTGCCACGTCAGCGCGCTGCCTGCGCCGCGGCGGCCTGCATCTGCGCCATGCGCTCCTGCATCTGCCGGGTCAGGTGCGGAACGACGCCGATCATGCGCTCGATCATCATCAGCTGTCCGCGATGATGCATCTCGTGCTCTTTCGGCGACAGCAGCATCTCGAAGCGGCTCTTGGTCGCCGGCGTCGCTCCCGGCGGCATCGTCACCTGCTCGGCGAGGAACGACTCCGACAATCC
>JBKPDW010000619.1:0-15082 GCA_046728115.1 Acidobacteriota bacterium | reverse complement strand
GCACTGATGCGATCTTATCGTAGCGCGAGGCTTTCAGCCGAGCGCCCGATCGGCAAGCCCCGCTCGCCTGAGAGGCTCGCGCTACAGAAGCCTCGCGTCGAACGGCAGCGGCAGAAGATCCTTCAACCGATGATGCCCTTTGATCTCGCTCAGATTCGCAAGCACCACATCGAGATCGCCGCCGAACTCCCACAGGATCTGACGGCAGGCGCCGCACGGTGGTGTCGGCGAGTCGGTATCCGCCACGACGGCGACGCGCGTGAAGGCGCGGTGTCCTTCGGACAGCGCCTTGAACATAGCGACGCGCTCGGCGCAGATGGTAAGCCCGTACGTCGCGTTCTCGACGTTGCAGCCTGTGACGAAGGTGCCGTCGGCCGTTTCGAGCGCGGCGCCGACTTTGAAGCCGGAAAACGTCGCGATCGCGTGCGCTCGAGCGCGCCGCGCCGCGTCGACGAGGGGGTCAGAGCTCGCCAACGATACCCTCCAGCAGCGCAATGAACTGACCGCGAATGCGGCGCGCCGTTTCCATCACCTCGCTGTGATCGAGCGCCTGCGGCAGGACGCCTGCCGCCATGTTCGTGATGCAGGAGATCCCGAGCACCTCGATGCCCATGTGCCGCGCGGCGATCGCTTCGGGCACCGTGGACATGCCGACCGCATCGGCGCCGATCGTCCGCAGATAGCGAATTTCCGCCGGCGTTTCGTAGCTCGGCCCGAGCAGCCCGACGTACACTCCATGCGGCAGCGTAAGACCGACCGCCGCGCCGGCGCGATCGGCAATGGCGCGCAGCCGTCTCGAGTAAACTTCGCTCATGTCGGGGAACCGAACGCCGAATCGATCGTCGTTGGCGCCGACGAGCGGATTGCTGCCGAGCAGGTTGATGTGATCGTCGATCACCATCAACGCACCCTTCGAAAAGCCCGTGTTCACACCGCCCGCTGCGTTGGTGAGGATCAACGTCTTGACGCCAAGCACACCGAGGGCGCGGACCGCAAACGTCACCGTTCGAAGCTCGTGGCCTTCGTACGCATGACATCGACCCGCCAGCGCGGCGATCGTGCGCCCACGGACCTCGCCCACGACGAGCCGACCCTCGTGTCCGATTACACGCGACGCGGGCCAGTGCGGCAACTGGTCGTACGGCATCGACACGCCGTTCCCAAGCGAGCCCGCGAAATCGCCAAGACCCGATCCGAGGATGATGGCGATTCGCGGGATCTCGCGGACGCGTGTTCGGACCGCATCAGCCGCTTCTTTGACCTGGTCGTAATAGTCGGACATAACGAGTTAAATGCAACCACGAAAACACGACGTCACGAAGACGATCTTCATGATCTTCGTGTTGTCGTGTCTTTGTGGCTGCATTTCGTCGCAGCGAAAGTCGACGCGAGCGTCATAGCAGGAATCCCGCGATGGTTGCAGTCATGAAGTTCGCCAGCGTCCCCGCAAACATCGCGCGCAGCCCGAGACGAGCGAGATCGTGGCGCCGGTTCGGCGCCAGCGCGCCGATGCCGCCAATCTGGATGCCAATCGAACTGAAGTTGGCGAATCCGCACAATGCGAACGTCGCGATCGTGAACGATTTCGGATCGAGCGAGTTCTTGAGCGGACCGAGCTGCGAGTAGGCGACGAGCTCGTTCGCCGCCATGCGCGTGCCGAGCAGATTGCCGATGGTCGGCGCGTCGCGCCACGGGACGCCCATGCTCCACGCCACAGGCGCAAACACCCATCCAAAAATCTGCTCCAGGCTCAGATGCAAGAACCCGAGCAGGTAGTTGATCAGTGCGATGAGCGCAAGAAACGAGATGAGCATCGCGCCGACGTTCATCGCGAGTTGCAAACCCTCGCCCGTCCCGCGCCCCGCGGCGTCGATCACGTTCACGTCCGTCCGCTCCACCTCCAGTCTGACCGCTCCCATCGTCTTCGGCACTTCTGTTTCGGGTACCAGCATCTTCGCCATCATGATCGTACCGGGGGCCGTCATGATCACGGCGGTCAGGAGGTGCTTCGCCTCGATGCCGAACAGGATGTAGGCTGCCATGATGCCGCCGGAGATGTGCGCCATTCCCGACGTCATCACCGTCATCAACTCGGACTCCGTCATTTCCGGCAGGTACGGCCGGATGGTCAGCGGCGCCTCGGTCTGGCCCATGAAGATGCTAGCGGCCACGTTCAGCGATTCCGCACCGCTCGCGTTCATCACGCGATGCATCAGCAGGGCGAATACCCGGACGATGATCTGCATGACGCCGAAGTAATAGAGGATGGCGAACAGCCCGGCGATGAAGATGATCGTCGGCAGGACCTGGAAGGCAAAGAGGACGGGATACTTCGCGCCTTCCTCTCCCAGCGCGCCCACGATCGCCCGCCTCCACACGCTGCTGTTGCCGAGCGGCCCGAACACGAACTCTGCGCCGACGCCGGAAAAACTGAGCAGCTTGTTGATGCCCGCGCCGAGCGTCGAGAACACCTGCTGTCCGAGTGTCGTCTTGAGGACGATGATGGCGAACACTACCTGCAGGCCCACGCCCCAGGCGACCGTGTGCCAGTTGATCGCGCGCCGGTTGTTCGAACACAAGACGGCGATGGTCAGAATCACGAGAGCACCAAACAGCGGCTGAAAGACACCGAGCATCAACGCACCTCTCCGACGATCAAGCGCCGCAAGCCGGGCCGCTCGTCGCCAATGGTTATGGCGGTAGCCATGAGCTGCAGCGCTGCGTCCAGCCTTGCAGCTTCGCGGAAATGCAGTTCGACGACCGCGTCACCAGCGCTCACATCGTCGCCCGGTTTCGCGTGCACCATGATGCCCACGGCCGGATCGACGGGATCCTCCGCACGATCCCGGCCTGCCCCGAGCGCGACGGACGCGCGACCCAGCAGTTCTGCATCCAGTCGTGTGACAATCCCTGCGCGTGGTGCCGTGACGACGTGACGACCGGCGACCGACGGCAGGCGGCTGTAGTCGTCGACAACGCGCGGGTCGCCGCCCTGCTGCTCGACGATTCGTCGGAAGCGCTCGAGACCGGCACCGGATGAGATCGCTCGTCGCACGCGACGCTCGGCGTCGGCGCGGTCGGTCGCAGCGCCCCCGATCATGAGCATTCTGGCAGTCAATTCGATCGAGACATCGATCAGATCCTGCGGCCCACCGCCCTTGAGCACGTCCACACTCTCGATCACTTCGAGCGCGTTGCCAACGGCTCGGCCGAGCGGCGTGTCCATCGCGGTGATGACCGCTTCGGTCTTGACGCCGGACGCCTTGCCGATCGAGACCAGCGATTCGGCAAGACGCCGCGAGTCGGCCTCGGTCTTCATGAAAGCGCCGCTGCCGGTCTTGACGTCGAGTACGAGCGCATCGATCCCTTCGGCGATCTTCTTGCTCATAATCGACGCGCTGATGAGGGGAATGCTTTCGACGGTGGCGGTCACGTCGCGCAGCGCGTAAAGCTTCTTGTCCGCCGGCGCAATCTGCGAGGTCTGACCGATCATCGCGCAGCCGGTTCTGGCCAGTGCGGCCTTCATCTCCTCGATCGACAGGCCGACGCGGAAGCCGGGAATGGACTCCAGCTTGTCGAGTGTTCCACCGGTGTGCCCAAGTCCGCGGCCCGACATCATCGGCACGGCCACACCGCACGCGGCAGCCAGCGGCGCCAGAATCAGCGAGGTCTTGTCGCCCACACCGCCGGTGCTGTGTTTGTCCACCTTCGCGCCGGGGATGTCGCTCAGGTCGACACGCACGCCGGAATGCACCATCGCATCGGTGAGGCACGCCGTCTCCTCGGCGGCCATACCGCGAATCAGAATCGCCATCAGGAGGGCCGACGCCTGATACTCGGGCCACGATCCGGTCGTCACGCCGTTCACGAAATACTGGATTTCTTCGCGAGACAGAGCTCCGCCGTCCCGTTTTTTGGCAATCACGTCGATTGCACGCATGTGGGGCGGGGGCAGTATACCCGGCTTCGCTCGCTCTCCACGGGCCCGAGCCACGGCGCGGCAAACCCGCCTTTGCTCGCACTACTGGCGGCCAGCTTCGGCGGACAGGACTCTAACCCGAACCGAATACCTAATCCCCAACCCCAATCCCGAGCCCTGTCTTTACGCATCCTTATTCCGATAAATCGGTACGGTGCCTCCCGTCGCTACGGCGCTCAGCGCCCAGGACTCGTCGCGTCTCGTCGATTTTGCACGCGCGTGCAAAGCGGCGGCGCGGGGCGTTCTGTTGTATCCGGACGGCCATCCCGCCATCTCCGCGACGCTCGCCCGAATCGTCGACCTGACATCCGACAGGCTGATGAGCGCGCCGCTGACGCTGACTGTTCTGCCGGACGGCCTGCTTGTCGATGGCCACGCGCCGGCGCGGCCCGACCCCGCCGTCCTGGAACTAGCGGCGCTGCTGCATGCGCATCTCATTGGACAGCTCACGGTGCACCCCGGCGGCGGTGTCGCGGCATGGCGCGACTTCCTGATGCTGCTGGGGCGAAGTCCGGAGGCGATCAGGGCCGAAGGAGGCATCACGCGCGTGTGGGAAACGCTGGGCAGCCGGCACGTGCATCTGCGCGAGATCGACTACGCCGAAGCCTTGCGGGAGCGCACCGACGGGGAGACCGCGGATTGGGAGCGGCTGGTGGCGTTCTGCCTGCAGGGCGACGCTCTCGAGCTGAGCGAGGAGCTGATTCGGAGCCTGCTCGAGGCCGCCGCACACCTGGACCATCTCGAAGAGCTGATCGCGACCCTTGAACAGGCGGCCGATGGCCACGGGCCCGCCACCAGGAGCGCTGCCCTCCTGCGGCTGCTTCGTGGCATCGTCGACGCGGTGTCGAAGACCAACTCCGATCAGCTCGAGCTCACGCTGCGAAACATGGCAGTGGCCATGGGGATGCTCTCGCCGGATACGATCCTCGAGTTACTGCGGCCGCGCTCGAACGCGTCCACACAGCCATCCGAGGCCGATCGCGATTCGCAGCTGCTTCGCGCCGTGGTCAGCCGCATGAACGACGACACGATTGCCAGTTTCGTCGCACGCGGAGTGACGTCGGACAATGCGGCCATCGATCGCGTGGCACAAGCGTTTCAAGCGCTCGTACCTGATTCGACGCAGCAGCCCCGTCTGCTGGCGCTTGCGCGCGAGGACGTCGTGGCCTCGCCCCTTGGCGCAACGCACGGATTCGAGGCGACCTGGGATCGCCTGGCGGAACAATTGCTGCGCTCGTACAACGACGAACCGTTTGTCTCCGCCGAATACGGACGGGAGTTATCGAATGCGCGGGGACGAGCGATCGAGATCGAGGCGATCAGCGACGATTCTGCGGATCGCATCAACGCCTGGCTGAGTACCGTGGCGACGACCGCACTCCGGACGCTCGATCTGACAGTTGTGACCGACCTGCTGCGGATCGAACAGGACGAAGCGCGATGGGGCGAGCTGATGATTCCCATCGTACGGCTGCTCGAAGACCTGCTGCTCGTCGGCGACTTCGCGGCAGCAGGTGAGCTGGTGTCGCAGCTGACGCGCGAAACGAGGCGCGACGGAATACCGGGACGGCGCGCGCACGCCATGAGCGCGATCGAGGCACTGGCGAACGGACCGGCGGTCAATCACCTTACCGCGCATCTCGACACTCTCGACGAGACCGAGTTCGATGCCGTGCGGGCGTTGTGCCTCGAACTCGGGGAGCCGATCGTCGCACCAATCGTGCGCACGTTGACGACCGAGGACCGGCCGCGCACGCGGGAGCGCTGGACCTCGATCCTGCTGGCCTTCGGGCCGGCCGCGCGCCGCATCGTCGAACAGCTCAAGACGTCTCAGGACGCCGGGATGCGACGCACCGCGATCTATCTGATTCGTCAATTCGGCGGCAGCGACTCGCTGCCCGATCTGACCGAACTGCTCGACGATGGGGAGCCGCAAATGCAGCGCGAAGCGCTGCGGGCCATCCTGAACGTCGGCACCGATGCGGCCTACCGGCTCTTCACGCGGGCTCTCACGGAAGCCAGCCCTCGATCGCGCGATGCGCTGATGCAGGCGTTGTGCGGCGTCCGCGACGAGCGTGCAGCGCCGCTCTTTGCCTATATCCTCCGGCACGTCGATCATCGCGGGCCGTTCGCTCCGGCTTTCCATCGAGCCGTTCAATCGCTCGGCGTGCTGCGAGCAGCCGCCGGGATCGAGCCGCTGACCGAAGTGCTCCACCGAGGCGAATGGTGGGCACCGCGTCGAACGGCCGCTCTCAGATCGGTGGCCGCGGCAGCGCTCGCCCGGATCGGTACGCCCGAGGCCATCGCCGCGCTCGAACACGCGGCCGGCAGCGGATCGCGCGGCGTACGGGCAGCGGCTCGCGCTCACCTGGAAACGGCCCGTGCCGGACTCTCCGTGCGAGAGGGCCGGGCATGAGCACCTCGCATCTGCAGATCGCTGACGATCTGGTCCGGCGCTTCGCGGCCGCGCTTCGCGCGGCGCAGCTCTACTCTTCAGGACATCCCATCATCGGACGTAACCTCGAGGCGCTCGGCATGTCGCTCGAAGCCCTGCATCACCAGCAGCCGGCGGTCGTCATGGGAGTCGTCGGCGACGAACTGATCGTGGACGACACGCCGCTGACCAGGCTCGAGACCCTTGGACCGATGGTGAAGCGTCTGCAGCATTGCGGCGTGGAGCGCGTCACCATCGAGCGCGGCGTCGCGCTCGAAGAACTCGCAGCCCTCATCGACGCCATCATCGCGATCGAATCGGCCGATTCGAACCACCGGGAGAGCCAGTTTCCTGCGCAGCCTCACATCCGTGTGGGCCGCATCGTCGTCGAGCAGCGCACCTCCGGCAGCCTCACCGACATGGCCACGATCAGGCGACTCTACCGCGATGCCGTGTCGGTGGCCGGCCGGCTGTGGGACAGCGCGCAGACCGAGGGGAAGCCCGACATCACGATGGCGCGGACGATGATCGACGGGCTGGCGCAGGCAGTCGCCGAAAACCGGACCGCCCTTCTCGCGCTGACCGCGCTCAAGGACTATGACAACTACACGTTCACGCACATGGTGAACGTCTCGATTCTCATGATGGGGCAGGCGCGCGGGCTGGGCGTCGAAGGGCCGCTGCTGCGGGAGTTCGGACTCGCGGGGCTCATGCACGACATCGGCAAAGTGAAGACGCCGCTGGAGATCCTCAACAAGCCCGACAAGCTGACCGACGCGGAGTTTGCCATCATGAAGCGTCACACGGTCGACGGCGCCGAGATGCTGCGGCGGACGCCGGATGTGCCGACGCTCGCGCCGGTCGTCGCGTTCGAACATCACCTGCGACTCGACGGCTCCGGTTATCCGGACGGCGTGGTGCGCAGCGGCCTGAACGTCGGCACGATGCTCTGCACCATCGCCGACGTGTACGACGCCATGCGATCGCAGCGTGTCTACCAGAAGGGGTCCCCCACCGACCGCATTCTGGAGGTCCTGAAAGCCAACGACGGCCGGCGTTTCAACCAGCACCTGGTGCGCCGGTTCGTTCAGTTGCTTGGAATCTACCCCGCCGGCAATCTCGTGCGCCTCGACAGCGGCGAAGTCGCCGTCGTCATGAGCCCCCACGCGCCGGATCCCCGTCGTCCGCGGGTACGAGTCGTGATGAACGCGGACGGTCAGCGCTTGGATTTGCCGTTCGATCTCAACCTGTGGGAGCAGGACAACGGCACGACCCGGTCGCGCGCGATCACGGCGCCACTCGACCCCAGCGACCTCCAGTTCGACCCGCTCGCGGTGATGTAGAATTTTTCAAGTTGCAAGTCTCAGGTTCTCAAGTCCCAAGTCTGACAAGCTGCCATCAATCTGAACTCTGAGATCTGAACTCTACAATGCGAAGCTCCTTTCTCGTTCGCGTCCTGAACGTCGTGCGGCGCATTCCCCCGGGTCGCGTGGCTACGTACGGCGACGTGGCCGCGATGGCGGGGCGAGCGCGCGCCGCGCGAGCAGTAGGCAACATCATGCGCGGCTGCGGTCGGCCTGATGTGCCGTGTCATCGCGTCATCGCCGCCGGCGGACGACTCGGCGGGTACGGCGGCAGCGAAGCCTTGAAGCGTGCTCTGCTTGCAGCCGAAGGTGTTTCCGTCTCGGGCGGCCGAATCCGTGACCTCGACCGCGTGACGTGGACGCCGACAACAAGGCGCAGCGCAAAGAAGGCAGGTCAGGCGGGTTCCTGAACCCTCCGCGCATTTTTTTTCGTATCTGCTAACGTGACCGCATCCAGGCAACGCGGGCCAATCCCCTTCCCGTCTAAAGAGATGAAGGTGACCGCGAACGTCGCCGACGCCGAGATTGTCGCAAGATCCCGGGCTGGAGACAGCGAGGCGTTCGAAACGCTCTACCGGCGCCATGCGGGGCGCATTTACACGCTGGCAAGCCGCATGGCCGGGTCGGCCGAGGATGGCGAGGACCTGCTGCAGGAAATCTTCCTGCAGGTCTATCGGAAGCTCGAGAGCTTCAAGGGCGATGCGTCCGTGGGCACCTGGCTGTATCGGCTGGCGGTCAACCATTGCCTCGACTACGTGCGAAGCCGGCGGGCGAAGATGAACAAGCTGACCGAAACGCTCAACGCCGGAACGTCGTTCGAACCGGTCGCGCCGCGCGAGACGCCCATCGCGCGCATGGATCTGGAACGTGCGATCGAGCGGCTGCCGGATGGCTGCCGCGAGGCGTTCGTTCTTCACGACGTGGAAGGGTTCGATCACAAGGAAGTCGCGCGCCTGATGGACATTGCTGAAGGAACATCGAAATCGCAGGTGTTCAAGGCGCGCGCGAAGTTGCGCGTGCTGCTGAAGAAGTAGATGCATCCGAACGACACCGTCATCAACGATTACGTCGACGAGGAACTGGACCCGCGCGAGCGTGCCGGCGTCGAGCAACACCTGCAGTCGTGCGCGCGATGCCGGAGCCTCGTCGACGACCTCCGCGAGATCCAAAGCGTCGCGAAAAGCCTCGACCTCCGCGAACCGCCGGTCCGGTCGTGGACGCGGCTCGAGCGCGCGATCCGGCTGGAAAAGACGCCCGCGCAGCAAAGACGTACGGCGCCATATCTGTGGCTCGGCGCGGCGGCTGCGATCGTCCTGGCGACGGTGGTCGGCATGCGAATCGCGCCGCGGGGAGCTGATACGCGAGTCCCGGCCACACCGACGGCCCCGGCAGATTCAGCGCAGGCAGTTGAACCCTCCGCCCAACTGGTCGAATCAGAGCTGCGCGAGGCCGAGGATCACTACGAGAAGGCCATCAAAGGCCTCGAACAGATCGCCAACGCCGAGCAAAACGTGTTCGACCCGCACACGGCCGCCACGCTGCAGAAAAACCTGGCGGTGATCGATCAGGCGATCAGCGAGAGCCGCGCGGCCCTCCGATCTCAGCCGACGAGCGAACCGGCGCAGCAGAGCCTGCTGGAGAACTTCCAAGCGAAGGTGGCGCTGCTCCAGGACACCGTGTCGCTGATCAACGAAATGCGAAAAGGAAACGAGGCCGGTGCCGCACGCATCGTCTCGGGTCTCAAACAGAGAGGCAACTGACATGCTGCGACGTTCGCGTTTTCTCATAGCGGTGGGACTGGCAGCGGCGGCGATTCCTGCCGCGGCGCAAGACCCCTCTGATCGCGTTCCGACGATCGTCGTCCGTGAACGCGTGAAAGACGTGCTGCCAGAACGCGTCTGGGTCGAGTTCCCCTCGCGCTACCAGGGCCGCGGTCGGGGCGCCGAACAGACCGAACGGTTTTCACGCAAGGTGCGGATCGGACGCGATGGACGGTTCAGCATCGCGAACATCGCCGGCAACATCACCATCACCGGCGGATCGGGCGACGAGGTATCGATCGAAGCCGTGAAGCGGACTCGCGGCGACGGCGGCCAGCTGGCATCGGTGCACATCCTCGTCGACGAGCGGCCCGGCCGCGTCGACGTGAAAACCGAGCATACGGGGCGCAACGATCGTGTCTCCGTCGACTACACCGTCATCGTTCCCGCGTCGGCCAGCGTCGATGCGAACTCGGTCTCGGGCAACGTCAAAGTGACCAGCGTGCAGGGCGCGGTCCGCGCTGAAACAATCAGCGGGACCATCACAACGGCGTCAACACCCAAGCTGCAGTCGGCGAAGTCGGTGTCGGGTGATGTCGATCTGACGGATGCCTCGCCGGACGCGGAACTCAACGCCTCGAGCGTGAGCGGCGCCGTTCGTGCCAAAGGCCTCAAGGCA
Source organism: Acidobacteriota bacterium (assembly GCA_046728115.1). Taxonomy (GTDB): domain Bacteria; phylum Acidobacteriota; class Vicinamibacteria; order Vicinamibacterales; family CAVVIG01; genus CAVSWN01. The sequence goes on along the minus strand of JBKPDW010000619.1, from coordinate 4,866 downwards.
CGATCGCTCGAACTCGGAACCGTCAGCGGCGACGTAGCGTTGTCCGATGTCACGTGCGAGCGTCTCGGCGTTCGATCGGTGAGCGGCAGCGTGGAGTACATCGGCGCGCTGACCAATCGCGGCCGTTACGAGATCAATTCCCATTCGGGCTCCATTCGCCTCACGCTTTCGTCCGATGTCGGGTTCGAGCTCACCGCCAACAGCTTCAGCGGATCGATTCGCTCGGACCTGCCGCTGACGTTGGGCTCCTCGAGCGGTCAGAACGACCGGCGACGACCTGGCCTCAACCGGGCGACGCACGGGGTGTTCGGCGACGGCAGCGCAACGCTGTTGATCCGCACCTTCAGCGGCGACATCGTCATCGCGAAGCGCTAGAGTCGTTGTCGCAGTATGAGGACTCTGAGCGTTGGGCGAGGCATGGAGCCACCGCGCTCCTGCGCTGTGTCGCAGACCTCTATCTGAACAGTTCGAAGACAGCGCGATCGCAGGATTTCAATACAGCGGAAGTCCCGAGAAGCCCCGTAATTCGACAAATCCCTGCCGTCCCGCTCTGCTTCTGGCAGGCATTGGCCTTGCTCCCTCGTTATAATTGAGTCAACAGCTCAGCCGCTCAGCGGAGGCATGCAATGAAGCGATTGATACTCGTCGGGGCATTGATCGGCGCGGTGGGCGTCGGCGCCCACGCGCAGGGTACAGGAGCTAGGGGTGGCAAGCCGGACCAGGGTGCCGGCCACGCGACGCCCAATCAGCAGCCGCCGACGGAGGCCGCGCCAGCGGTCCCTGAAGGCGAAGTGAAGCTCGGCGCGGTGAATTTCCCGAAAGGCGTGAAAGCAAACGGTCAAGCGCTGGCCGCCGGCACCTATCAGGTGACGTTGACCCCGCAGTCCGCCGTCTCGCCCGCGGCTCCGGGGCAGACACCGGCCAAGGAACGATGGGTCGAATTCTCGCGAGGCGGTAAGGTGGCCGGCAAGGAGGTCGTGATCATCGTGCCGCAGGCGGAGATCGGAAAGGTCCAGAAGGACACGCCCCCGGCCAACAACTCGTCGAAGGTCGAGACGCTGAAGGGCGGCGACTACGTGCGGCTGTGGATTCATCGAAACGGGAACCACTATCTGGTGTACTTCCCCGTTTAACGTTCTCCGTCGCTTCGTTGTGTCGAGAGGCTGATGCCAAGGCGTCAGCCTCTTGATCTTCCACGCCTCAACCCCATCCCAACCGCAGGCCCTAATCCCTGCTCTATAATCCGCGCCATGAAAAGGCCTGTGCTCCTGGTCTCCTGCTTCGTCACGCTTGGCGCCTTCGCCTTCGCTCAACGCCCGGCGTCGGCGCCGCCCACCGCGCCGGCGGGAAAGGCACCCGATACCGTGATGCTCGAGGATCTGACATGGGCGGAGGTCCGCGATCTCATCAAGGCAGGCACCACGACCGTGATCCTGGGGACGGCGGGCACCGAACAAAAGGGCCCGCACATGGTCGATGGGGAGCACAAGTTCGTGATGGAGCACACGGCCGACAAAATTGCCCGAGCAATCGGCCGAACGCTCGTTGCGCCGGTGGTCACCTACGTGCCCGAAGGCAGTTGGGAAAACCCCGGCGGCCACATGACGAAGCCGGGCACGATCACGCTTCCCGACGATCGATTCGCCGACCTCCTGGTAAATGCTGGCCGAAGCCTGAAAGCGGGCGGCTTCAAGGCGATTCTCCTGATCGGAGAATCGGGCGGAAACCGCAACGGCATGCATGCGGCCGCGGACAGACTGAACGAGCTGTGGAGGGGAACGGACGCGCGCGCCTTCTGGATTGACGACTACTACACCAAGGGACATGCCGACCAGAACAAGTGGATCAGCCAGCACGTCGGCATCCCAGCCGACCAGATCGGCGGCCACGCGAACATTCTCGACACGTCTGAACTGCTGTTCGTCAACGCAAAGCACATCCGCCGGAATCGATTGACGGGCAACGATTACGAGAACAACGGAGTCAGCGGCAACAACCAGGGCAAAGCCACGGCTGAAATCGGTAAGGCCTTGCTCCAGATCAAGATGGATAACGCGATCGCCCAGATCAGAGGACTCATGTCCGGAACGATCACCCGCCAGCAGTCCGAAGCGCCGGGCGCCGGTGAAGTCGGTCGCGGTGGACGCGGCGGCGGGCGCGGCGGCCGTGGTCAGGCCACCGCAGCGAATGCGGAACCTGGTGCGATCGCCGCGACGATGATCACCGCGCCGCCATCGAAGACGCCGACCGAGGCGCCAGACACGGTGTTCATCGACGAGCTGACGTGGGAAGAGACGCGCGACGCGATGAAAGCCGGCAAGACCACGGTGATCGTGCCGACCGGTGGTACCGAGAAAAACGGCTATCACATGGTCATCGGCAAGCACAACTACGTCGTCGCCTACACCGCGAATTTGATGGCGCGCCGGCTGAAGAATGCGCTGGTCGCTCCCGTATTGCAGTACGTGCCCGAAGGCGATCCAGACAGGCAGGTTCCGGGCGCGATCTCCGTCCCGTCACCCGCCTACGATGCGATCCTCGATGCGGCAGCGCGCAGCCTCAAGGTCCACGGGTTCACCGACATTCTGTTCATCGGCGACAGCGGTCCCAATCAGGGGGGCATGACGGCGGTCGCGAACAAGCTGAATGAGGAGTGGAAAGGCTCCCCCACCAGGGTGTTCGCGCTCACCGATTACTACGAGGCGGGCCGCGTGTACTACCGCGCGTGGCTCGAGGCGGCCTACGGCTACGACGAAGACACGGTCGGCAGCCATGCGGGCATTTCCGACACGTCGCAGATGCTGTTCATTCGTCCATCAGGTGTTCGGAAGGATCAGATCAAGCCGTGGGGCGGACCGCATGATTCCGGCGTCTCGGGCGACCCGGCGAAGTCGACCGCTGAGATCGGCAAAATGGGCGTGGAGTTCAAGGTCAACGCGGGCATCAATCAGTACAAGCTGTTGAAGAATCCACCGCAGCGAGGGCGACGAGGTGGTGCGTGAGACGCTTCCCATCGCAGGTTCGTCACCGAGGCCATCGACGATCTGGAATCACTCGCCCACTGACGCACGTCTCGTGCGCAAGCGTGAAGGTGTTCCGGAAGCAGACCGAAACCGATGAAACGGCAAATGGCAGTTGTGCTTACGGAGGAACCCGAGAAATCGCTTGTAGTCGTCCGTATGCATATTGAACAACTGCACGAGGACTTTGTAACTCCCCCCGCTGCGCTCCAGCCCCATCCGCAGCAGCTTTCGTAGATCCTCACGAGTGATATCGCGGGCCATGAACGCCGGATACACTGACGCCCAGAACGATTCGTGTTGATCGAACAGACGCGAGGCGAGTTCTTCCACGAACGAAACCTGCTGGCCTGCCGCCGAATCCGCTGCGGCCCCACTATCGGGAAGAAGCAATTCCGTTGGAAGATCGACCGGCCGAACCGGCCGGCCCTGCGCCTTCAACGTGAGACGTTCGAGGACATTCTTTATTTCTCGAACGTTGCCCGGCCACCGATACGACACGAGAGTGTCCATTGCTGCCGGTGTCACTTGCGGCGTGACGAGCCTGTGCTGCCGACTGTACAGCGCGAGAAAATGTTCGACCAGCAGCGGAATATCGGTGCGCCGCTCTCGCAGGGGAGGAATATGCAGCCGGATGACGTTCAGCCGATAGTAGAGATCCATGCGAAACGCACCTGATGTGATCTGCGTCGCGAGCTCACGATTCGTGGCTGTAATCAGCCGCACGTCAACGCGGGTATGACCGCGGGCTGTGCCGATACGCTGAATCTCGCCGGTCTCGAGAAATCGCAGCAAAACCGTCTGCATTCGGGTGCTCATCTCGCCGACTTCGTCGAGAAACACCGTGCCGTTGGCCGCGGTTTCGAGTAGCCCTACCTTGTCACGATATGCGCCAGTGAAGCTGCCTCGCACGTGACCGAACAACTCCGACTCGAGAAGAGCGTCCGGGACTCCCGCACAATTGATCGTCACGAGGGGCGCGAATGCACGCGCGCTGCCTTGATGAATCATTCGCGCGACGACATCCTTTCCAACTCCCGTTTCTCCTGTGAGCAGAACTTTTGCGTCGGACCGCGCGGCACAGTCCATGTCAGCGCGGACGCGCTCGATGGCATCACTCTGACCGATAAACTGCAAGTCGTCCCGAGTGGGAGTCATCGAAAGCCCTCCGTCCCGCCATTCATGGGGTCAGAATTTGTCGGCGAGAATACAGTACTCTTGTGTCCAAGTAAAACCATTAATCGTCATCTTTGCGCTGCAAAAGTCAACGCGCTGTGGGATTCTGCGTCACAAAATCCCTTGTGGCGGAACCTTCTTGAGCCTCTCGTCAGACACCACATCGCCAGAGTCCTGCTTAAGTCACGTCCAGTCAGAAAAATAGAAATGCAGAGCTGACTAAACGAGGCATCGGTGGCTTTCTTGCAATTTGACGATGTGTTGTTTCTACGGCCGGCAGTAAAGTCATAAAAAAGGAACAAGAGGGGCAAACAAGCATGCGAGAGCCCGGTCCGAGCCTGATTGGTAGCAGTTCCGCAATTGTCGAGCTGCGGGCAGAAATCGACCGTGTCGCGCGCTCCGACACTCGCGTCCTGATCACGGGTGAAAGCGGGGTCGGGAAGGAGATTGTGGCGCGTGCGATCTATGCGACGAGCCCTCGGGCAGGATCGGAGTTCGTACCGGTCAACTGCGCAGGAATCCCTGAAACGCTACTCGAATCCGAGCTGTTCGGTCACGTCAAGGGCAGCTTCACCGGAGCGTATCGCGATAAGCCTGGAAAGCTCGAATACGCCAGCAACGGCACGATCTTTCTGGATGAGATTGGAGAAATGACCCTCAGGATGCAGGG
>JBKPDW010000618.1:0-13470 GCA_046728115.1 Acidobacteriota bacterium | reverse complement strand
ATGTCTGCCATCAGGAGCTGCACATGAAGGGAGTGTTGCCACTTCTCTTCCTCGCGTCGGCCGCAGTGGTCGGAATGACCATCGGTTCAGCGGGAAGTCAGGACACACCGCCAACTGCCGCCGGCGTCTACACCGCGGCTCAGGCGCAGGCGGGACAGACGGCGTACAGGCAGAACTGCGCTGGATGCCATGGCTCCGATTTTCGTGGATCTGGTGACGCGCCCGCTGTGGCGGGGCCGGACTTCACCGCGAAATGGGGAGCGAGAGCGGTGAACGAGTTGTTCACTTACCTTGTGCAGTCGATGCCGCCGACCAATCCGGGCTCGCTCGGTGAAGCGGGCACACTATCAGTGACGGCGTATCTGCTGCAGATAAACGGAGCGCCCGCCGGCCAGCAACCGTTGACGCCCACTGTTGCGACCTCGATCAGCACGCTGCTCACCGGGCCGCCTCGTGCACAGTCACCCGCACCGACTGCGGCCAGGGGCGGCGGTGGTCGAAACGCGATACCACCCGTGCTCGGCGCCGGCGGCGCCGCCGGTCCGGGTCGCGGCGGCGCCTCAGCGACTCGAGGCGTGACCGTTCGCGGCGAGGTGAGGAACTACGTACCCGTCACCGCCGAAATGTTGAAAAGCCCGCCGCGTGGTGACTGGCTGATGTTTCGTGGCAACTACCCCGGCCACAGCTACAGCCCGCTGAATCAAATCACGCCCGCCAACGTGAAGAACCTGCAGCTGCAGTGGGTGTGGGCGATGAACGACTCGGGCGCCAACCAGACGACCCCTATCGTTCATAACGGCGTCATTTATCTCGCGAGCCCCAGCAACTTCGTGCAGGCACTCGACGGACAGACGGGCGACTTGATTTGGGAAACGCGCGTCGGCCCCGATCAGGCACCTGGCTACGGTGGCATTCGCAGCATCGCGATTGCGGACGACAAGATCTTTCTGCCGGCGAGCAACGCTCACATGGTTGCGCTGAGCGCCCGTAACGGCGAGATCCTTTGGGATACGCCCGCGGCGGAGGACGGCAGCCGTGTCAACACCAGCGGCGCAATCGTGATCGGCGACAAGGTGCTCCAGGGCCTCACCGGATGCGGGCGTTTCGACGGCTTGGGCTGCTACATCAGTGCGTACGACACCAAGACGGGCAAACAGGTGTGGCGGTTCTACACAATCCCGCGCCAAGGCGAGCCGGGCAGTGAAACCTGGGGCAACCTGCCGATGACGTTCCGAGCCGGTGGCGAGACGTGGATCGCGGGCTCGTACGATCCCGACCTCAATCTCACTTACTGGGGGGTCGCGCAATCGAAGCCATGGAACTTCCTCAGCCGCAAGCTCACGCTCCTTGACAACACGCTCTATGCGAATACCACAGTGGCGCTCAACCCCGACACGGGCAAGCTCGCCTGGTACTTCCAGCACGCTCCTGCCGAGTCGTTCGACCTCGACGAGGTGTTCGAGCGTGTCCTCGTCGACATCGGCGATCAGAAAGTGTCGTTCAGTGCCGGCAAAGCCGGAGTGCTCTGGAAGCTCGATCGGCGCACCGGGAGATTCCTCGGCTTCAAGGAGATGGTCGCGCAGAACATTTGGGATTCAATCGATCCGAAGACTGGCGTGCCGAGATACCGAGCCGACATCTACGAGATGAGGATCGGCAAGCCGATCTCCGTTTGCCCGAGCACCGAAGGCGGTAAGAACTGGCAGGCCATGAGCTACAACGCGCCGGCGGAACTGTTGATCGCGCCCCTGAGTCAATCGTGCATGGACTTCACGGCGCGTGACGTCGCCTTGACGGAAGGCGGCGGCAGCAATGGCGGCGATCGGGTGTTCAAGCACATGCCCGGCAGCAACGGGAACGTCGGCAAACTGGCTGCTTACAACGTGCGAACGCTGCAGGAGGTCTGGAAGCATGAGCAGCGGGCACCATATTTGACGGCGGTGTTGTCGACGGCCGGCGGTCTGGTCTTCGTGGGCGACATCAACCGGTATGTGCGCGCGCACGACGTGAGAACTGGCCAGGTCGTGTGGGAGGCGAGGCTCGGGACGTCTGCTCAGGGATTCCCGGTGAGCTTCGAAATCGGCGGCCGCCAGTACATCGCCGTCATGTCGGGTCTCGGCGGCGGCAGCCCGCGCAATGTGCCGGCGGCGATCGTTCCGGACGTCAAGATTCCACAGAGCGGACAAGCGCTCTACGTGTTCGCGTTGCCCGACAGCAGGTAAGCAGCGAGATCTCTGTGAACATGTCCCAGGTACAAAACAGGTACAGTTGATTCAGAACGCCTTTTCTTCGTTCTCCTATGCGCGGGCGCTCAATCGTAGTGAAGGCTGGCTGCGGGGCGGAGACAACCGATGTCTGATTACAAACTGATCGGCCACAATTACATAACGCCGGACCTGATCGCCAAAGTGACAGGGCGCGCGAAATATGCCGAAGACTATCGGACCGACGGCATGTCGTTCTGCAAGCTTCTTCTGAGTCCGATGCCACACTGCCGCGTGCGCCGGATTGACGCCAGCGCGGCGCTGGCGATGCCCGGAGTCAAAGGCCTTCTGACTGCCGACGATCTCCCGGCTCCTCCGAAAGCTGGCGGCGGTTCTGAAGCGGGCCCGTCCCTGGCGCCTGAAGTTGCGCTGACAAACGAGCCGGTCTACAAGGGCGAACCGATTCTCGCCGTGGCGGCCGTCAACGAACTGGCCGCAGCAGAAGCCATCGAGAAAATCACGCTCGATCTGGAGCCGCTCCCGTTCGTCATCGATCCGCTCGAGAGTTTGCGACCGAACGGACCGAATGCCCGCCGCGAAGGCAATGCCTTTGTCGGAGGCAAGCTGAAGACAGTCAAATGGACGTCGCAGGACTTCGCAGGCGCTCCCGAAGGCCACATGCCGACAGGCGAGCCCGGCGTTCAATGGGCCTACGGCGATCCGAATGCCGGTTTTCAGCAGTCGGATCTCGTCCTCGACGATACGTTCCACACCCAGACGACGAGCCATCAGCCGCTCGAAACGCGGACCGCGATGGCTTACTGGCAGAATGGAAAACTCTATCTGCACTGCTCTACGCAGAGTGTGATGCGCACCGTCGCGTCCGTAGCGCAGTGGGTTGGCATCAAACCCGAGCAGATCGTGCTCATCAGCGAATACACCGGCGGCGGCTTCGGCAGCAAGATTCCGGGCACGTATACCGTCGCCGTGCCGGCGCTACTGGCGAGGAAAATCGGCGGTCCGGTGATGATGCGCATCAGCCGCGAGGAAGAACATTACATCGGCCGCCACCGGCCGTCGTTGATGGCGCGCGTCAAGATCGGGTTCCGCAAAGACGGGCGGGTCACGGCGGTTGACATGTTCGTCCTGCAGGACGCAGGCCCTTACGAAGATCAATTCGATCTCGAAGCGGCGCCGATGATGTGTTCGCTCGCCTACCAGCCGATGGCGATGCGCTTCCGCGGCCTCTCCGTACTGACCAATACTCCGCCGCCGACATCGCAACGGGCGCCGGGCGGCGCACAGATGAACGCCATCATGGAGCCGCTGCTCGCCAAGGCGGCGCATCAGCTCAACATCGATGCTGTCGCTCTCCATCGCATCAATGCGCCGTCAGGCAAGGCGCCGTTCGGAGGCCCGGGCAAGGACGGCAAGCGCAGCTACGTCACGAGCGCGTTCGTGCAGCAAGCGATCGATCGGGGAGTCGAGCTCTTCCAGTGGAACGAACGCAAGGCTGGCAGCGGTAAACGGAACGGCACGAAAGCCCGCGGGCTGGGTATCTCGGTCAGTCCATTCATCGGCGGGTACTCGATCGGTTACGACGGCCTGATGACGATCCGTCCTGACGGCAAGCTCTATGTTCAGTCAGGCGTTGGCAACCTCGGAACTCACTCGGTCATCGACACAGCCCGCGTCGCGGCCGAAGTTCTCGACGTGCCCTGGGAAAACGTCGAGGTCATGTGGGGTGACACGCGCAAGAACCTCCCATATACGTGCACCTCTGACGGAAGCCAGACGATACATGCGATCTCGCGATCGAACCACGCCGGGGCGATGGACGCGAAGCAAAAGCTCTTGGAAATTGCGGCGATGGACCTGGGTGGCCATCCCGACGACTATCGCGTGGGCGGTGGCCGCGTCTACCAGCGGGCGAATCCCGCGCGACACCTCACATTCGCTCAGGCGGCGCAGCGCGCGATCACACTCGGCGGCAAGTACGACGGTCACGAGCTGCCGTCCAACATTCACGCAACGACGCGAGCATCAGCGACGGCCCTGACGGGCCTTGGGTTGATGGGCGTGGCAAAGGACGTGTATCCACACGACGGCGAGACACACTCATACGTGGTTGGATTCGCCGAAGTTGAAGTCGACGTCGAGACCGGAGTCGTGAAGCTCGTTGACTATGCGGCCGTCGCCGACGTAGGCGTCGTCGTGAATCCGCGAGGCCTCGGCGGTCAGGTGCTGGGAGGAAGCTGTCTCGGTATTGGCCATGCGCTCACGCAGAAGACTGTCTACGACCACCACTACGGCGTGCCGCTGGCCATGCGATTCCACCACAACAAGCCGCTGACGATTCTGGACGTGCCCACCGGCATGCGGCATGCCGCGCTCGACATCCCCGATCCCGAAACGCCGGTTGGCGCACGCGGTGTCGGTGAGCCGCCGGTGGGCGCAGGGCTCGGCTCCGTGCTTTCAGCAATCGCGGACGCCGTAGGCGACGATATCTACCGTCGTATCCCGGTCACGCCGGACGTCGTTCTGACGTCGCTCGACGCCGGGCGGCGAGCGCACGACGTGCTGACCGCCTACATTTAGGGGCGCGCGTGCAGGGGCTGCCGGAAATGGCCTCGCAGGCTCTTGCGCGTCAGCTCGAAGTCGAGTGGTGACGCAAGGGTCCGAGACGTTGCCGCTCAGGGTCGGACGTTCCGGTTCAGATGAAAGACGTTGGACGGGTCGTAGCGTCGCTTCAAGGTCACAAGTCGCGGCCAGTTCGATTGGTAAGCCGCTCGAACGGCTTCGTCGTCCTCGCGACTCCCCGTCGAAAGAGGACCCGGTTTCCGCCGCAAAGCGAGACACCCCCGGGGGGCCATCGATCGGAACGAGCCGGGTGCCGAGCGCGCCATCCACGCGGCGTCAGCGTCGCGCGAGCAGACAATCAGTGCGGCGTCGGCTTCGCGTCATCCAGAACCGCGCCTGGCAGGGCCGGCGGCTCGAGCGCCCGCGGCGGCGTCGGCGTCAGCCCCGGCAGCCGCGAGATGGTGAAGATCGGGGTCGCCGGCGCGGAGATGAACGGCGGCGCCCTCATCCAGTTCGAGCCAGACCTCCCCCTCGATGATGTACTCGAAGTCGATGGTGTCGGTCGTGTGCATGCCCGGGTTGTTCCGCTCCATGTGGGTGGCGAGTCCAGGGAGCTTGGCCTCCATCTCGGCCAGCAGGGCGTGACGATCGACTGCGGCGCGGCGCGATGCCGTGTGCGTCGTCATTAACCCGACCCGCGAACGCCTTGCAGCGACGAGGCGACCGGCGTCAGAGCGATGACACCGTCACGAAAGGCCACGCACGAGTGTCCGATCGCCGCCGATGAGCAGGGGCCTCCTGGAGCGGCCGGGCGCAGCGACACAGGCACGTCGAGATGCGGATCGATGGCGAGGAGCAGGTTGCTCGCCGTGCCGGCGATTTTGTGCCGAGGGTAGAACAGCGACCGCGCGTGCCCATGTCGCTGCGCGAGATTCTCGAGATCCTCCTGTGAACGCCCTGACGCCTGTCGAAGTGCGTCGTACTCCTGCTGTGCTTTCTGTCGCGCTTTGAACAGATACATCAGCACCCGGCTTTGGACGTTCACCGCACCGTCGCCCGTCGTTTCGATCGCGCAAAAGATCGCGTCCGCGTGACGTGCGGTGACCAGCGACTGCACGCCGTCCGACACGCCTGACGAGGGCATGCACCCGAATGGCTTCACGCTGATCACCATGTGCGATTTCCGCTGCTCAACCGCCTGAATCAGCTTCCCTACCTCCATGTGTCCTTCGCCGCCGCGGAGGTGGTTGTCGTAATACTGGTGCGAGATCGTCGCGATCTCGTCCATGTCCGAAAGGTGATAACCGCCGAGACCGATCGCATGCGCGTACAACCCGAAGGAGGCGCGAAGCGCCTTTTCGGCCAGCGCCAGCAACGCGAGCTTTTTCCGCGGGTTCGTTCCATTCAAGCCGAACGTGCCGCCATCTTCAGTCCGCAGCATCAGACGCCGCTTGGTGTCCCACGTATGTTCCCAGATGTTGTAGAGCAGCCAAGCCGTGACCGGCTGAATATCGACTTCCGCGCCTTCACGCTCGAGAAAACGCTGCAAGTGGTAGTTGCCGTCGCCTTCCGTCGTCATCGCCCAGAACTCGCCGATGATCGACACCTTCGGCTTGGGCTGCAGGCGGTTGACGCGCACTTCGGCCAACCGACGGCGCGATTGCCACAAGGCTCGAAACAGACTCCGCCGTCGCGCGAACGCATCGGAGACGATCCGCTTGCATTCCTCGAGCGCGCGATCGGTCGAGCCCGGCTCGAGCTCGTACGGCCGAATCCGATAGCCAATCAGATTCAGCACGTCACCGGCGAGGAGCGCTTTGAGCAGCGTCACGAAGAACCGAGGTGAGAAGTCGAGTCCCGCATCCTCGCCGGTCGCCTGGCGCAGCCCACCCTGCTGCTGGAACAGCAGCACCCGGAACCCGTCGAACCCGGCATCGCGCAAAGCTTTCCGGTACTCTGTGACGTAAGTGCCGAAACGGCACGGGCCGCAGGCCCCCGCCGTAAAGAACACTCGCGTCCGGACGATCTCCTCGACCGACAGGCCTTCGCGATCGCGCAGGTAGACCAGATGCTTCACGAGATTGCCGACGGTGTAGTACGTGGGATTGCACTGAGCGCGGTTGCCGAATTCCTTGCCGTAGCGCAGCGACTCGTTGTCGGGGACGTCGAGTGGCTGCATGTCGTAGCCAAGGCCAGAGAGGGCCGCGCGCACGAGCTGGTCGTGCGCCATCGTCAACCCGCCGAACAGGATCGTCGTGTTCGCGCGCTCGGCGCGGGTGAACAGCTGCGGATTCGGGTCGACCCAGTGCTCGATCGGCTCGTCGTGCAGCCCGAGCCGCTGGCGCTCGGCATCTTCGAACGCCTTGACCTCGGCTTCGATCTGACCGTAGTCGAGAACGGTGACCTGCGTGTTGGGCGTCATCCATTGACCTCGTGGACGTCTGCTTCGGACCGATCCGCCGCGAATGCCGGCAGCACTGGATCCTCAGAAAGATACGCGTGGTACGCCGCGTCGATATCGTGCCGCCGTGCACTGATGTCTTGATCACGCCGGGCCGCCAACGCGCGCTCCCGCTCGCGCAGGAGCCCGCGCCTCTTTTCTTCGACGCGCCGCTGGAGCTCCGAACGCTTCGCGGCCAGATCCTGAAGCCGCTCCTCATGGAGCGACACCGTGTGCGCGTACGTCCGCACGCGGATCTTGATCGACCCGCACGGCTTGTTTGCGTCAATGTCGTGCAACGCCGAGTACGGTGTGCCGCTCGCCGAGATGATGTTGTCGATCAGCCCGTAGGTCGGCGCATCGTGGCCGCACTTGAAGCTTGAAAGATCGAGGACGACGAGGTTCGGATGACGCGCGGCGAATTTGGCCGCCCAGACCTTCTGCACGCTGTTGGCGGAGTAGTTCTCCGGCCATACGTCAGACACGTCGAGTGGCGATTGGATGAAGCCGCGCTCGAGATCGTCCTTGAAGAACCGCGCCAGCCATTTGGGGTCCTTCGGGATCGACCGGATCGTCAGCACCGGATAGCCGAGCATCTGGAATTCGTCGAGCACGCCGTGATTGAGTCCTGGATCGAGGTGATAGGGACGCCCCAGCAGCAGCACACCGACCTTGCACTCTTCTTCGAGCTGCTGGAGGATTTCGAGACCCCGGCGCTCGAGGTCTTCGTCGAGCGCGCGCAGCGCGGCAAAGCCCTCACGGCAGGCCCAGTCGTTTTCGTCCTCGGTGATCCCCAGTCGCTCGCCCCAGATGTCGAACATCTGTCGCGCGAAGTAGCTCGGCTCCGTGAGCGTCACGGCGCCGTCCACGTATTCAATGCCCTGCGCCGCGAAGAAGTCGGTCTCCTTCGTAAACGCCGCGCGCACTACTTTCGGAGCGCCCGCGACGATCGGGCACGACGCATTGTCCATCGTGTTGACGACGAACGACGGCACTTGGGTGATGCACGGGAAGAAGATGAAATCGAATCGGTTGCGCGGCTTGCGAAAGAGCAGGTTATGGACGTGCGCCTGGCAGACCTTCGAGGGATAGCATGGGTCGATCGAGCCGTACTTGCCGCCTTCGGCCCAGAGTTCCTCCGACGTGTAGTCGCTGAAGACGACGTGGTCGCTCGGGATGCCCAGCGCCTCGAAATACGTGCGCCAGATCGGCGCGGTCGCGGGATACCGATCTGGATCTGGCGCCTCCGGTTCTCGGTCGCCTCCGACGAGCGCTTGAAGGTCCGTCGCACAGGCCTCCTTTTCACCCCGCCGAACAGCGTCTTCCGGACCTCAACGTCGTCGACGATCGCGTTCGCGTCGGGGAGGGGCCGCGGCGTGTAGAAACTGCGGAAGAGGACCTTGCTCTCGTAATCAACGAGGTTCGGAAATCGCAGCCGCAGATCCTTCCGGCGAGCTGTGACGGCTTTGAGCGCTTCAGCCGGCTCGACGGTGCCTTTCTCGCAGCTGAAGCCCGAGATATAGCGCGTCGTGTTGCCGTCGGGCGTGCTCGCGTCGATGAACGTACGGGCGCAGTTGTTCGGGCAGAAGTGGCAGCGGGTGGTTTCGTCGTTTCGCGTGACGTAGGTGAGATCGATGGCGGCGTCGAGCCCTACGAACGTCGAGTACCCGCGCCGTGCCACGACGCGAAGCGTCTCGAGCGCAGCTCCGATCGCTCCGGCCTCGCCCGGGTGGGGATGCACATGGATCTCCGCGTCGGGAACCCTCGCCTTGATGTACTCGACCTGTGCCTTGACAGCGGCCAGGTTGTACTGGGTGCCGCCCTGGAGCACGTACCGGCGGCCGAGCGCCGCCATGCGGGGAATCTGCACCACGTACTGCCAGACGTTTTTCGGCAGGACCATGGCGAGGCCCGCCAGTAATTCCTCCTTCCGGTATCCCTCTTTTTGAAAGTTGACGCGGTCCGCGTCGAGGAACACCGCGCAGCCGTAGCTGAACCTCGGCGTGAGGGCTGCGCGGAACGCGACGTCGGCGTAATCGGCGACGGGCACCCCGAACTGGTCGGCCATCGCCTGCAATAGCATGCCGTTGCCCGCGGAGCATTGGTTCGACAAACGGAAATTCCGGATTTCCTTGTTCGTCATGAAAAGAACCTTGATGTCTTGCCCGCCGATGTCGCAGATCACGTCCGCGTCGCCGAAGAACTTCACTGCCGCCATCTGATGGGCGACTGTCTCGACAATGTTCACGTCTGCGCGCAGCGACTCTTCCAGGACGTCCGCGGCGTAGCCGGTTGCCCCGAAGCCGACGACGTCGAGCATTGCGCCTTGATCGTGCACGGACGCCTTGATCCGCGCGAGCAACTGCTTTGCGTCTTCGATCGGGTTGCCCTCCGAGAGTTGGTACTCCTTGGTCAGGATTCGACCGTCCTCATCCATCAGCACGGCTTTCGACGATGTCGATCCGCCGTCGAGACCGACGACGGCCCGCACGCACGTGCCCGGCGGAAACGTCGCGGGCACGAAAGGCGGGATCGCATACGCACGGCGGAACGCCTCGAGCTCGGAAGATTCGGTCGCGAGGCCTGGCCCGGCTGACGTCGCAAGTTGCAGCGTCCGTCCACCGTCGACAAACGCCTTGAGTGGATCCAGGCCACGGTATCTCCCGGTGCTGGCCGGCTCGTGCAGACCGTAGAGGACCGCGCCGTACGCCGCGTAGTACTCCGCCTGGGGCGGCACGGCAATGAGCTCGTCGATCGGCACGTCAGCAGGGTACCTGAACCCGCGAGCGCGCCACGTCTCAGGAATCCGCTGGCGCCAGCACGACTGCAGGAATCGCAGGAAGGCGTTCGGTCCACCAAGCAGCAGGACCTTGGGCTTTAGCGTGTTCCCGCGCGTGAGGACCGAGAGGTTCTGCGACACGATCGCGTCGGCCAGCGAGCACATGATTTCGCTCGACGGGATGCCGGCTTTCACCAGACTGACGATGTCGGTTTCGGCGAACACGCCGCACTTGGCCGCGACGTGGTGCAGCCGTGACGGATCCCAACGCAGATGCGGGAGCTCCTCCCGCCGCATTCCGACTTTGATCAGACACTTGTCGATCGTCGCGCCAGTGCCCGACGCGCACTTGTCGTTCATCGAGGCAGAGGCACGCTTCCTGCCGGATGCGTCGACGGCGTACATGATGATCTTCGCGTCCTGCCCGCCGAGCTCGACGACGCTCCCGGCGTCGGGGTGCAGCTCCTCCACCGCCATGGTGACGGCGTTGACCTCGTGCACGAACTTCGCACCAAGCGGCTCGCACAACGGACCAGCGCCCGAGCCCATGGCGAAGATGCGGATGTCATCGACCGGGACGTTGGCGAACACCTCGCCGATCTCCACCAGCAACGCCAGCAGTGTGTCGGCCAGGCGCGTCTCGTGACGACGGTACTCGGACCACACAATGGCGCGCGTGTGCGGATCGACCGCGACGGCTTTGACTGTCGTCGATCCGACGTCGACGCCGAGCACGATGTGATGGCTGGTCGGTTGACTTCGGGAGTTACGCGCCACTTCAACCCCTTGCACCGAAGACGCGCAGCAAGCCTACACCATAAGCCCAGTAGCCATTTTTCGTTGCGTTTTCATAATGTTCAGAGTAGTGTCTTGGGCGCGAATCGCTGGCCGGCAATCTGGTCAACATCGTGCGGCCGATTCTCTTTCATCTTCCCTTCGACATCCCGTTGTACTCGTACGGTCTCATGCTGACGTTGTCAGTCATCTTCGGACGACTGATCGCGATCCGGCTGGCCGAGCGCGCCGGAATCGAGGGGCACCTGGCGGATCGCTGCGCGACGTGGACGCTCGCCGGCGCGGTTGTTGGTGCACGCCTGTTGTACGTCGCGACCAATCTCGACCAATTTGATCACGTGCTCGACATCGTCGCCTGGTGGAAAGGCGGCGTCGTCGCGTACGGAGGATTTCTCGGCGGCCTGGGCGCCGCGATGTTGTTCTGCCGGATTCAGGACATCCGTGTGCTCGCATGGGCCGACTGCGTGGCGCCATCGCTGTGCCTCGGTCTCACGCTCACGCGCATCGGGTGCTTCCTGGGGGGCTGTGATTTCGGCCGCGTCTGGGATGGACCGTGGGCCGTTCAATTTCCTGCGGGCTCGCCGGCGTTTGTGGAGCAGAGGCTGCTCGGGCTGCTGCCGCCGGACGCCACGGCGTCGTTGCCGGTCCATCCGACGCAGCTGTACGAATCGCTAGCGGGCGTCGTGCTGCTGTTCTTGGTGTTCGCCGCGCGTCGCCGGCAGCGCGCGTCGGGGCAACCGCTGGCCGCGTTCGCCCTGGGTTATGGGGTGCTGCGGTATTTCATCGAGATCGTCCGCGCCGATCCGGATCGCGGCGTGATCGGGCCGTGGTCAACATCGCAGTTCATCGCGATGGCGACGTTGGTGGCCGCATCAGCTCTCCTCTACATGCTCCGGCGCAGACGCGCTGAATACTCGCATCCCATTCCAACCGTTTGAGGAGGATGTTGCCCATGCGCGATTTCCTGACGTCGAGTGGCCGTCGGTTGCGCGCCGGCTGGTTTTGGCCGCTGGCGCTGCTCGCGCTTCCCAATTGCGCTTTGTCGGTCGGCGGACTCGGCCCCCCGCCGGTGTTCGACGGGGGCCCCGAGCCGCGGACGAGCGCTGTCATGTGCGATATCCCGAAGGTCCCGGCGCCTGGCAGCAGCGATTGCGCGAGCGTCAGCGAGGCGGTGTCCGGCATGTCGATGAGTCGCGCAGCCATCGCGCTCGTCCAGGGCGAGAACAACCCGCTTGCGCTCGACTTCTCGAAGGCTGCGACGGACGCGTGCGGCGGCCTGCCGCGGAAGATTGAGTTTCAGGGAACATTCCCCGACGGCTACGCCGTCTGCTTGAATTGCGGAACGCAGATGCCGGTGCCGTACGCCGACGGTAACGCCGTGTGCGTCGCCCAGTGCATCGACCTCGTCAACCACGGTGGCCAGCCCGAACCAGAGGAAGGCGCCCAGTCGTTCTGCGAATCTCATGCCCATGTCAGCACCAACTTCGACAAGAAGACCTGCTACACCAACGCCTGCAGCAGTGGCGGGACGGCGCTCCCGAACTTCCCCGATCCGCGGCGGAATCAGGAACCGGTCAAGTGGGTCGATTTCGCGACTCACGGCACCACGCCGACGAACAACACGCTGACGCGGACGGCGTCAACAACCGGCAACTTCGACGCCGGAGCCGCATCGGCCCAACTGATCTCTACTGGCGACGCCTGGGTCGAGTTCGCAGCGAACGAAACCACCAAGGGACACGCCGTGGGCCTGTCGAATGTGCCGATTTTGGTGAATGGTCCTCCCCCGGACGACGATCCAACCCTCGCTGACATGCAGTTTGCGATCGTACTGGACAGCGATGAGCAGGTGTACATCTTCGAGGGCGGCACCAAGGTGGCCGGGCCGATTGGAGACAAGTACAAAGTCGGCGAACGGTTCCGGGTGCGCGTCACCGACAACCACGACTTCCCGCACACGGCCACGATCACCTACACGCGACTGACCGCATCCTGCACTCCCGGGACGATCTGCGCCGAAGTCCAGATCGGCTCGCAGGTCGCACCGAGCCCCAGCTACTTTCTCCGGGTCGATGCGTCGTTGAAGGAAGAGGGCGCGACTCTGACGAACGTCACCTTGGCGCGCATCCAATAGAGCTCAGGAGAAACTGATGAAGACAAAGCTGACGCTTCTGGTGGCCGGCCTGTTGAGCGCATTCGTGTTGTCGGCGTCGCTGGCGAACGCCGACGGCCAACAGCCGCTCGTTCTCACCGACCTGGGTGGCACGGTACGCATTCAACAGGGAGTGCCCTGTGGTGATCCGGTGGATGTCACAACGACAATCGGGGCGGGACGGATGGATATCACGCCGGCGATCCCGCGGGAGGCGGTGGGCAGCGTGTTGTTCGATCTGGCGCGCCTGGATGTGTTCCTGACGCCCTTCACACTAAGCCGCGACTGCAAGGGAATCAAGGCGACAGCCGAGTTTTCCGAGATTGGGCTGCGGCTCGCGGGCTCGGTCAGGTTCTTTGGGGCGGAGGTCGGAGCGCAGGGATCGGGCCAGTTCAGTTTCAGGATTCCCAAAGAAAGCTTCCTGATTTATGCGTCGATCTTGGACAACGCTGCGGTACCGCAGCCTGAAACGCAGTACCAGCGGCCGAGCGAGGACGTCACCGGCCTGATCGATTTGCGT
>JBKPDW010000617.1:0-28261 GCA_046728115.1 Acidobacteriota bacterium | reverse complement strand
GGCATTTGCGACACGCCCACGGAACTATTCGAGGCGGTTGCGCTGGCTCTGGGATTCGAGTCATCGAGATGCGAGTTCGACTACTTCGGTCTCAACCACCTGGGCTGGCTGCGAGAAGTGAAGTTCGACGGCGCCCCACAGCTCTCGCGCGTGTGGAACGATCCGCCTTTGCTCGATCGGATTTACCGGACACGCCTCTTCGAACCGGAGTTCCTCCGGGCGCTCGCGCTCCTGCCAACCGAGTACCTCTTCTACTACTACCGTCCGGCGGTGGCGATCGCCAACACGCTGAACGCCAGGCGGACGCGCGGGCAGGTGATCGCAGACCTCAACGATGCCCTGTTCATTGACCTTTCGAGAGCAACAGACCAACGACGCGTGTACGAGGCGTACCTGCGAAAGCGCGATGCGGGCTACATGGAGATCGAGTCGGGTGCCGCGGGTCCGGCCAGCGCTCCGGCCTGGAGCGTGTCGACCGGCTACGACAAGATCGCGCTCCACGTCATTCGCGCGATTCATGGGAATTCGAACGCGATTCTTCCGTTGAACGTCGTCAACGGCTCTTCTATCGCCGGTCTGCATGAGGACGATGTCGTCGAAGTGCCGTGTGTCGTGAACCGCGACGGCGCGAGGCCGCGACCCGTCGGCACGGTGCCAGATGCCGTACGCGAACTGATCGTCCGTGTCAAGGAATACGAACGGCTGACCATCGATGCGGCCGCATCGCAGTCGACTGAAGCCGCCGTTCGTGCGCTCGCGGCCAACCCACTCGTCGCCGACGCGGGGCTGGCGCGGCGGCTTGCCGGTGCGCTCTCGCTGGAGGGAAGCGCGAAGGTTTAAAGCCGAGGACGGGTTGCGCTGAGAACACACTACCATGGCTGAGCCTCGCGCTCTCGATCGCAGTCTCGGCCTCCCGCAAGCCGTGGCGGCCAACGTGCTCGTCATGGTCGGCGTCGGCCCATTCCTCACGATTCCGTTCATGCTCGCGGCAATGGGCGGTCCGCACATCCTGTACGCCTGGCTTGCCGGGGCCGTGCTCGCGCTCTGCGACGGCCTGGTGTACGCGCAGCTGGCTGCTGCCTTACCCGGAAGCGGAGGGCCGTACGTATCCTGCGTGAGGCGTACCGGCCGTTCGGTCTCGGCTCCCTGATGGGATTCGTGTTTCTGTTCCAGATCCTGTTGGTGGCGCCGCTGTCGATCGCGGGAGGCGCGGTCGGATTCGCGGACTACCTGCGGTTCTATTGGGCAGGCATGGGCCGGCAGGTGCACAACCTCGTTGCTGCTGCGCTCGCTGCCGGCATGACGGCGCTGCTGTATCGAAATATCAGGGACATCGGGCGGCTGTCGATGGTGATGCTGGCGATCCTCGGCATGACCGTCGTCTGGGTCGTGACGGCAGGTCTCTGGCGCTTTTCGCCGGCGCAGGCATTCAGCTTTCCGGACGCCGCGCTGACGTTCAACACGGATCTGCTTCGCCGCGTCGGCGCTGTATCGCTCCTTGCGATGTATAACTACGGCGGCTACAACACCGTCTGCAACATCGCGGAAGAAGTTCGCGATCCACAGCGCACGGTGCCGCGCGCCATCGTCGTGTCGATCCTTGCGGTCGTCGTCCTCTACATCGTGATGAGCACCGTGATCATCGGCGTCATTCCTTGGAAGGAAGCGCAGCACACCCGCGCGATTGCGGCCGTGTTCATCGAACAGACGTTCCACAACCCGGCCGCCGGGCGAACGGCCGCGCGTGTGATCACGGCGCTCGTCCTCATCGTCACCGCATCGTCCCTGTACGGCGTCATCCTTGGCTACTCGCGGATTCCGTTTGCCGCGGCTCGTGAGGGCCAATTCTTCAAGATTTTCGCGCGGATACATCCGACCGGCCACTTCCCGCACGTCTCGCTGGTCACGATCGGAGCGCTCGCCATCCCATTCTGCTTTTTCTCGCTCGGCGAAATCGTGAACTGGCTGATCCTCGTGCAGATCGTGTCGCAGTTCATCTGGCAGTGTGCGGGTGTGATGCTGCTTGCCCGCTATCGGCCCGACGTCCCGCAGCCGTTTCGGATGTGGTTCTATCCCATTCCAGCGCTGGCCGCACTGGCGCTGTGGATCTATGTCTTCGTTTCGGCGCCGCTGAGCGGAATGCTCTTCGCGGGTGGATTTCTGGTCGCCGGCGTCGTCGCATATTTTGTGTTCGAGCGGATGGCGACGCCCCGTACGTAGCGCGAGGGCTTCAGCCGACCTTCCGCGCCCGCAACCGAAACGCCCCCGCCAGAAGCTAGTGCAACAGCCGCCGTCTGGTTCGCCACACGCCGGCAACCGGCAGCGCAATCAAATTGACCGCCATGTCACACGCGCTCGCGATAGAGGCGGCACGCGCACGCGCGTGATCGGCAACGACGTTTTGGATTGCGGCCGCGCGCAGCGGATGCGCAAGCCCCACGAGAAACGCGAGGATGACGACGACCGCGAGAAACGCCGCCGGGAACACGGCGGCTGCTGCGATCGTGACGCCGCCGAGCACAGTCAAAGCGATCTGCGTGCCGCGCGCGGACCCTCGGATGCGCGTCGCCACCATTGAACCCGCCGCCTCGGCGAGGCTCACGACGGCAACCAACGCCGTGTTCGCGATGGCGTCGCTGTGGGCAGCCGTCTGCGCCAGAAACGAGGTCACTGATGCCGCGCCGCCAAGGAAGGCTGTCGGCAGGATCAGGGCGATTAGCACCCCGATGCCGAGCGTTCGCGCGGATGCTTTGCGGCCAGATTCGACATCGGCGTTGTGATCCACGCGGCATGCCGGCGGCTCGCGCATGGCGCATGCGAGCGCGAATCCCACGGTGCAGAGTAAGGCTTCGGCCGTCCAGCCGGCAGCAAAGCCCCACCGGTTGACGATCGCGCCGCCCATACATACGAGGCCGACCAGCGCGGCGAGCTGCGCCGCGCGCGTTCTGGCCTCGATGCGCTGGAAATCGTGTTCGCACCCGAGCACGACGCACGTGCGGTACAGCAGCGCCTGATCGGCACCGGATCGAAACGCGTCGCCGAGCGCGACGAGCAGGCACGCGGCGATCAATCCGGAAATGCCCTGGCCAAGCCAGCACCACAGCATTCCGGCGACCTGCGCGAATGAGCCAACGATCAGACTGATGCGATGACCAAAGCGATCAGCCAACCAGCCGGTCGGGACTTCGAGCAAGACGAGCGCGAGATCGCCGGCCGCCAGCACGGCCGCCACGAGGGCAGCCGACAGCTGTTTCTCCTGCACCCACCAGAGGAGGTAGAGGCCGTGCATGACGCCTTCGACGCACGCCACCTCGTAGGGCAGGTATAGCGAGAGGTTTCGTCGGCAGCGGGATCAGTTAGGGGGCATCAGCGCTAGCGTAACTCAACCTCCGTCCCTCCTCCAACCTCCGTCCCTCGGCCGGGGACGGAGGCTGCTAACCCTTCGCGAAAGCGATCCGTGCCCGCTCGGACTGCAATTCGTGCAGCACGCGCATCACGTCGTACGCCGTGAGTTCGACCAGCACTTTCGTCACCTTCGCATGCAGCTCGTCGCTCAACTCCCCTTCAACAGCCTTCATCGCTGCGAGAAGCCGGTGTTCCTGACCGTTCAGCTCCTGAATAGTCACGACACCATCCGCCATGGCGTTGGTGAAGGATTCGAGGCGGGACACCTGTTCCTGAATCGACGGATGTTCGGCTTTGTCATCGAACCAGCTTGTGCGTGCCATGAGTGCCTCCGGGATCAGGTCCGCCTGAAGGCGGACGCGACGAACGTAGACGGGAACTCTCCGTCACAGTTCCTTCACGATCTGCTTCAAGGCCGTCAGTCGCGCCTGCAGCTTTGCTCGAGCGCCTTCGGCCGTTGTTTTCTCGAGGATTCCCTGCGGCAGGAACTGTCGATCGGTGCATTCGAGAATCGCCGCGGTTTCCTGCACCTCGCGCTCGAGGCCCTGCGTGGACGGCATGAACTGCGCGACGACTTCCGCGAGCGCTTCGCGCGTGATGTGATCGGCGCCGGCCAGGAGTGACGTTCGCCACGCGCGGCCAACCATGCCCTCGATATCGGCGCCCGACAGGTCGCCTCGCTGGGGAATGGCCGGCACATCTTCGATTGCCACGCGTGAGCCGAGTTTCTTGGCGAGAATCACGAACATCTGCCGAATCTCGTTCTCGTCCGTCGGATAGAAGAGCGGAATGTGCACTTCTGCGCGGCCCTGTCGCTTGAGATCGATTGGCAGCAAATCGGGCCGTGCCGTCAACAGCATCCAGATGATCCGTCCTCGATACTGCGTGTCGCCCATCTGCGCCGCGATCATGGCGAAGACACGGCTGGACGTGCCGGAGTCGCCTTCCGATTCGCGGCTGCCCAGCGCAGCATCGGCCTCGTCCACGACGACGACGACGGGACCCATCGCACGCAGAACCGACAACACACGCTCGAGATTACCCTCAGTCTCCCCGACGTACTTCGACCTGAAGTTCTTGAGAATCACGCATGGCACGCCGATCTCGCCGCTGACGCACTGCGCCAGAAACGACTTCCCTGTCCCGACCGGCCCGCATAACAGGTAGCCCATCGGCAGGCTGTCGAGCGCGCCTTTCTTCAGGAGCGCCGCGTCCTGGCGGAATCGCGCCTTCGCGGCGTCGTGCCCGACCACCGTGTCGAGCGTCCAGCGCGGCTCGATGAATTCGAGCAGGCCGCGACATTGCCGCTCCAGCAACCGCTTCTTCAAGGCACGGAACACGCCGGCGTCGAGACGCTTCCCGCCTTCGCGCGCCGACTGGATCAGGACGTTCAAGTCGGCCAGCGACATCCCCGCGGTCAGCTTCGCCAGTTCTGTTGCATCGAAATCCGAGTAGTCGGCAATCACGCCCGGGCCCACTGACGATTGCGCGAACGCCAGCCGTTCCTTCTCGACCGGCAGTGGAATTTCGATGGTCGCGACGTGCGGATTGCCGGCCAGGCGGTCGCTGAGATCCGCGAGCTTTTCGTCCACGAGCACGAACGCCATGTTCAGCCGCTTGACCTGCGGGCTCGTCGCCCAGTTCAGCAGCATGACCAGCTCGGACGACGCCTGCAGACTCAACCGTCCGGGCTCGGCCGCGGGAAACACATAGGAGGCTTGGTCGACGACGACGGCGGCGCTGACGCGGTCGTCATCGGGAGCCATGATGTTGCGCCGCACGAACCGATCGAGCACGGCCAGCGCCGTCGCCGGATCCTTGGGCAGCGCGCTGAGATCGCCCACGCTCTTATTGGCCAGCGCCACCATATCCTTCAATCGCTTCTCGTCGCGGCCCGCGAACGCCCGCAGGCCGCGGCCGACGTCGTAGTGCAGCACCAGAGACCAGCGGCCGAATAGCTGCTCGGCGAGAAACTCGGCGAGGATCCCGAAGCGCGGCTCCTGACCGACTCGAAACAAATCCTGCGTGTTGCCGTGCAGGACGAACGCCGCAGTCGTGCCAGAAAAGTACAGGTCGGCAAGCTGGGCGGCCCACGGCGGAAACCAATCGGGCAGCTTTTCGATGGAGCGTCGGGTCTGCGTATCAGGCATCATGCCGGATCACTCCCCGCAGATCGGTTTCCAGGATGGCCGGTGGTTGCTCGAGCTGATCCGCCAGCCCGGTCAAGTGCTGCAACTCGGTCACGGCTTTCTCCGTCTGCCGCATGCTCTCGGCAGCCGAGTCGACCTGGCTGCTCAGAAAATCCGGATCCTGGCGATTGACCGCACTCTCGGCGAGCGCCTGAATCTTCCCCTCGATGCGATCGAGCTCGATCGACACGAACTCGCCGTTTTTGCGCGCTCGCCCGTAGTTGTCCAATCGCAGTTCGCACATTGCGATGCTGTCCTGAAGCGAACGCGTGACGCGCTCCTCGGTGCCGGTCTGGGCCGCGGCAAGATTCTTCCGCAGATCCTCGAGGCGCGCCGTGATTTCGCGCTCGTCGGTCGTCTTCAGAAACCGATCGAGGGCGGCCTTCGACATCAGCAACCGCAGAAAGAGCCACAGCAGCCGATCGAGCCCCGGCGTGCGGATCTCTTCGGTGCCCCGATCGGCGTCCGCGGCGCCGCGCACGTTCGCCGCGATGCCGCGCATCTCCAGGCAGCGCGCGTGCAATCGTTCGAACCGCGCGCGGCTCTCGGGAGTTAAGCCTGCCAGCATCGACACGAGGGACGGCGCCGGCTTGGGCGGCCCCGCAGCGGCCGGGACAGATTTGTTCGCGGCGTGCACCTTGGCATCGATGGCCGCTCGAAACCGCGGAACCGAAACGAGCCCCGTCAGGTACGTCAACTCGCCTGCGGCCACCAGCGGCAGCAGCACGGCCGCTAACGGCGTGAGCGCGGCGGCCGTCACGCCGCCAAAGAAGAACAGCAGGTTCCAGCGGAACAGAAACGCCTCCTTGATGTACGCGCCTGTTCCGGCGGTGGTTGGCGGCTTGTCAATCGCCATCGGTCAATCGCCTGCCCGCGTGGACGACGCCAGATTGTCGACGATGTCGCGGATACTGAAGCAGCAGTCGATGAATTCCTTCTCCCGTTGCATCTCTCGCGGCGGACGATCCGGCGGGGGCACCGTCATTTCGCGCAGAATGGTGCCCGGCGCCGACGAGAAAATATAGACCCGATCGCCGAGGTACACGGCTTCTTCGATCGAATGCGTGACGAAGAACACTGTCGCCTGCGCCTCCCGCCACAAGTCGACCAGCAACTCCTGCATGTGCAGCCGCGTCGTCGGATCGAGCGCTCCGAACGGTTCGTCCATGAGAATGATACGCGGTGACAGGATGAGGGTGCGGGCGATGGCTACCCGCTGACGCATGCCGCCCGAGAGCTCGCTCGGATACTTCCGCGCATCGCGGACGACGTCCAGTCCCACCTTTCTGATCCACTCGCGCGCGCGGTCGCGCCGCTCGGAGGCCGGCACGCCTCGACACTCGAGGCCGAATGCGACGTTGTCCTCGACCGTGCGATTGTCAAACGAGGTGTAGTCCTGGAACACCATGCTGCGGTCGGGGCCCGGCACCGGTGCCGGCTGCCCTCCGACGAGGACGGTTCCCTCCGTTGGCGGATAGTGCGGCCGCAGCGCCGCGATCAGCCGCAGCACGGTGGATTTACCGCAGCCGGACGGACCGAGAATCGCGATGAACTCGCCCTTCTCGGGAATGTTCGGTACGCAGAACGTGACATTCTGGATCACGGTCAGATCGCCGAACCGTTTCGTGACACCGCGGAACTCGACGACATTCGGCACGTCGCTGGCGCCGACCGCGTGTTCGCTCACGTGCGATCAGTCCTCGACGGCGCGATACGGGAAGAGGCCGCGCTGGAACCAGAACAGCAGCCGATCGATCCCGAACGCGAGCAGGCCGATGATGATGAGGATGAGAATGATGTGCTCGGACATGCCGCGCCGCTGGCTGGACATCAGCAGAAAGCCGAGGCCGTACTGCGCGTTGATCAACTCGGCGAGCATGATGTAGCCAAACGCCAGACCAAACAGATGACGCAGACTGTTGTAGATGTCCGGCAGCGCGAGCGCGACCAGCACCTTGCGCACGATTTGCAGTGGCGTGGCCCCGAGCGTCTGCGCCGTTTCCACGTAGCGATCCGGCACGCTCACGACGGCGACGACCGCATCCGAGTACACGAACGGCACGCAGGCGATGAAGATGAACATCACCTTTTGCGCCTCGTCGATGCCGAACCACAGAATCGTCAATGGAATGAGAGCCGCGACGGGCAGATTGCGTCCGAACAGAGCGAGCGGCGCCCCGGCCGCTTCGACCACCCGCCACGATCCCGCGAGGATCCCCAGCGGCACGCCAATCAGCGCAGCAAGCCCGAAGCCCACGAGCACGCGCTTGAGGGTCGCGGCGATGCTCTCGAGCAGCGCCCGCTCGCGGAACAGACTCGGGAAGCTCCGAATCACCTCGCCGGGACTCGGCAGAATGACCGGGGAGATCAGTCGGGACTCGGCGCTTGCGCCGAGCGTCGCCAGCCACCACAGCACGAGCACCAGTCCCAACGCACCCGCGCCGACGATACGGCGCGTCATGCGCGGCGGCGAGAGACGGAGCGCGAACAGCGAGCCTGACGCGTCAGCCGCCATCTACTTGGGCGCTGATGTCGCTTCGGCTGGATACACCTTGATCTCCACGCGGCGGTTCTTCGCGCCGTTCTCCGGATCGGACGGATCGGCGGGCCGGTCCCAGCCCGCGCCCGCGGCCGAGAACTGATTCGGCTGCAGCGACGGGAATTTCCGCACGATGGCTTCTTTGACCGCGTTGGCCCGGTTCAGCGACAGCTCCTGCACCAGGCTCTTCGGCACCTGGCCGCGCATCGACGCATCGGTGTGGCCCTCGATGACGATCCGCGCCGCGCCGAACTGCCCCGCCAGCTTCCCGACCTCTTCGACGACGAAGGTGACGTTGGGATCGTAGAGCTCCTCGACGTCCTTCCCGCTGTCGTTGCGCGTGATTTTCTTGTTCAGATCCCACGAGTTCGGGAAGAAATGGATGACGACGGTCTTGGTGAGGATCTCGTCCTTTTCACCCTGAATCGTTCCCGCGCTCGCCGGCGCAAAATGGACGTCGTACTCGTTCTTCTGGCTCGCGTATTTCTGTTCGGCGCCCAGCTTCTGAATGATCGAGAAATCCATCACCTGATCGAACGGCGTCTGATCGGTGATGGCATTGATCTTCTTGTACAGGAAATAGGCTGTCGTCCAGGTGCGCTCGAAGTTCGTCGGATTGTTCTGGTTGAGGAAGAACTCGCGGTTCTCCGCGTAATTGGTCGAGTGCGCGTCGCCGAGCATCCCCAGCGCGTCGCTCTCCGGGATCGAATAACCGGTGGCCATCAGCTTGGCCACCTTCTGTTTGGCGTCCTGAGTCTTCAGCTCCACCATCGCGTCGAAGATGCCGCGCGCGATGCCATCCATGATGTCCGGGTTGTCGTTGGCGAAGTCCGCGCGAGCGAACCACACGTCCGCGATCAGCTTGTTGGCTGTGGACGTCGTCACGAGGACGTGATTGCCTTTGACTTTCTCGAGGTTGTAGATGTCGGGTGCCCAGCTCACGCAGCCCGCGAGCCGCTTGTCCGCGTTGAAGGCCGCGGCGGCCTGAAAGGCGTCCTGCGTGAACTTGAAATCCACCTCCGCCGGCTGGACGCCGGAGTTGATGAGGGCGTTGAGCACGAAGAAGTGCGATGGTGAATTCTGCGCGAGCACGATCGTCTTGCCCCGCAGATCCGCCATGGTCTTGATCGAGTCGCGCACCACGATGCCGTCGCCGCCGTTCGACCAATCGACCTGCTGGTACACGCGCGGCATCACGCGCGTGTCTTTTCGAAGGCCTTCGAGAAAGAGCGGCAGCATGTCGAGCGTGGCCCAGCCGACGTGCAGGTTCCCGGCCGCGTACGCGTCGCGCATCGCGATGGGATCGTCGATGAGCACGAGCTCGACCTTGAAATCCTTGCCGGCCGGTGTCTTCCACCCCTTGCCCGGCTTGAAGCCGTTGTTCGCCAGGATGATCGGGCTCCATCCGGCCCACACGTTGATCGCGAAGCGGACGGTGCGATCCGCCATCGGCTTGTAGGTCGAGATGCCCTTGACCGCAGGCAGCTTCGACGCTGGGACGTACTTGTATTCCTTGACCGTCGTGATGCCGGTGCTGTCGGGCGCCTCGGCGCCGCCCTTCATCTGCTTCAGTTCTTCGGTCGAAATCTGGCCCGCGGATCGGCCCGGACCGATCGCCCCGTACCGCCACAGCGCAAGGCCGACGAGGCCCGCCACCACGAGGAACACCGCGACGTAAAACGCCGGCCTCGGTTGTCCATTCGCCATCGCTCAACCTCAAATCGCGGGCCAAGCGACCCGCGCTCTAGATACTCGCGGCCCTGAAAGAGCCGCGCTACGTCGCCCGCCCAAAAGGCTCACGCTCCATGGCTCGTCCGAAAGGCGCGCGCTCCGTCGCTCGCTTGAAAGGCTCGCACTCCATCAGCTGGTTTGCTTCGCGGGCCCGAGATCTTTCGCCGTGTCGGCCACGGGCGTCGTCTCCGGCGACTTCAGGCCAAGCTCGACCTCGAAATCCTGCAGCGCCTGTTCGGCGAGCTGGCTCTGCATCCGCTCTTCGGCGTGGATTTCCGCGATGCCCTTCGACGAGAGATCGGCGGCCACGCGCACCTTGCCGCGGTTCTGATCGATCCTCTGCTGGATGACGCTCTCGATCTGCCCGAAGTCGGTCGTGAGGTTCACGTCGAACGTCTCCGACAGCTTCGCGATCTCCGCCTCGGCCGCGCTCATTTTCAGCTCGGCGTCGTACTTGCGAATCTTCTCCTGCAGCTCGATCAGCTTCTGGTTCGCGTGCTGAATCTTCTTGAGGCTGTTGCCGTACGCCGTCTCGTGCATCTGCAGCTGCTGCTCGTTGGCCGCCAGTTCCGTCTTCGCCTTCTGCAGCTCGAGGGCAAACTTCGCGGCCGTCGTGCGATCGCCGGCCTTGAGATACGCCTTCGTTTCGGCCTCGAGCTGCTGCGCGTGCGACCGGTTCGCCAGCACCTGGCGATTCACGCGCTCGACCAGGCCCCGGTACTGCTCGAGGCCGACCCGCCCTTCCTTGAGCTGTTCGACCGCCCTGTCGTACTCGTACTGCAACTGCGCAATCGGGTCGGACGCCCAGAAGGTGTTCGCTATCTTGTTGATCTGCGCCATGAAAGCCGACCAGAACTTGTGAAGAATCACGGCGTCTCCTTTGACACGTACGACGTGGTTATCTCCTGATGGGTTCCCGCTCTGCGGTACCAGGCGCTTCAGCAAGAATCTTGCCCTGGTACACCTCGTCGAGCGCCTTGCGCAGCTCCGTGCCGCTGCCGGCGCTCAGCACGTCTCCTCCGACGTCCTTCAGAAACGAGAACTTCTGAGGAGTCGTGTCGAACGCGACGAAATAGATCTGCACACCGCCTTCGCTCTTGTGAAAGATGTCGCGCGCGACATCGTCGGGGCTGCTCCCGCTGGTATTCTCGCCGTCGGTCACGACGAGCAGATACTTTCGAAAGACGCCGGCCCGGTACAGATCCGGCCGCGCGGTCCGCAACGCCTCGCCGATCGCCGTGCCCCCGCCGGGTCTCGGAACACTGTCGAGGGCGGCTCGGATCGCCGGGCGATCGTACGCCCGGATCGGCATCAACGTTCGAACATGGCTGGAAAAGCTGTACACGCCGATTTTGATGGGAAACTCGGGGCGCTTGGCGATGAAGGCCTCCGTGGCGTCGAGCATCGCCTCGAGCGCCTCCTGCGCGACGACGAACTTCGGTCGCGAATCGCCAGGCGCTTGCTGGGCCATCGAACCGGAAGTGTCGATCAGGATTGCCACAGCAGCGCCGAGACCCTCCTCGACTTCCGCCTGGTAGGGCGCGTCGGGCTCGACGTCCCGCGCCCGACGGGCGACATCGACTGGCGGCGCTCCGGTGCAAGCCGCAATACGACTGACGATCTCGTAGGCAACGACCATTGCCGCAATCGCCGGCCAAATCGGCCTGACACGGTTCCGATGCGTCGGATCGGGCATCAACCGGCCTCGACTATCTTACTCCGACGTGTTTATCGGCACGACCTCGCAACGCGGTCCACACATCATCGCGGCTGGCCGGCTTTGCCGGAGATGCCTGGATCGCGTGGCATCTGTCGCGCTTGCGCGGCGCCTCCCAACCGCCTGCGCGTGCGAACGGGGCACATTCATCGACAGGACGGACACGAGCATCAGGGCCAGAGCGCCCGTTCTCCATGTATCCTCCTCTCATGAGATCAATGAAACGCTTTCGCATGCCGATCTTACTGGGGCCGGCGCTGGCCGCGCTGCTCTTCGTCCCGACAGGCATCGCGCAAACCCCGCAGCGCCCGCCGACCTACCCCGGACTGCCGAGCGAAACGCCAGCAACCTTCGAGCCCGTCACGGACCGCTTCGACTACGTTCGCCGCAACGTGATGATTCCGATGCGCGACGGCGTCCGACTGCACACGGTGATCCTCGTGCCGAAGGGCGCGGCGCGCGCGCCCATCCTGCTGACGCGGACACCGTACAACGCCAGCGCGCTGACGACGCACGCGGTCAGCTCGCACCTGGGCCCGAGCCTGAACGGCTATGACAACGCGGTCGAAGTGATCCTCGAGGGCGGTTACATCCGCGTCGTTCAGGACGTTCGAGGCAAGTACGGATCCGAAGGCGATTATGTGATGAACCGGCCGCTTCACGGACCTCAAAATCCGACGCCTGTGGATCACGCCACGGACACATACGACACGATCGACTGGCTGGTGAAGAACGTGCCGGAAACCAACGGCAAGGTCGGCGTCCTCGGCATTTCGTACGACGGATTTCTGCCGCTGATGGCGCTCGTGAATCCCCATCCCGCGCTCAAGGTCTCGGTGCCGATGAATCCGATGGTGGACGGCTGGATGGGCGACGACTGGTTTCACAACGGCGCGTTCCGGCAGCAAATGATGCCGTATATCTACGCGCAGGAGGCCACTCGCGCGAACGACATCCAGTGGTGGACGAGCCATGCCGACGACTACAACACGTACATGGAAGCGGGATCTGCCGGCGAGCTCGGGCGCCAACGCGGACTCGAGCAGCTGGGTTTCTGGCGCAAGCTGGTGGAACATCCGGCCTACGACGCGTTCTGGCGCGACCAGGCCGTAGACAAGATCCTCGCGACGCAGCCGCTGAACGTGCCCGTGATGCTCGTCCACAGTCTGTGGGACCAGGAAGACATCTACGGCGATATCGCGGTGTACACCGCGATCAAGCCAAAGGACACGAACAACGACAAGGTGTTCCTGGTGCTGGGTCCGTGGCATCACGGACAAGAGATTGCCGACGGCAGTTCGCTTGGCGCGCTCAAGTTCGGCGCCGACACCGCCTTGCAGTTCAGGCGGGAGACTCTCGCACCATTTCTCGCGCAGTACTTGAAGGACGACGCGCCCCGCGCCGACGTGGCGCCGGTGACCGCGTTTGAAACCGGAACGAACACGTGGCGCCGATTGCCATCGTGGCCGTCCGGCTGCGCCAGTGGGTGTCAGATCATGCGTACCTCACTGTACCTCGGTGCGGGCCTGACGCTGAGCTTCGAGACGCCGAAGGCCGGCGACGCGTCGTTCGATGAATATGTGTCGGATCCTGCCAAGCCGGTGCCGTTCCGATCGCGGCCGATTCAGCCGGCAGGAGGAGGGTCTTGGGCGCGCTGGCTCGTCGACGATCAGCGCGAGGCGTCGGGCCGTCCCGACGTCCTGGCGTTCATCTCCGCTGCGCTCGCAGCACCGCTGAAAATCAGCGGGCAACCCATCGTCAATCTGATCGCGTCGACGAGCGGCACCGACTCGGATTGGGTCATCAAGCTGATCGACGTCTACCCGGACGAGGTTCCGCGCGACGCGGTAATGGGCGGCTACCAGCTCATGGTGTCCGCCGACATCTTCCGCGGCCGTTATCGTGAGAGCTTCGAAACGGCGCGGCCGATTGCTGCGGATCAGCCGCTGCTGTATCGATTCGCGCTGCCGACGGCCAACCACGTCTTCCTGCCGGGGCATCGCATCATGGTGCAGGTGCAATCGAGCTGGTTCCCGCTGTACGACCGGAATCCGCAGACGTTCGTGCCGAGCATTTTCCGCGCGACGCCGGGTGACTACAAGAAGGCCACGCAGCGCGTGTATCACGCGCCGGGGCGCGACAGCTTCATCGATCTGCCGGTTGTGCGATAGCCGTCGGGATCTGGGTTTGACCTCCCTTCCTCTGTGTCCGACGTGGTGGCGAGCTTTGCGACATGATTTCGCAACGTGTTCCGATGTTCGTGATCGTCCGCGAGTACAACGCACGAGTGCGAGCGGAGCCGTGACAGCGTTTGCGGTCACAATTTGTGACCGCAAACATCACGGGCACCCGGCCTGGGTGCCCAGCCGTGCCTGCCGGGCGTCGCGGGGTGGCGTGCCGAAACCAATCCGGCGCCTGGGCGGCGCCGGCGAAACCAAAACTTCCCGAATCGCCTCGAACACGAGCGCGAATTGCGAGTCGTACTTTCGTTCGAGCTGGTCCAGTTTTTTCGCGAGTTCGGCGTTGGCCTCCAGCATTTGCCGCAGCCGGAGGAACGTCCGCATGATCTCGATGTTCACTCGCACTGCTCTGGGACTTCGCAACACGCTCGACAACATGGCGACGCCCTGTTCCGTGAATGCATAGGGCGCCGGCCGCCGCGCCCTCCTTTTGCGGTCACAATCTGTGACCGCAAAGAGATCGTTTCGTGGGCCGTCAAACAAAACATGAAGTCCGCAGGGAATCGTGCGCGGTTGCGTTTGACGGCTTGATTGAGCACCTTGACATTCACGTCGTACAGGCGCGCCAGATCGCTGTCGAGCATCACGTTGTGACCCCGCAGCCTGAACACCTTGCGTTCGATCCGGTCGACGCATGCCAGCGCCGTTCGAGACCTCCGGTTCTGAACGCGTCGTCGCTGCGCGGTCACGATCCCATTGTCCCAGCTTCCGCGCCGTCATCGACGCGCGACGGTGCCCGGCAATCGCTTTCGTGCAAAACAGTCGAAGGGGAAACGAAACGTCGTCGGAGAAGCGACGAGCGCTACTCGTGCCGCAAGGCAAGCATCGGATCCACATTCGCCGCGCGGCGGGCGGGCACCCAGCAGGCGACGCCGGCCACGATCATCAGCAGCAGCGGCACGCCCCCGAACACGGAGAGATAGATCGGCGCTCGCACGAGATGCAAATCGATCACGAACGCGATCGCCCAGCCGACGAGTGCGCCGGCGGCGACGACGCGGAAGGTGTCGCCGAGGATGGCGGCGACCAGACCGGCGGGTGTGGCGCCGAGCGCCAGCCGTACGCCGATTTCTTTCGTTCGCTGCGACACGGTGTACGCCACGACGGCGTAAATGCCGATCGCGGCCAGCACCAGCAACAGCGGACCGAGCACGACGAACATCCGCGCGGGGATGCGTCGCAGGAACAGGTTCTTCTCGACGTGGTCGCTGAGCGTTCGGATGTCGTAGAGCGGCAGCTCTGAATCGAGTTCGCGAACGATCCGCTCCAACTGCGGCGCCAGCAGCGCCTCCGCACCCGCCCGCGTTCGAACGTGAATCTCGCCACGCGCCGTCGGCCGATCGCGATAGGACAGATAGATGACCGGCGTCGGAGGCTCGCCAAACGAATCACTCACGGAGTTTCGAACGACCCCAACGATCACGTACGGCGTACCGCGGGTCTCTATCCGTCGCCCGACAGGATCGACGCTGTCGAGGAACCGGAGGACGAAGGCGTCGTTGACGATGGCCTGCGGCGGCGTTCGCTCGTCGCTCAGGTCAACGAAGTCTGCGCCCTTCGTCATTGCGATCCCCATGGTGGTGAAATAGCCGGGCGTGACCGTATTGGTCAGCGCCACGTCGCGTGCGTCGCCTCGCGTCCGACCCTCGATCGTGAACGACCGCATCGGCAAGCCATGGATGTCGAGCGGCACGGAGCTGGCAATGGACGCCGACTGCACTTCCGGCAGTGCCCGAATCCGATCGAGCAGCCGACGCGCAAACGTGCGCGCAAACGCGTTGTCGACCTCGCGTCCGGTAAAGTCGTACGCGGCCAGCAGGACGCCCTCGCGTGTGAATCCCGGATCGGTTTCGCGCGCCTCCGCGAAGCTGCGCAGGAACAGAGCGGCGGCAAGCAGCACGACCAGCGCGAGGCCGACCTCTGCACCCATGAGCGCGTTCCGCAGACCACTGCGCCCGGCCGTACGCGAGCCAGAATGCAGTGCCACCTGCGCATCGACCGACGCCAACTGCAGCGCGGGCGCAAGACCGAAGATTGCACCGCAGACGAGCCCGAGCAGCGCCGCAAAGGCAAGGCTGATGCCGTCGAGACTGGTTTGCAACTTGATCGGAAACGCGCCGAGGACAGGCACCGCACGGAGCGCCTCGGACGCCCAGACCGCGATGGCGGCCCCAAGCAGGGCCCCGCCAGACGCCATCAACAGGTTTTCGGTCAGCACCAGGCTCGCGACACGCCATCGTCCGGAACCCAGGGCCAGCCGGACGCCCATTTCACGATGTCGAGCGCTCGCCCGCGCCAGCATCAGGTTGGCCGTATTGCCGCACACGGCCAGCAGCAGGAGCAGCAGGACGCCCTGCAGCATGGCGAGCGCACTGGCGAGAAGACGTTGAGGGCCGCGAGGCGCCTGCCAAAACGGCATCACCTTGCCTTTGAACGTCGCATTGGTCTCGGCGTACGTCCGTGCCAGCTCGCGCATTGCCTGATCGAGTTCGGCCTGCGCCTGCGCGACCGATATCCCCTGTCGCAGCCGACCCATTGCCGTGTAGCCGCGGAGGCTCCGATTCTCGAGTTCAGAGGATCCTGCCAGCAGCGTGGGCGCCAGTGTGGCCGGTACGAAAAGATCGAAGTTCAAGCTGAGCACGGTTCCCTGGAAGCGCTGGGGCGTCACGCCCACGATCGTGAGGTGACGATCGTTGACGCGAATGGTCTGACCCACAGCGTCCGTGTGTGCACCCAGGCGGGTCCGCCAGAAGTCATGTGAGACGACGACGATCGGCTCGCGCTCATGAACGATCGTGTCATCCGATCCAAAGAGGCGGCCCATCGCCGGCCGCAGACCCAGCGAAGAGAAATAGTTATCCGAAACAAGCAGCCCATATGTCCGCTGCGCCCGACCAGACTCGCCGACATTGAACGGGACCATCCGGAACGCCATCAGATCCGGAAAAGCGTGGAGGCGCTGGCGCAGGTCGCCGTACTCGGGCCACGACACGCCCGGATACGATCCGGTCTCGGCGCGCGGTTCCACCGACTGAAAGCTGCCGGCATCCCGGACGCCGGGCAGCGGTCGGAGAATCACCGCCTGGATCCAGGAAAAGACCGCCGTGTTCACGCCGATGCCCACACCGAGCGAGGCGACCACCACGCCCGCCAGCACCGGCATTTTCAGCAGGGTTCTCCAGGCATGACGTAAATCGCTCAGCATCGCTGTCCACCCATCTCAATTGTCTGTCACGCTCGACCCGCGAATTCACGCGTTTCGGTCTGGACGCGAATCGTCTCCCCCTCTTTGATGAAGAGCGGCACGCGCAGCTGCAAACCGGTTTCGACCGTGGCCAGCTTGGTCACAGTGCCGCTGGCGGTATCGCCGCGAGCGCCGGCCTCGGTCGCCGTCACCTTCAGTTCGACGTGTGGCGGAAACTGTACGCCGATCGGTCCGCCGTTGTATCGCTGAATCTGCACCGGCAGGTTGTCCACGAGGAGCTCGCGGTCGTCGCCGATAATGTCGGCGGAGAGCGTGACCGTCTCAAACGAGTCCTGATCCATGAAATGGAATCCTGTCCCGTCCACGTACAGGAACGTGGCCGATACCGTATCGAGGTCCGGTTCCCTGAATTTCTCGCCCGCCTTGAATGTCCGATCGAAGACCGCACGGGTCAGCAGGTTTCGCATCTTCAGGCGCACCAGTGTCTGTCCGCCTCGCGCCGTCGGCCTCGAGATCTCTACGTCCAGGCAATGATAGGGAGCGTTTTCGTGCTCGAAGAACATCTTGCGCTTGATGTCGATCGCTTCTATCAGTGCGGCCATCCCATCATCTTAGAGCACGTTTCCGAGTTGAATGGCGCGTGTCCTCGGTTTCATTCAGTGTCTCTTTGTGGTAAGGCGCCTTCTTCGGAAAGACGCGACCACGGAGGACGC
Organism: Acidobacteriota bacterium; assembly: GCA_046728115.1. Classification (GTDB taxonomy): domain Bacteria; phylum Acidobacteriota; class Vicinamibacteria; order Vicinamibacterales; family CAVVIG01; genus CAVSWN01. The sequence goes on along the minus strand of JBKPDW010000617.1, from coordinate 10,522 downwards.
CGTTCAATCTCGCGCGCCGTGCAACGCCCGAATCGATCGCGCCACTCCGGGACCGGCGGGCGTATGCATGACGATGGCGGCGGCAAGAAGCAGAACGACGCCGAGCACCACGAAGAGGAACGTTCGATTGGTCATCTGTCAGCCCCCACCTTGCAGGTATTTCCCGCTCGCCCAGCCTATAGAGACGGCGTTGAACCGTTCCTGAACGCCGCGTTCAGCTGGCATTCAGGTTCGTTTGCGTTATAAGGGCAACGTGCGCGTGCTGGTGGTCGAAGACGAGACGTTGCTGGCGCGACAGCTTGCGAGCGCCATGGACGAGGCCGGATACGCCGTGGACTGCGCGTCCGACGGTACGCGGGCTGAGTTCCTCGGGCAGACCGAGGTCTACGACGCCGTCGTGCTCGACCTGGGACTGCCCGGTCTGGACGGCCTCGCCGTGCTGCGACGCTGGCGCGAGGCCGGTATTTCAGTGCCTGTGCTCGTCTTGACGGCCCGCGACAGCTGGCACGAAAAAGTTCAGGGCATTGACAGCGGCGCCGACGACTACATGGCGAAGCCGTTCCGGATGGAGGAACTGCTCGCACGGCTCCGCGCGCTGATCCGACGCTCCAGCGGCCAAGCCAGTCCGCAGCTTCGGTGCGGCGCCGTTTCGCTGGACGTGCGTATGGCAAAGGTCACACTCGACGGCGCCGTCGTCAAGCTCACCAGCCACGAATATCGCGTGCTGTCGTACTTGATGCACCAGGCGGGCCGCGTCGTCTCGCAAAGCGAGCTGACCGATCACATCTGCGCGGGACGCCGATCGCGACTCGAACACCGTCGAAGTGTTCGTCGCACGGCTGCGGCGAAAGCTCGGCGCCGCGTTCATCCAGACCGTGCGCGGCCTCGGTTATCGGGTCGACGGTGACGCATGAGACGCCGTGCGTCGCTGCGCGGGCGCGTGATGATGGGCGCTGTCCTCTGGACGCTCGGCCTGATGGCCGTGATCACGATCGTCCTGACCTTCAGCCCTCGGGCCCGGCAAACCGTCCTGATTGTCCATTCGCACAACCTGATCGCGGCCGCGTTCGCCGTGGGAAGCATGGTCGCGGGACTTGCCCTCGTCCGAGGGGCGTTGGCGCCCTTCGACGAACTGCGCCTGCGGCTGTCCGAGATGCGACAGGGACGTCAACGCCAGCTCCAGGGGTCGTATCCGAGCGAAGTGCAGCCGCTCGTCGACGATCTCAACGCGCTGCTCGATCATCGCGAGCGAGCTGTGAGCCGCGCGCTTGCCAAGGCCGGAGATCTGGCGCACGGCTTGAAGACACCGCTCGCAGTGCTGGCGCAGGAGGCCGCGCGCGCCGAGACTCACGGATACGCCGAGATGGCTTCCACGATCGGTCAGCAAGTGGAGCGCATGCGTCGGCAGATGAACTATCACCTGGCGCAGGCCCGGGCGGCAGCGTCTGGTGCGACTCCGGGTGCTCGGTGCGCGGTCACTGCATCCGCGGTTGGTCTGGCGCGAACACTCGGACGCCTCTACGCGAACCGGAGTCTGACGGTTGATGTATCCGTGCCGGTCGACCACTACGTGCGCGGTCAGCGCGAAGATCTCGACGAGATGCTCGGCAACATCCTCGACAATGCGTGCAAGTGGGCGGCATCGCGCGTCCAGATCAGTTCGTCGCTCGACGGAGGCGCCGTCGAAATTCTCGTAGACGACGATGGCCCGGGCCTCGCGCCGTCGATGCGCGACGCCGTTTTGCAGCGGGGAGTTCGCGCAGACGAGGCCGCGCCTGGAACAGGCCTGGGCCTGGCTATCGTGCGAGATCTGGCCGACGTCTACGGCGGATCGATCACGCTGGCACATTCACCGCTCGGAGGCGTGCGCGCGCAATTGCGATTGCCGGCATCTTGACGGTGTGTCGCGCACCATATGGAGCCCGATGATTCGGATAACAGACACGATCGCCGTGGATGAGGCGGATGTCGAGGAGCGGTTCGTACGTGCGTCCGGACCGGGCGGTCAGAACGTCAATAAAGTATCGAGCGCCGTCCAGCTGCGTTTCAATGTTCAGGCCTCGTCGCTGCCCGAGGACGTCAAGGAGCGACTGGTCGCGCTCGCCGGGCATCGGCTGACAGACGATGGCGTGCTCGTGATCGACAGCCGCGAGCACAGAACGCAAGCACAGAATCGCGAGGCCGCTCGCATCCGACTTGTAGCGCTGCTCCAGCATGCCGCTCGCCGGCCGAAATCGCGGAAGCCGACTACGCCATCGGCCGGCGCGCGCGAGCAGCGACTGGCCTCGAAGAAACGACGTGGCAGGCTGAAAGCATCGCGTCGGGCCGAGCGCGGCGACGCGGATTAGGCGCCCGCTTTCACCGGCAGCACATCCATCAAACCCGCCAACGACCGCACGCGCCTGCAATCGGCGTCCCGATAGAGGTCGGCAACGTCCAACAGAACCGGCTCAATACCCGCTGCACGCGCGCCGACCACGTCCACGTGAAACAGATCCCCGACATGTACTGTCGTCGCCGCGTGTGCTCCGACACGGTCGAGTGCGAGCTGGAAGAATCGCGGATCCGGCTTCTCGATTCCCTCGTTGCATGAATCGAAAAGCGCGTCGACGGCAGATGCCAGATCGAGACGTTCGAACACGCGATGCAGTGTGCCGTTTGCGTTCGAGAGCACGACCAATCGGAATCCTCTTGCTCGCAGTGCAGCCAGCGCGGGTCGGACGCCATCGGGGACGGTTTCCCACAGGTTGAACTCCTGATGGTAATCATGGAGCTCGGCCAGAGCGGCATCGGTTGCGTCGGAGACTGCCTGACCGGCCGCCTCGAGGACGAGGTTGAAGTACGTCCAGCCCCGTTGGGCATCAGAAGTGGCTCGAATCCTCTCGCCGGTGTCGAGTTGACGCTTCGCCAGCGGTTCCGCAGCCTCGAGAGCAGAAGCGGCCACGTCGACGCCGTGTGCCGCGAGCGCCGCGCTGATACGCGTCCAGTTCGGATTGATGAGGACGCCTCCGGCATCCAGGAACACGGTTTCAATCCGCACAGCTTCAGCTTACACTTGTAGACGCGGATCGGATTCCTGATGGGGACACAGCGAGCGCTCATTCTGGCGATTGCCCTCGGCGCCCTTTCTCTGACGTGGGCGGCGTCTCGATACTCGCGGCACATGGCAGCACGACCTGACCCGGCCGTCGGGCAGGAGCAAGTCACGCTGCGGTTCTTCCGTAATCCGTCGCCCGCACCCTCGTTTCTCGCCCGTGATCTCGATGGTCGCGATGTGTCGCTTGGCGCCCTGCGCGGGAAAGTGGTCCTCGTGAATTTCTGGGCCACATGGTGCCCGCCGTGCCGCGCCGAGATTCCAGATCTGATCGCGCTTCAGGAAAAGTATCGCGACACCCTACAAATAATCGGCGTCTCGCAGGACGAAGCGGGCCTAGAGGTCGTAAAGCGGTTCGTCGGCGAGCACGGCATCAACTATCCGGTGGTCATGTCCTCCCTTGAAATCGAGCGCCTGTTCCCAGGTATCGCCGCCCTGCCGACATCATTCGTCATCGATCGCGAGTCCCGTCTCGTCCAGAAACACGTCGGGATGCTGACAGCATCCGTGACCGAGCAGGAGACGCGTTCGCTCGCCGGCCTTCCCGTCAACGCCGTGATCGAGGAAGTCGATCAGACGCAGGGACTGACGTTGAACAACGGCGCGCAGGCGATCACCATCCCGGGAATCGACTTGTCGACGATGAGCGCCGCGAAGCGCACCGAAGCGCTGCAAAAACTCAACGCCCAACCGTGCACGTGCGGATGCGATCTCACGGTCGCTCGCTGCCGTGTTGACGACCCCACGTGCGGAGTCAGTCTTCCGCTCGCCCGCCAGATCGTCCAGCAGCTTGCCGACGCTCGCTGAACCATATCGTTTTTGGTAATCGTCTTCGCTCGATCCTCGGTACGGCTCCTGCACTGGTTCCGGAGCCAGGTGATTTGAAAGGGTGTCAAATCGGTATCAAGTGACACCTTTCTGATACCGCGCGGCGCCACTTGGAACGGCATTTGTAGATCAGCCGCCGTGGGCGAACAGATGAGTTTCGCGCCTGAAGAGGGTATGCCGACGCATGCCGTGCCACCATCGGACGACGTCAAGCCACGGACGCTGATCGAGCTTCAGGCATGGATTCGCGACACATTGCGTCTGCCGGCCAGTTCCGAAGCGGCTCTGCTGGCTGCCATTGACAGCGTGTTCACACGCCACGAGCAACTCTGGCGGGAATCCAAGCACGACGCGATACAGGCCGTGGCGGCGGGATTCACCGAACAGATAGCAGGCGTGAAGCGGGAATTGTCGGCACGCGACGCCACCGTCAGCAGCATCTCTCGATATTTCGAAGCGCTCGTCGCCGACCTGACCGAAAAATCCCACCGCGATCCGAAAACGAACCTGATGAACTTCGCGCGGTTCACGGAGCGTCTGGAATCGCTGCTTGCGCTCGAACAGCGCGGACGCTGGTGCGCGGTTGGCCTGGTCGATGTGACGGGCTTCAAGTGGTACAACGATGCCTTGGGGCACGCCGTCGGAGATCGCATCATCGCTCGCGTCGCGACGATCCTTCGGGAGCAGGTCCGATCCGACGACTTGATCGCCCAGGAGCGCCGCGGGCCCCGTTCGGAGGATCTTCACGCGCGGTTCGGCGGCGACGAGTTCTGTTTCCTCACGCCCGATCTCGCCGAGTATCAGCAGGCCCACGCTATCGCCGAACGGTTCCGCGAAGCGGTCGAACGCTACCCCTGGACCCTCGAGGATCACCGCCTGGCCGCACAGCCCGTCACGGTCGACGTCGGTGTCGTCTGTCTCTGGCTTGGGCGAGTCGCTGAGCGCCGTTTTATCGCACGGCGCCTGGCGGCCGAACTGATTCAGCGCGCGGACAAATTGATGTACGAGGCGAAAGGCCAGCGCGCGAGCCACATCTACCTGACGCGTGTGAAGATCCGAAAGGGTGAGCTCGTCGAGATTTCAGACTCGCAGATTGGCAGCGGTCCCCACTCCACGCAGGTCGGCGCCGAGGACCAGAAGACATAACGGTGCTAGACTGACGCGTTCCCCCCTGTGGTGGGCGTAGTTCAGTGGCAGAACGCCTGACTGTGGCTCAGGAGGTCGCGGGTTCGATACCCGTCGCCCACCCCAAGTAATTCGTTTCTGCACGTTGGCGTGTTCCCGTGCACGAGAGCCCGCGAAGCTTTCGTAGCTTTTCTTCCTCTCACGGCCAGCGGCTAACCCGGAGTGGACTACGCTGGTAGCACTTGACGGGCGCCGCGGTTCCACCATCACGATCGACTGCGAACCGCCACGCAGAAGACGGCTGCCCTTATCCGTCGGTCATCGATCAGCTGATTCAATTGCCGAGTTTGACTGGGCATATGCGTTGCCTTGTACATCGAGCGGAGGGACGCATGTTGTTGGCTGAGCTTACGCTAGCTCTGGAGTACTCTGAGGTTGGCCTGGGCATCCTGATCGTCCTCGTTCTCGCGGGGGCATTGTGGGGACCCTACTTTTACAAGGAAATCGTCCGCGGCAAGGCAACGGTCGGACCTCGCTACCCCGTGGGCCCGGGTGATACGCATCCCGGACGTCGCGGCGATCCGGCGCCCGGACAGCCCGACGCACAGTCGGATCCGTACGATGCGATCAACCAGCGTTGACGCTTCGGGTGTCAATGGTAAGAGGTTGGGATCAGGGACTGAGGAATAGGGACCGGGGTCAATAGCCGGAGATCGGATAGTCGTTACAATCCGTTTGTGAACGACAAGGATCTCGTCGAGCGTCGCATCCGTTTCATTCGGCGCCAGATCTCAACCGATAAGAGCGCCGTCAACGTACGATTCGCCGGCCGACGACCAGAGGGCACCGGGCCGCCCAATCGCCATAGGATGCCGCAACTGCCTGTCGGCCAGCATGTCGTCAAAAATTGGCCGGTGCTCGACCTGGGCGAACAGCCACATGTGGAGTTGAACGATTGGAAACTCGAAATCGCAGGAGACGTTGAGCACCCATTCACGCTCGCATGGGGCGACTTCATCGCACTACCGGAGGTCGAAGACACCAGCGACTTCCACTGCGTCACGACCTGGAGCCGCTACGACAACCGTTGGCGCGGCGTGCGGTTCAGGACGATCGCCGAAATGGCTGTACCGAAAGACGAGGCGCGTTTCGTGCTGTGCACCGGCTACGACTTCATGCCGGGAACGTTCATCCCATACACCACGAATCTGCCGCTGGCGCGAGCGCTGGACGACGACGTTCTGCTCGTACACACATGGGAAGGCGAGCCCCTCCCGCGCGAACACGGAGGTCCCTGCCGGATGATCACGCCGAAGTTGTACGCGTGGAAGGGGACGAAATGGATCCGCAAGATCGAGTTCCTCGCGCGCGACCATAGAGGGTTCTGGGAAGTGAGGGGCTATTCGAACTCCGCTGAACCGTGGTTCAACGACCGATACGCCACCGAATGATCTCTCCTCAATCCCTAAACCCTAGCCCGCTCATCTCCAATCACCTCGCCAGGCCCATCTGGCACGGCACTTGATGCTGTGCCGTTCGTGCGTGTCTGGCCCGGCAACCCTTACCCACTCGGCGCTACCTGGACAGGCGTCGGCGTCAATTTCGCTGTGTTCTCTGAGCACGCAACGAAGGTCGAGTTGTGTCTCTTCGACGCCCCCGATGCCACGCGGGAACGCGCGCGGATTCCGTTGAACGAGCATACGGCAATGGTCTGGCACGGGTTTCTGCCGGATGCCCGGCCGAACCAGCTCTACGGTTTCCGCGCACACGGCCCATACGATCCGGCCGCGGGCCACCGCTTCAACCCCAATAAGGTTGTCATGGATCCATACGCGAAGGCGGTCGCGCGTACGGTGCGGTGGGCCGACGAGATGTTCGGTTATCAGGTTGGACATCCCGACGAGGACCTATCGTTCGACAGCCGCGACAATGCGTGGTGCGCCCCACTCGCCACGGTGGTGGATCCGGCCTTTACGTGGGGAACCGATCGACCGCCGCGGACGCCGTGGCACAACACGGTGATCTACGAGATGCACGTCCGCGGATTTTCACGACAGCACCCGGACATCCCGGAGCACCTTCGCGGTACATTCGAAGCATTGACCACCGAACCAGCGCTCGAGCACCTGACGCGACTCGGGATTACCGCAGTGGAGCTGATGCCGGTGCACCACCACGCGCGCGATCGCCACCTCGAGCAGCAGGGGCTCACGAACTACTGGGGCTACAACAGCTACGGCTATTTCGCCCCAGAACCGCGGCTCGCGGCCTCGCGCACGCCTGCGGGCGCGGTTCGCGAATTCAAACGCATGGTGCGCGCCCTCCATGCTGCCGGGCTGGAAGTGATTCTCGACGTCGTCTACAACCACACGGCGGAGGGAAATCATCTGGGGCCCACGCTGTCGCTGAAGGGCCTCGATAACGCCGCCTACTATCGGCTGGTTGCGGACGCTCCGCGCTACTACATGGATTTCACCGGCTGCGGCAATACGCTGAACATGCAGAGCCCGCAGGTGCTCCAGCTGATCATGGACAGCCTGCGGTACTGGGTGCTCGAGATGCACGTGGATGGATTTCGATTCGACCTCGCGAGCGCCCTCGCGCGCGAGCTGTACGAGGTCGATCGGCTGGGCGCGTTCTTCGACATCATCCATCAGGATCCAGTGTTGTCGCAGGTTAAGCTGATTGCGGAGCCGTGGGACCTCGGCGCGGGAGGTTATCAGGTCGGCAATTTCCCTGTGCTGTGGACCGAATGGAATGGCAAGTACCGCGATTCGATTCGGCGCTTCTGGCGCGGCGATCGGGGATCGGTCTCGGATCTGGCCACGCGGCTGGCGGGCAGCAACGACCTGTACGCGCACTCGGGCCGGCAGCCGTACGCGAGCATCAACTTCATCACCGCGCACGATGGCTTCACGCTGCACGACCTGGTCAGCTACAACGAGAAACACAACGAGGCGAACCGGGAGGAGAATCGGGATGGCGAAAACAACAACCTCAGCTGGAACTGTGGCGTGGAGGGGCCGACCGACGATCCGGAGATTCGCGCGCTGCGCGAGCGTCAGGTCCGCAATTTCCTGACCACGCTGATGCTGTCGCAGGGCGTCCCCATGATCAGCCACGGCGATGAGATCGGCCGTACGCAGCGGGGCAACAACAATGCGTACTGCCAGGACAACGAGCTGTCGTGGATCGACTGGAATCTCGATGCCGACAAGCGCACGCTTCTGCAGTTCACGGCCAAACTCGTGGATCTGCGGCTGTCGCAGCCGGCATTGAGGCGCCGCAGGTACTTTCAGGGTCGCAGCATTCGCGGGGGCGGCGTAAAGGACGTCGCGTGGCTCGCGCCCGACGGCCGTGAGATGACCGACGACACGTGGAATGCGGAGTTCGTTCGCAGTCTCGGCATGCTGCTGTCGGGTACAGCCATCGAGGAAGTCGATGAGCGCGGACAGCCGCTCGTCGGCGAGACGCTGCTGGTGTTGCTCAACGGACATCATGATCGCGTGGCGTTTGTGCTGCCACCGCTCGGCGCCGACCAGCAGTGGCTGCGCATCCTCGACACGTTCGATCCGCACGCCCCCGATCGCATTTGCAGGCCGGGTCAGCGCTATCAGGTCCAGGGGCGATCCGTCGTGGTGCTCAAGGTGGGATCGCTGCTTCGCGAGCGGCGCCGCGCCGCCGATCGCCAACTGGCCAGCACGCCTCAGCCAGCGACAGTTGGGGGCTAAGTGCAGTCGGTCCAGCCCGACGTACGACGGGAGACTGGCGACCGGCGACTGCCGGAGACGCTCGCGAGACGTGTGATCGTCGAGCACATCCTTCCTGAGATCGACGGAGGACGCTTTCCGATCAAGCGGACCGTCGGCGAAACGGTGGAAGTGACCGCCGACGTCTTCGCGGATGGTCACGACGTGGTTGTCGCGGTCTTGCGGGATCGAACAAGGGCCACCGCGGAGAACGCCAGCAACGCAGAGCCTGGTTTGTCAGCGGACTCTGCGAGTTCTGCGGTCGCTTCCTCGCCATGGCGCGAAACGCCGATGGCGCTCGTGGCCCCGGGCACGGACCATTGGAGCGCCCGGTTCGAGGTCACCCATGTCGGCTGGCACGAGTACTCGATCGTTGCCTGGGTGGATCGATTCCTGACGTGGCGGCACGACCTGCACGCGAAGGCCGCGGCAGGGCAGGACGTGTCGCTGGAACTGCTCGAGGGTTCGGTGCTGGTGCGCGAGGCGGCGGCTCGCGCCGGGCAGATCGGCAGCGGCCGTGACGATTCGATCTGGCTGCTCGAACGAGCCGACGCGCTGTGCGACACGCTGCATCCGGGCGAGGGCGTTGCGGCGGCGATGAGCAGCGCCCTCGCCGAGAAGATGGCGGTGTACGTCGATCGCTCCGACGCCACGACGTCGGGCACCCGATTGGTGCGGGTCGATCGCGAACGCGCGCGCGTGGGTGCGTGGTACGAAATGTTCCCGCGTTCGGCCGGACCGGATCCGACCCGCAGCGGCACGTTCGCCGAAGCTGCCGCGCTCCTGCCACGCATCGCCGACCTTGGATTCGACGTTGTCTACCTGCCGCCGATTCACCCGATCGGCAGGACGGCGCGCCGCGGACGCAACAACGCGCCGGTGGCAGCGGCTGATGATCCCGGAAGCCCGTGGGCGATCGGATCTGCCGAGGGCGGCCATACGGCCGTGGAACCTGGTCTGGGCACGCTCGATGATTTCGATCGGTTCCTGGCCGAAGCGACACGGCTCGGTCTCGAGATTGCGCTGGACGTGACGTGGCAGTGCTCGCCCGAACATCCGTGGGTCCGCGAACATCCCGAATGGTTCCGTCACCGCCCGGACGGCACGATCAAGTGCGCGGAGAATCCCCCGAAGCGGTATCCCGACGTGTACCCCCTCGATTTCGCGTGCGAAGAGTGGCGCACACTCTGGGACACGCTGCTCGACGTCATGCGGTTCTGGATCGTTCGCGGCGTCCAGATTTTCCGAGTGGACAATCCGCACACCAAGACGTTCGCGTTCTGGGAATGGCTCATCGATCGGGTGCACGCCGTCGATCCGCACGTGATCTTCCTGTCAGAGGCGTTTACCCGGCCGGCGGTCCAGCGATACCTGGCAAAGGTCGGGTTCACTCAGTCCTACACGTATTTCACGTGGCGCAACACCAAGAGGGAGATTACCGAATACTTCACGGAGCTGACCACGCACGAAGCCGCAGAATACCTCCGGCCCAACTTGTTCGCGAATACGCCGGACATTCTGCACGCGTACCTGCAGCACGGCGGACGCCCGGCCTTTCAGGCGCGCGCGCTCCTCGCGGCCACACTTGGCGCGAACTACGGTATCTACAGCGGCTTTGAATTGTGCGAAGCGCGGGCGCTGGCGCCCGGCAGCGAAGAGTACGCCGATTCGGAAAAGTACCAGTTCAGAAAATGGGATTGGAATCGTCCTGGCCACATCACCGAGC
>JBKPDW010000616.1:0-4487 GCA_046728115.1 Acidobacteriota bacterium | reverse complement strand
CTAGCAAACGAGGCGCTCGTACAGCAAGTTGCCGGCAAGCCTTGATCCGCCTATCCACCGCGTTTCGAGATAGACGCTGACGGAAATCCGGCAGTCGGTAGATTACCGGCGATGATTCCAGAAAATTGCCTTCGAGATCGCCTGGCATCGGATGTGATTCATCGCGAGCGTCGGGTTGGAAGGCAAAGGAGGATCTCATGGTCGCTGTGGTGCGTTCGTTCTCGTGGGGAGTCGCTGGATCGGTGGCGCTGTCACTCGTGTGTGCGAGCGCAGGCGCCCAGACCGTTCGCCAGGGTACGGCACCTCGGATTCAGTCAATTGAGGGGGTCGACACCTTCCGCGCGTATTGCGTCGTGTGCCACGGCGAACAGGCCAAAGGAAACGGCCCGGCAGCATCGGCGCTGAAGAAAGCGCCGGCCGACTTGACCACCATTGCTAAACGTCATGGCGGCAAGTTCTCCGCGTCCGATGTCGAGGGTGTCATTAATGGTACGCAGGTCATGGCGTCGCACGGCTCACGGGAGATGCCGATCTGGGGACCTGTGTTCCAAGCAACTTCGGCTGACCCGACTTTCGCGAAGCTGCGGGTATCGAATCTGATCGACTACCTCAAGTCCATCCAGGTACCGTAGACGCACAGACTGCGGAGTGAGACGGCCAATGGTGGCCGTTCGGGCGGACTGTGCTAGCGTCGTCTGGACTCGATGACTCGTCGCGAACTCCTTGCGCTGTCGTGTTCCTGGGTGACCGCCACCGCGATCGTGAGGAGCCAGCACTCGACCGTCGTTCCGCAGCAGCCGCGCACCGACGCGCCGCGCGATTTCGACGGCGAAGCCGATATCACGCTTCGCATCGCCGAGATGACGTTGGAGCTCGCTCCGCGCCGCACCGTCAGGACGCTGGCCTATAACGGCCAGGTGCCAGGGCCGATGCTGCGGGCGAGACGAGGCAGACCGATCGCGGTCGACGTCTGGAACGACTCGAAAGAACAAGAGATTGTTCATTGGCACGGGCTGCACATTCCGCCCGAGGTGGATGGGTCCTACGAGGAAGGCACACCCGGCGTTCCTCCCAGCGAACGCCGGCGCTATCGCTTCACGCCGGAACCCGAGGGAACGCGCTGGTATCACAGCCACAATCCGGCGGGTCGCAATCTCAAGCGGAGTACCTATAGCGGCCAGTTCGGTCTCCTGGTGGTCGAAGGCGAAGATCCCGGCGCGTACGACCAGGAGGTTCCCATCCTGCTGCACGAATGGGAGCCCCGCCTCACGACCGACGGTCCTGCGGACGTGGAATTTCGCTATTTCTCTATCAACGGCAAGATGCTTGGCGCCGGTGAGCCGATCCGTGTGCGGCAGGCACAGCGCGTGCTGTTCCGGATCGTGAACGCGAGCGCGACGCTACACCATCGTCTTGCGCTGTCTGGACACCTGTTCTACGTGGTCGCACTCGACGGAAACGCAGTGCCCTTGCCGCGATACGTCCCGATTATCGAGATCGGTCCCGGCGAACGCGTGGATGCGGTCGTAGAGATGAACAGGCCTGGCGTCTGGATCCTCGGGGAGACCAGACCGGATCAACGCGCAAAAGGTATGGGAATCGCCGTCGAATATGCCGGCCAACCCGGTCCGCCGCAGTGGGAGGCACCCGGGTCGTTCGTCTGGAGCTACGGCACGTTCGCCGCCCTCGAGCCACGGGCCGAACCCGACGGACGCCTCACGATGGTGTTCAAGGCGACGGGCGACGGGCACCATTGGACCATCAACGACAAGTCATACCCACGCACGGATCCGATTATCGTGCGCGCGAACAAACGCTACCGCTGGGTACTGGACAATCAAAGTGCGGACCCCCACCCGGTGCACCTGCACCGCCACCGTTTCGAGCTGGTGCGGTTCGACGGTCAGCCGCTCTCAGGCATCTGGAAAGACGTCGTCGTCGTGCCGGCGTGGAAGCAGGTGGAAGTGGACGTCCCCGCAACGCAACCCGGGCTCTCGCTGTTCCACTGCCGCCAGCAGTTTCACATGGACATGGGATTCATGGCGATGATGCGGTACGAGGACGCCTGAGCAACTTCCTCTTTGTCGGCGGTACCGTCCGCGGCTCGGTGGCAAGCAGCAACAGGTCACCGTGGCGGTCGCGCGATGCAGGCGATGGTCGATCCTGCGCTGGGCGCGAATCCGGCAACGTCAGGGACGCGTGCCGGATCCGCAGCGTGTCGACCAGTTCGGCACGTTCTACTTCGACGGAACGCCGTGCGCCTCTGAGTCGCCGGCGATCTGGTACTCGATCAGCTTCTTGCAGCCGGTCGCGATGGGGACTGTCGTGAACGTGGTCTTGTCCACGACCTCTCTGATCTTCGGCGTGCAGTGGAACGACACGAGCTCTTCCTGGACGCCGTGCGCTGGATCGAATCGATAGAACGTCGTACACGCCTCGCCGTTGGCCATCTTGGCATCGTCGTGAACGATCAGCACCGGCCCCATGATCAGGCGCCCGTTGACGAGGACCGCGTCCGGGAAGTTCGTAACGGCCCATTGTCGGGTCAACCCCACGTGCGTGCTGACGCTTGCGCCGAGCCGCCCGACAGCGACCAGGGCAATGAGCAGGACCCCGCCAACGAAAATTCGTGAACGCATTACACCCTCCTTCTGAACTTGTCATCCGCGTGATGACCCGGCTCTCCACCTTTGCGATGACGGCCGCGAAAGCAAGGCATGTGCCTTGGATCGCATCTTGAACGGACAGTTGGCGAGCCTTCAGATGCGAGCAAAACAGCCGAACGGCCAGACGGGTGCATGCGGAATTCCTCGTGCGACTGGGGACTATTCCCGATGCCCTGCTCGTTCGAACGGTTCGCTCGATGACTCGAATCGTCGGTCAAAGGAGGGAATATGAAACCGGAACGGCTGATGGAACTGGCGCGGCAAGGGAGCCTCTCCAAGCGGGAGCTCGCGGGGCTGCTGGCTCCCGAGAAGCGGCAGGCATTCCTGGACGCTTGCGCGGCACTTGAGAGACGCTACACGCAAGACTGCACCGCAACCGGCGACCCATGCCTCGAGGGCGGTTGCGCCGTCGAAGGGGAAATTTGTCTCGAGCCGATCCTGCGAGCTGGTGCGGATTACGCGCGAGCCTGCGGTGCAGAATGGGTGAAACTGTTCGGAGATCCTGACAATTCGGCCGACAAGCCGGCAGCATGAAGACAAGCTCTTCCTGACGAGGACTGCTGTTTTGGCATGTGGCGTGCTCTGCCCACTGTAGGGCCAATGGGGTCATTCTTCGTGCGCCGACTGATGGGTGCGGCGATGCTCGATGCCGCAACGTATGAGGACGTTGAGGCGGATCGCACGGCAACGCCGCAGGCGCTTGCGGTGGTCGTAGGTTCCAGTCTGGCCGCGGCCGTCGGCGCCCGCGGTATGGAAGGCGCATCCGCCACGTTGTCTTTCTTTGCCGCCGCCAGCGTCATCGCGCTACTGACATGGGCGACATGGGCACTCGTGATCTTCGAGATTGGGTCGCGCATCCTGCCGACGCCGGATACTCAGGTCGATCCAGGCGAGTTGCTCCGGACGCTCGGGTTCGCTGCGACGCCCGGCCTCATACAAGTATGGGCGTTTCTGCCCGGTGCGACCGTTCCTGTTTTTGCGATCGCGATCGCCTGGATGCTGATCGCCAGCGTCGTCGCTGTCAGACAGGCACTCGATTACACCAGCACTATGAGAGCGATCGCCGTATGCAGCCTCGCTCTTTCGCTGACGCTGGCGGTCGCATTCGTGCTGGGTCTCGTAGTGGGTCCCACCCTGTCCGGGTCCTCGGCAAGTTCCTGACACCCGTTCCGGGCGTGCGCCGGGCTCGCGCGCCTGCGGACGAGAGTCGGATTCAAAACGTTCAGGTCCTCGTCTACGCCGCAGCCAGGCGACCCTTGTAACTCGCCCGTTCCTCGTGAAAAACAGTGCGGCGGATCGGATGCTCGCCGAAGCGCTTGAGCAGCGCGGCGATTCCTTCGACGGCCAGCGGAAGCGCGTAGCTCAACTCAATTGACAAATGCATGCCCATGCCGACACGCCCCGGCTGCACGCCGATGAGCGCAAGCTCGCGGGGTCCGCAGCCGGCTAGGTCCAGCGCCGACAAGGCATGCTTGAGCGCAATGTCATGCGGCCTCATGCGATCCGCGGAACCATGGCGAAGCATGGCTACCTTGTCGAACACGCGGATCGTGCCCGGTGGCAGATTTCCTTTCACCGTGTCGACCAAGATGACGCGATCGGCGCCGACGAGCCATGGCATCAGGTCGAGTCCCGGTGTGCTGACATCTGCGACGACCACTTTTCGACCGACCTCGAAGGTCTCCCGAAACAGGCGCACGGCAGCTGGCCCAAATCCGTCGTCGCCCATCAACACATTACCGAGTCCCAAGACAGAAGTCATAGCACCAGGCTTTCAACTAACCCTCGCGGCCTCGACGTCGTTCAGGGTCTGGCCCACGC